>NZ_CALHIK010000163.1 GCF_938030785.1 uncultured Campylobacter sp.
GATCCCGGTATAAGCAAGTTGCAAAGCGAATGCGATAGCAACAATACCTTAGCATGCGTAAATCTCGCCATGGCATACTATTCTGGTGATGGCGTGAAGCAGGATTATGAAAAAGCAAGGGAGCTAAATTCTAAAGCCTGTAGTTTGGGCGACGGCTGGGGTTGCACCACCTTGGGGGCGTCATACGAATACGGCAAGGGCGTAGAACAAGATTATAAAAAAGCAGCTGAACTGTATTCTAAGGCCTGCGACTTAAAAAATAGCATAGCTTGCGGCAATCTGGGTGTTTTATACTACTCAGGCAAAGGAGTAGAGCAAGACGACAAAAAAGCGATCGAAATGCTTTCCAAAGCTTGCAATCTAGGATATAGCGAAGGATGCTATATATTAGGGCTTTGGTATAACTCAAGAAAAGATGTAGAACAAAACTTCGAAAAAGCTAGCGAATTATATTCTAAAGCTTGTGATTTGGAGCATGGCACAGGATGTAATAATCTTGGACTCTTATACGCCTCGGGCGAAGGCGTAAAACAAAACTACAAGAAAGCAAGCGAATTGTATTCTAAAGCTTGCGATTTAGAAGTTGCCGAAGGATGTTACAATCTTGGAGCCTTATACTATTTAGGCGAGGGAGTAAAACAGGACTTCGAAAAAGTAAGAAGCTTATTTTTTCAAGCTTGTAATCTGGGATATGGGTTAGGATGTAATGATCTAGGGGCTTTATATGAAAAACAAGATTATAAAAATGCAAGTGAGTTATATTCTAAAGCTTGTAACTTAGGATATGGCATAGGATGTACTAATCTTGGAATTTTATATGAACACGGCAAAGGCATAAATCAAAATTATAAAAAAGCGAGCGGGCTATATTCTAAAGCTTGCGACTTAGAACATGACGCAGGATGTAATAATCTAGGAGCTTTATACGGGTCTGGAAAAGGCGTAAAGCAAGATTATAAAAAAGCAAACGAGCTATTTTCGAAGGCTTGTCGCTTGGAATTTGCCGACGGCTGCTATAATCTTGGGATTTCATATTTCTATGGTGAAGGCGTAAAACAGGATGCAAGCATCGCAAAAGAATACTTCGGCAAAGCTTGCGATTTTGGGCTTCAAGTCGGCTGCGACAACTATAAAAAATTAAACGAGCAAGGTTTTCAACCTATCATAAATTTTTAAGCCGCTAGCGAAGTCTGCTTAAATTTGCGGCTTAAATTTAAAGGTCTAAATTTAGACTATATCATCCGCAGGGCAACACTAAAAGCGCGGCAAAATGCGCAGGCTTTAAATTTAAGCCCATTCCGCCGCGGCAGGCGTTACATAAACGCCACGTAAGGGCTACGGTAAAATTTAGTGAGCCGCTCGTTCATAATATTCGCGCCAAAATAAAAGGATATGTTCCGCGCCGCTGTTGAAATTTCAGATGAGCCGTTAATTCGTCAAGAATTTTAAAATTTTAAGCTCTCTTTTTGCAGGTTAAAATTTCGAGCGAACTACTAATTCGTAGCGTTCGCATCGAACTGCAAAAATTTCCTGATCTCCTCCATCGCTTCTTTGTTTGAAAGGGTAAATTTGATCTCGATGCGGCGGCTAGCGTCCTTGTCCTCGACGCCTCTGCGCATCACGGGCTGCGTGTAGCTGCGACCGCTGGCGATGAGATATTTTTGTAGCCGCTCATCTTTATTCCACGAGTTGATGAAATCCATCACCGCAAACGCCCTGTTTTGCGAGAGTTCGAGGTTGTACAAATACCCGCCGTCGCTGTCCGTGTGCCCCTCGATGATGATCTGATCTAAATTTTCGCGAATTTCATCGTTATTCAAAAGCGCGGCAAAATAGCTCTGTAACGTCGAGCGGAGCGTCTCTTTGGCGCCCTCTTTCAGCTCGCTTGAGCCTTTGTCGAAAAGGATCGACGAGCTTAGCGTCATCGCGCCGCTTTCGTTATCGATGCGGATCTTGCCGCCCAGCTTCTCCTTCAGATCGGCGATGATCTTGACCTTCATTCCGGTGAGGTTGCGGATGCGATTTTTCGTGACATTGAGGTCCTGTAAAATTTTATTAAAATCGCTCTCTTTCTGCGTGAGCTGATCGAGCAAAAAGGCGATTTTAAGCTCGTTTTGGCTAATCGTAGCGTTGGCATCGTCGCGCGCTTTTTGCAGAAGCAAGTTGATGTCTAAATTCTCTTTTTTCAGCTTCTCCGCCATCTCGGTTAGATCTTCGATCTGTATGAAGTAGATGGAATTTTGCTTGCGAAGGTCGGTATTTTCGATGTTCAGCTTCTCAAGCTGGTCGCTAAAAATTTTATTCAGCGCCTCAAGCTCGGCGCTTTTTTTCTCCTGGCTTTGCAAGCTCAAAAGCGCGCTTGAAATTTGGCTTTCTTTCTCTTGTAGGTTACTTTGCGTGAGGAAGTATTTGACGATGATGCCGCCTACTAAAAGCACGAAAACAAAAAGCAGTCCCGCCATCAAATCGGCGTACGCGATCCAAAAGGTCTCTTTTTCTTCGTTATTCGTTTTCATCTAAAAGTGCTTTTTCATCGATGCTCGCAAGCGTTTTGCGAAGCTCTTCGATTATGTCTGCGTTGCCGCTTTGATCCAAATTTGCACCGCCGAGTAACGTCTTCAGATCGGCGCTAAATTCTTTAAAGCTAGAATTTAGGCTCGCTATGGAGGCGCTTTGCTGCTTTAACATCTCGCCGCTAAAGCTCTGCAAGCAGGCGGTTAAATTTTTGATCTGCGCGGTTAGAGAGTTTGTCGCGAACTCGATCTTATCGTCGTTTTGCTCTAAAATTTCAGATTGTTTCAAATACTGCGCGGAAATCCCATTTTGAATCTCCACGAGGCTTGCGGATACGGACTTAAGCGCGGATAAAATTTGAGCAAAGCTCTTATCCATTTCGCCGCGAGAGAGGTTGGCGCTTAAGATCATCTCGTTAGCCTTCTCAAGCCCCTCTTGCGTAAGCGCAAAGCTGCGCTTCTCGGCCTCCATCACGTTTTCAAACGCAGCTATTTTTTCGCTAATTAAGCGGTTTAGCCCGTCCGAAAAGCTTGTCGAAGCCATAGCCGCGAACGAGCGCGAAATATCTGCGTTTGCGCTTAAAATTTCGCTCAGATAGCCCTGCGTGATCTCGTCTTTGTTCCAGAAAAAATTTTTAGTGGAATTTTTGTATTTGATCAGCAGGCGTTCATATTTGCTGATGCCCTTTTTCTCAAAATATATCCACCAAAGCGCCAAAAAAATTCCATAGATCGAGACATAAAACGCCGTGCCTACGCCGCCTAGAAGCTGCGCGATCTCGGTTTCGAGCCCGTCGATATTGCTTGAAGAAAAATGCGGCATCGAAATCGCAATCGAGATGAAGGTGCCTAAAATTCCAAGCATCGGAAAGACGGCCGCTGCGACGGAAGCGTAGTTTTGATTGCGCAGCGAGTAGCCGTACTCATCGACGAAAAGATCAAATTTAGCGTCCGATTTCTTTTTGCCGCCGATGCTTAGGAGGTTGGCGACGATGTAGTTTTTTAGCTCGGATTTAAAATCGTCGATATTGTTTTCAAAATTTGAGCAGCCGTATTCGGCGTTGTGGCGGGCTAAAACCAGCGCTATGATGAGCAAAACCGCAAGCATTAGAATCGAGTGCGTCTCGACCTTCAGTCCGATGAGCCCCAAATAACCCAGCAAAAACACCACAAAAATGGCTATCGGAAGCGCTGTGATTTTGAAAAAGACGCCCGCTAGCGAGCGCTCCCTCGCTTCGGGCAGCGTGATATCCAATACTTCGTTATTCGAGTGCTCCATCTTAGTTCCTGTTTAAGCAATTTAAATTTTCAAATGCGACTTGCAAACGGCGCGTCATGCTCTGTTCACCCGCCCTCAGCCATTTGCGCGGATCGTAAAATTTCTTATTCGGCTTGTCCTCGCCCTGCGGGTTTCCGATTTGGCCTTGTAGATACGCCCTATTTTCGGCCTCGTATCCGCGCACGCCGTCCCAAAACGCCCACTGCGTGTCGGTGTCGATATTCATCTTTACCACGCCGTAGCTCACAGCCGCCTTGATATCGGAGGTATCGCTGCCGCTGCCGCCGTGAAAGACGAAATTTACGGGCTTTTCGGATTGTAGATTAAATTTTTCGCGCACGAATTTTTGAGAATTTTTTAGAATTTCGGGTCGCAGCACGACGTTGCCCGGCTTATACACGCCGTGGACGTTGCCAAAGCTTGCTGCGATGCTAAATCTATCGCTGATTTTGCTTAGCCGCTCGTAGGCGAGTGCGACATCTGCGGGCTGGGTGTAAAGAAGCGTGTTATCGACGCCGGTATTATCGACGCCGTCCTCTTCGCCGCCCGTGACGCCAAGCTCGATCTCAAGCGAAATTCCAAGATCGCTTAAAATTTCCAAATACTTCTCGCAGGTGGCTAAATTTAACTCCAAATCATCCTCGCTAAGATCGAGCATGTGCGAGCTAAATAGCGGCGCACCGTGAGCTTTTTTATTCGCGGCATTAGCCTTAATGAGCTCGTCGATCCACGGAAGTAGCTTCCTTGCGGCGTGATCGGTATGTAAAATCACCGCGACGCCGTAATGGGCTGCCAGAGCATGCACCTGGCGCGCGCCTGCGATAGCGCCCAATACCGCGGCATTTGGGCAGGCAGCACCTGCATAAAACGCCGCGCCGCCGTTGCTAAACTGAATTATTACGGGCGAATTTGCGATTTTAGCGCTTTCTAAAACGGCGTTTATGGAGTTGCTCCCCACTACGTTTACCGCAGGGATCGCAAAGCCCTGCTGCTTCGCATACGCATAAACCTTACTTACGTCATCGCCGCTTAAAACGCCCGGTTTTACTATATCTAAAACGCCCATCTTTCGCTCCTAAATTTTATTTATATTCGATTGTAGCGCTCTTGCGAAGCTCTTCAGCCTTTTGATCTACCATTTTAGCGGCTTTTTGCTGCCTTAAAATGCGCTCGATATAGCTTCTGATCTCATCCAAGCTGAGCTGCTTTTTAGCCTGTGCGCCCTCTTTTAAGATGACGTGATAGCCAAGACCGCTTATTATAGCCTTTGGAGTGATCTGTCCATCTTTCAGTTTCGAGACCGCATCGGCAACCGGCTTAACCTGATCGCTCGGTATCCAACCTAGCTCGCCGCCGCTTTGTTTAGCCTGCGGATCGATCGATTTGGCTTTTGCAAGATCGGCAAATTTAACGTTCATCGCGCTACCGTTTAAGCCCTTTAGCTCCTTGATTACGGCATTTGCCTCGGCTTCTGTTTTAAGCACGATCTGGCTAATCTTTATCTTTGCGGGCTCCATAAATTTAGCTTTATTTTTATTGTAAAAATCGCTAACCTCTTTCTCGTCCAGTTTGATATTGCTCGCCTCTTTTGCCTGCCAAACGCGAAGCGCGAGGTTATCTTTTACGACCTCAAGCTCCTTTTTATACATATCATCGTCCATTACACCCGATTTTTTCGCCTCGTCGATTAGTAGCTGAAGCTCGATACCTTTGTCGATCAGCTCCTTTTTTTGAGTCGGCGGAAGAGCGTCGATATTTACGTTCCCAAGCCCGCTAAGAAGCGGCGCAAGCTCTTTTTCGGTGATATCTTTGCCGTTTGCGGTTGCGTAAACGGTAGCATTTAGGCTCATAGCCACAGCCAAACTAAGTGTCGAAAATATAAGTTTTCTCATTGTTTTTCCTTTAAAAAATTTAGCAAAAATTATAACTCAAAGTAGTTAACATTCAATTCGCTTTTACGAAAATTGCGGTAGAATTCCGCCTATGAGAAGTAAAAAAGATATTTTAGAGATAAAAAAGAGAATTTTACAAAACTTCGCAGAAGAGCGCAGCGAGCTGAAATTTAAAGACAACTATCAGCTTTTGGTCTGCGTGATGCTTAGCGCGCAGTGCACCGACAAGCGGGTAAATTTGATCACGCCGCGCTTTTTTGCGGAATTCCCGAGCGTTGCAGAGCTTGCAAAGGCCAATCTGGCAAGCGTTAAACTGCTAATCAGCTCGTGCAATTTCTACAACAACAAAGCGGTAAATTTGATCAAAATGGCGCAGGCGGTGGTTCGCGACTTTGACGGCGTCATTCCTCTGGATGAAGCGGGACTAAAATCTCTTGCGGGCGTGGGTCAAAAGACCGCTCACGTCGTGCTTTTAGAGGGCGCGGGCGCAAACGTGATGGCGGTGGATACGCACGTATTTCGCGTCGCGCATCGCCTGGGGCTGAGCCGTGCAAAGACGCCCGAGCTTACGGAGCGCGATCTTAGCGAGGCTTTTAAGACGGATCTCGGCAAGCTGCACCAAGGCATGGTGCTTTTCGGCCGCTACACCTGTAAAGCGATAAAGCCAAACTGCAAAGAGTGCTTTTTAAACGAGCTGTGCAGCAGCAAGGATAAGAATTTTCCGTAAAATTTTAGCCTGCAAATGCGGGTTTAAATTTACGGACTTAAATTTGACGGAATTTTAAAATTTTGACACCTTGCTTAAACCCGCTCTACGGCAGACGTTCGGCTTATTATGGCGCGGAAAATTTAGATTGAAATTTTATAAACGCCTCTTTTGATTTTTATCTTTTAGAAAAATTTAAAATTTTGCTTTTTGGAGCTTACTGTTTTGCCAGCCAAGCCCGGTATCCTTCGCTTTTAATCACGTCCGCGATGCTTTTTGCCATCTCCTGCGGCAAAAATTCGGACTTTTTATCGATGACGGACACTAGCGCGTAAGTGCTATCGTAATCTTGCAGCTCCAAGCCCGCGCGCACCAGCGTTTCGTATAAAAACGGCTCGTCTTTTTCGATGCTTACCGCATCATCGTTTAAAAATTCATAGATGAACGCAAGCTGTTTTTTATCGCCGATTTTTAAAAAATAATCGGCTAAATTCGTCGCACTCTTAATGATGATTTTGCGTAGCTCGTCTATCTGCTGCGCAGAGTAACGCTGGGTAATCAGCCGCCAATTTTCCGCCATTCTCGCCGCAATGATAGACAGCTTGAAAGCTCTGCCGCCATAAGCGTATTTTTCGCTTTCATCGCCGATTTTTTCTATGGCCTCAAATTCGCTCACCATATACTCGTATAGCTCCTCATCGCTGCCGCTGAAATTTTCTAAATATATCGTCTCGGCAATGGTTTCGGAATTTTTGGGCAGATCGCCTGTATCTTCGGGCTCCTGCTCTTCATTTTCTTCGTCCCAGGCGGCTTTTCTAGCCTCAAAAGTTTTAAAGTCCACCAGCGGATTAACGCCCTTTTTTACGAATTTAAAAAAGGCAGAAATATCGATCTGATACTCATCTTCGCAAATTCCATCCTTAAACATCAGCTCGCAATCTTCAAAAAATTCCCAACCATCAAGCGCGCCCAGGTAGCTTTGCCCAATCCGTCCGTCTAGGATATAGACGCATTCGCTAGCGCTATGATCAGGCATCGCGTGGTCGTTTGAGACGATATACGGCGCTTGCGTTTTTCCAAAAACCTGCAACATTCCGTCGTTGTATTCGTCGCTTATGCCCCAAAGCGCCGTTAGATTGCCGCCGATTGCGATAACGCCGTCCTGCGAATGCAGATAACTACACGTCGTATCTTTAGCGACTTGCAAAAACAGATAATCATCATCGATGATATCGCCGCCAGTGGATAAATTTCCGTTAACAAACATCGCTCGTGCGTTATTTTTACCGCCCGCTTCGCTAAATTTATCCTCAAGCCAAGCGGAATTTATCGTGCCCCCGACAGGCTAAGATCGCCGTCAAACACCAGCACGCAGGAACTACTATCCAAATGTAAATTTGAACCGTATTTTTTCTCAAATTCATCATAAGGCAGCATAAAAACGGGTGGAATTTTCGTCGCAAAAGAGCCACGATTTTCGTATCGCTTTGCTTGTGATTTAACGATCTGCTCACAATTTTGTAGAAAATTTTTGATCTGGTTTTCCATTTTCATATCCTTTTAAATTTCTATTTCGGCAAGTAGTCCATTATATAGCCTGCGGAGCGAAAATTTTGCGAAATTTTGGAAAAGCGCTCGTGAGACGAGCCGCCCAAATAAAATAAAGGCGAAGTATTTTGAGATGATTTTTGGGGTTTTGAAGTTAAAATTTGACAAAGATAAGGCATATAGCCTATCAAGTCAAATTTTAACAAAATCCGTAAAAAGCGCTCAAAAGACAAGCCTTTCCGAGCTACTGAAGCCTAGCGATAATGTTTCTTACGACCTCCGCTATCATCTCCACCGACGCTATCTCGCAGTGCTCGTTCACGGAGTGTGGCGAGTGGATGTTTGGGCCTATGGAGCAGGCTTGCAGCTCGGGCTGTTTTGCAACCAAAACGCCGCACTCAAGACCGGCGTGCACGGCGGCAAATTTGGCCTGCGGCTTTTGTTTTTGCAGTTCCTCAAGCACGAGATGCGCGAAGTCGCTGATGCACGGCGCCCAGTTCGCCGAGCGGTCGGCTACTCTCACATCAAAGCCCAGCGCGCTAGCTAGCGTAGCGGTCTCAAAGCCCAGATTTTCAAGCCCCTCGCGCTTCATCGCGCGCGCGAAAAAGTCAAACTCGATCACTTCGCCCTTCTGCTTAACGGTCGAGAGATTTATGCTTTCGTTTACCATACCAAGCTGCGTGTCGTAGCTGCGCACGCCCTGAGCGAATGAGTTGATGAGAGCTAAAATTTTACCGCCGTTTACCAACACGTCCGCTTCGCCCTCACCCAGGCTCTTTACCCACGCCAGGCCGCGCTGCTTTGGCTCATGCGCACACAGAGCCTTACACACGGCGTTTGCGGGGATCGAGTTGCTCCTCTCGCCAAAATCCAGACTGATGAGCTCGCAGCCCTCCTCGGCGAGGAATTTAGCCAGCAGCTTCGTTGCATTTGGGATATTTTTGTGTATTTCATTGCCAGAGTGTCCGCCGCTAAGCCCCGTGACGCCGATCTCGTAAATTTTACCGCTCTTTTTGACGGTCTGCGCGCCGATTTTTGCGCTCACGTTTATGCCGCCCGCGCAGCCCAGCGTCACGCGGTCGTCCTCTTCGCTGTCTAAATTTAGAAGATTCGGCGATAGAATTTTACCCTTAAAGGCGTTTGCGCCCACGAGCCCAACCTCTTCGTCATTGGTAAATAGGCACTCTAGGTTCGCAAACTCCCGCATCGCGCCCATCATCATCGCCACGCCGATGCCATCATCAGCACCCAGAGTCGAGTTTTTGGCTCTTATGATGCCGTTTTCTTCGATGAGCTCTAAATTCGGCGCCGCGCCCACGCAAACCATGTCGTAGTGGCTTTGCAGGCAGATTTTAGGCTCGCCTTTTACGGCGTGGATATTGCCAGCCTCATCGACGCTCGCGCTAAAGCCCTGAGAGCGCGCAAAATCCGCCAAAAACTCCTTCATCTGCTCCGTTTCGCAGCTACAGTGAGGTATCTCGCACAGCCTCTTAAAATCGTTCATAACCTCGTTTTTTTGCATGTTTGCTCCTTAAATTTACTTGACTATCTCGCCCGTGTAGCCAGTCGTCGCCACCGCATCTAGCAGCTGCTTCTCGCTCACGCCGTCTTTCGTCTCGACGCGGGCGGTTTTGTCGTGCAGGCTAGCCTTGGCGCTGATGACGCCATCTACCTTCAGTAGGGCTTTTCGCACCATCGCCGTACACAGCGGACAGTGCATCCCATCGACTTTGATGACAAAATTTTGATTTGCAAACGCCACGCTTGCAAGCAGTAAAATAGATAGAATTTTATTCATAAATTTTTCCTAAAACTTCGGGGTATGATAGCAGAATAATCACAAAAACAGCTAAAAAAACGTAGATGAAGATCCATTTTTTACGGCGATTTGCGAGGTCGCAGGATTTTGGCTTTTTGAAAAAATAAAACGCGCTCGCCGCAAAGCAGATCGCGGCAAGTGCGGTAAAATATGGTCTTAGCTCGGTTAGGCTCTCTATAGCTTCCGAGCTAAGCAGGCTAAATGAGGCGCCGAAAATCAAAAACAAAAGCGCGGGCAGGCAGCAAAGAGTCGCCGCCAGCGCGCTCGCAACCGACGCCAGAGCTAGCCAAAAGCCCTTCATTTGAGCTCTTGCGACTTGTAGTCGTAGCTAAATTCTTTTGGCGAATAGTAATTTAGCACGTTGTCGTCCACTTCGCCGTAAGGATAGCCGAAGTTATTTAGCGGGAATTCCGCAGGTTTTGGCGATAGCACGAAGTCGCGCGCGTCGTTAAAGCCGATCCAGCACATCTCCCAGTTGCCAAACAAAAACTCGCGAACTTTGGCAAGCTTGCCGTCGTCGTTGCTTAGTTTCTCGCCCAGGCGCACCTTCGTGACGTCCGCAGGATCTACAGGGATCCAGCCATGGCCTTTTAGATAAAATTCCGCCCTGCAGTGCTGACCGCCGGAGATCGCTGCGAGGCCCTTTTCATCGGCCTTTCCCATCTCGTTTGAAAATCTGCTCTGCCCTACTCTGATACCGAAAATCTCGCGCGCAGGGATGCCTACGGCGCGGCAAAGCCCAACGAATACGGAGTTTATGTCGGTGCATTTGCCAACTAGCTTGCCGCTCTCAAGTATCGCTTTTACGTCGCCCGTGCCGCAGCCTAGGACGGTGTTATCGCGCTGCATGGTGTTTGCCACCCACGTGTAGATCGCTTTCGCGCGCTCCAGATCGCCTTTTATGCCTTTAGTGATCTCCCCCGCTTTTTGCTTTACGATGCCGTCATTTGGGATGTGCTGAGTAGGTTTTAGATAAAACTCCGTCTCAGGGCTTAGCTTTTCGTTCGGGTTAAATTTAACCTTGCTAAAGTCGGTGTTTCGCTCGAAGGTCTCGACTCTAAATTTAACGCTAAGCGTCGGCTTTGCCACCTCGGCGTAGTCGACGTAAAGCGTCGGGATCGCGTCGTAGTTCACCGACGGATTAGCGAAATTGCCGTCAAATTTGATATCGCTTACGCTCTGATACTCTCTAACAAACGGCAGCGGTATCCACAGCCTGGTTTTCTTGCCCGCCTCTAAAATTTCGTGATTTAAAGTGAGGTCAAAAACCCTCTTGTTGCCCATAGCTTTGCCCTCGCCCAAAACGGTGCTCGGAGTTGCCATAACGGCGCCTAAAATCGCAGTGTTTCTTAAAAAATCGCGTCTTTGCATGAAATATGCCTTCAAATAAAATGGCTAAGACTTAGCCCTAAATGGCGGGGATTTTAACCCTATTTTGCTTTAAAACCGCTAAATTTTATCGAGTCGCGGTTTTAAAGCGCGCGGCTTAGGATAAAATTTCGCTCGCCGTGTATTGGTATCTAAAGCTCTGCGGCGCGTACGGATCTTTGATCTCGCCCGCTACCTCGCAATACGGATGGCTAAATTTATCCAGCGGAATATGCGCAGGGCGCGGATTTAAGATCACGCCTCTAGCGTAGTTAAAGCCGACCCAGCACGGCTCCCAGTTGCCGAAAAGATACTCCCGCACTCGCGCGAGTTTGGAGTCATCCTCGCTTAAGTTTTCGCCCAGCCGTACTTTTGCGACATCCGCAGGATCGACAGGGATCCAGCCGTAGCCTTTTAGATAAAATTCCGCTCTGCAATGCTGTGCGCCCGAAATTTCAAGCGCGTTGCTGCTGCCCATCACGCCCATTTCTGGCGAAAATTTCTTCGCCGCGCCCGTGCGGATGCCGAACATCGCCCGCGCCGCGATCCCGGACGCCCTGCAAAGCTCCACGAAAACAGAGTTTATATCGGCGCATTTGCCGCTTAGCTTGCCGCTGCTTAAAATCGCTTCCGCATCGCCGATACCGCAGGCAACCACACCGTTATCGCGGCTCATATTTTTTACGACCCAATCATAGATCGCGCGCGCCTTTTCCAGATCGCCTTTTATGCCGCCTGCGATCTCGTCCGCTTTTTGCTTCACGATTCCGTTGCGCGCCAAAGGCTTTAAAAACTCCGCTACGCCGGGGCGTAAAGGCTCATTTTCGTTAAAGCTTACTTTGCTAAAATCGGTATTTCGCTCATCGATTTGAACTTTGAAATTTAATTCAAAAACGGCATCCCCCTCCGTCTGCGAAAATTCCGCGTAATAGGTCGGTATCAGCTCGCCGCAGATGAATTGTTTAGCCGCGTTGCAGCGCGCCTCGTACTGGCTAAGCAGCCGCTGATAAGGGGTTTTCAAAATTAAAGGCAGCCAAAGGCGCACGTTCGCTCCGCCGATCTCGTGATTTAGCGTTAGGTTAAATTTGCGCGTCTGCGCGGTATTTTCTTGCATCTTTTCTCCTTTAAATTTGAAGTGGAACTACGGGCGATTTTACCTTTTTAATCTTTAAAAGCGCTAAATCAAAAATATGCTAAAATGGCGCTAAATTTTGAAATTTTAGGATTAAAATGGATCTGCAAAAAATCAGAGACGAGAACTTTAAAAAGCTGCAAAGCGGGCAAAACCGCGAAATTTTAAGCGCGATCGAGGCGCTACGAATAGGCGAGTGCGGCTGCGAGTGCGGCGACGTCGTGCGGGCAAGCTTTAACGCCAGCGCGGAGCAGAGAGATGAAATTTCGCGTATCGCGCGGGCGCTAAAGCCGTGGCGCAAGGGGCCTTTTGCGCTAAATGATCTTTTTATCGATACCGAGTGGCGAAGCTTCGTGAAATTTAACCTGCTGCGGCCGTTTTTAGATCTGCGAGGCAAAACCGTCGCCGACGTGGGCTGCAACAACGGCTACTATATGTTTCGCGCAAGCGCTCTAAAGCCTGCACGGCTAGTGGGGTTTGACCCGAGCGCGCTATTTTATCTGCAGTTTAGCTTCATCGAGAAATTCCTCCGAAGTGGCGCGAAATTCGAGCTTTTGGGCGTGGAGCATCTACCCTTTTACGAGCACAAATTCGACACAATCTTCTGCCTCGGCGTCATCTACCATCGCAGCGACCCCGTGAAGATGCTAAAAGATCTGCGCGCCTCTCTAAATGCTGGCGGTGAGGTGTTTTTAGACACGATGTATATCGAAGGAGCGAGCGATTTCGCGCTGTGTCCGAAAAACAGCTACTCAAAAATTTCAAATATCTACTTCGTCCCGACCGTCGGCGCGCTACAGAATTGGTGCGAACGGGCGAAATTTAGAGATTTTGAAATTTTGGCTCAAAAGCCCACGGATGCTAGCGAGCAGCGCAAAACGGAGTGGATCGACGGGCAGAGCTTGGAGAATTTCCTAGACCCACTCGACAGCTCGCGCACTATCGAGGGCTACCCCGCCCCGAGGCGTATCTACGTGCGGCTTCGAGCGTGATC
>NZ_CALHIK010000164.1 GCF_938030785.1 uncultured Campylobacter sp.
AGCAGACGCGCGTAAATTCTATGGATAAATTTGAAATTTACGCGGTTTAAATTTGCGGCTAATTTTATAAAGCTTAGCCGCAAAATACTGGCGTCATTTTCAGCGCGGTAGAATAAAATTTATTTCAAAGTCCTAAAAAGCTCCACGCTATCAAGCTGCTCCCACGGATATTCGTCGTTTCCGACCTGTCCGCGTGCGGCGACGTCGGCGTAGAGGAAGCTTTCTTTGCCAGGTCGATCAAGGCCGAATTTATCGATGATCCAGCGCGGCGTGAGCGGGAATTTTTCAAGCACGAAAGCAGATAGCTCATCGTCGCTCGCCGCGCCTAAATTCGTTCCCATGCAATCGACGCTGACGCTGACGGGCTTTGCGACGCCGATTGCGTAGCTGAGCTGGACGATGCATTTTTTTGCAAGTCCCGCCGCAACGATGTTTTTGGCGATATAGCGCGCCGCGTAAAGCCCGCTGCGATCGACCTTGGTATAGTCTTTGCTGCTTTGAGCGCCGCCGCCGATCGGGCTGTAGCCGCCGTAGCTATCTACGATCAGTTTGCGCCCCGTTAGGCCGCTATCGTGAAGCGAGCTGTGATTTACGTAGCGGCCGGTCGGATTGATGTAGATGATCGTTTTGCTTTTGTCGTAAAGCTCCTTGGGAAGCCCCGCCGAATCGATCAAATTTCCGATCAGATCTCGGACGCGCTCGATACTCATACTCTCGACGCATGGCGCTGAAACCACGATCGTATGGATGCTTTGCGGTTTGCACTCCTCAAAATTGCTCTTCGTGCCGTAATCGACCGTAACCTGCGTCTTAATATCGACGCCAAGTTCGTTAGGATGGGATTTTGCGTAGGCATAAACGTGATCGCAAAGAAGCCTTGCGTAGGTAATCGCAGCCGGCATAAAATTTTTCGTCTCGCAGCTTGCGAAGCCGAACATTATGCCCTGATCTCCCGCGCCGATCTCGCCGCCCTCTTGATCGACGCCTTGGTTGATGTCGGGGCTTTGCTGATTTAAAAATACGTCCACTTGCAGATCCTGCGGATGCAGGCACTGCGCGCGCGTAAAATGAGGGTTGTCGTTGTAACCGATCTCGCTAAGCGCGCCTTTTACGATGTGGCGGTAATCGTCGTGGGTGAAATCAACCTTGGCGTTTACTTCGCCGCCGATTACTACGTGTTTTCCTGCGATGAAAACCTCCGCCGCGACGCGCCCGTTAGGGTCTTGCTTTAAAATTTCATCCACGATACTGTCTGCGATGATATCGGCGCACTTATCCGGATGTCCGGGGCTTACGACCTCGCTGGTAAATAGATACATATCTGCTCCTAATTAGAATTTCGCGCCATTTTATCCAACGAGGTTTTAAGATTAACTAAAAATTGCGAAATTTCGCCCAAATTTAAATGTGCTTAAATAAAATTTCGATATATTTCAAACGACATTTTAATTGAAAGGTAAAAAATGAGTTCAATGCAAAAATTGGTAGCCAGCTACAAAGATAAAAATCTGGTGCTGCGTATAGTTACCGGCTTGATAATAGGCGCTATTTTGGGCTTTGCTGCGCGTTCCTCGGCAGGCAGCGTTACGGCCGAGCACACTCCGCTTTTGATAAGCTTGGTAAGCCTCGCAGAAATTTTAGGACAACTGTTTGTAGGCGCCCTTAAGGCGGTCGCTCCGATTTTGGTTTTTATCTTGATTTTAAGCTCGGTGATAAACAAACAATATGGCAGCGTCAGCGGCTTAAAACGCGTGGTCGTCCTATATATCGTAGGCACCTTTTTGGCCTCGTGCGTGGGGGTGGCGGCTAGCTTTTTATTCCCGACGGATCTTGCTCTAAGCAGTGTCGGTGCGGCGGAAAAAACGGTTCCTGCGAGCGTCTGGGTCGTGCTAAAAGACCTGCTTTTTAAGGTCGTGGATAATCCCGTAAACGCTATCGCGCACGGAAACTACGTAGGAATTTTAACCTGGGCGATAGGTCTTGGCGTCGCGCTTAAATTTTGCACTAATGAAACAAAGAAAATTTTTACCGATCTGGGCGAGGCGGTAACCAAGATCGTGCAATTCGTAATCCAGCTCGCGCCGTTTGGAATTTTCGGCCTAGTAGCTTCTACCGTGTATCAAACCGGCGTCGATGCGCTGCTTGGATATGCGCGAATCGTAGTCGTACTCGTAGGCGCGATGGCGTTCGTAGCCCTCGTGGTAAATCCGCTCATCGTCTTTGCGGTGATTAAGAAAAATCCATATCCGCTCGTATTTACCTGCCTACGCGAAAGCGGCCTCACAGCGTTTTTCACCCGCAGCTCGGCGGCAAATATCCCGGTAAATTTAAATTTATGCAAAAAGCTCGGCATCAGCGACGAGCTAAGCTCGATCTCGATCCCTTTGGGAGCTACGATAAATATGGCGGGCGCTGCGGTGGTAATCGCGATCTTAGCGCTTGCCGCGGCTCATACGCTCGGCGTGCGTCCCGATTTTTGGACGGCGCTACTGCTTTGCGTGGTCTCGGCAGTCGGTGCGTGCGGCGCTAGCGGCGTGCCAGGCGGCTCATTGATGCTGATACCGCTTGCGTGCTCGCTCTTTAATATCTCAAACGATATCGCAATGCAGGTCGTCGCGATCGGCTTTATCATCGGCGTGATCCAAGACTCGGTAGAAACCGCGATCAATAGCTCCACCGACGTGATTTTTACGGCGATCGCGTCGCAAAGTATGCAAAAATAGCTCACTTTAAAATTTACCGCGATTTCCGCTAAGACGGCGGATCTCGCGGTTTTTAAAATTTTACTTATTCTTTTTTGATAAAATTATCCAAAAATTTTAAAAGGAAATCGATGAATTGGAATTTAGGCGAGCTATTTGCAAACGAAGCGGAATTCAGCGGCGCGATAGATAGCACGGCCGCGCAGGCTCGGGATTTTGAAGCTAAATTTAAAGACAGGTTGCACGCTCTTAGCGCGGAGGAATTTTTAGGCGCGCTTGAGCTTTATGAGGGTATCAGCGAGCAGATCGGCAAGATAATGAGCTTTGCGCATCTAAGATTCGCGCGAGATACGAGCCTTGGGGCGCAGCAGGCTAAGACGGAGCAGGCTTGCAACGACATTTCGCAGAGCCTACTTTTTTTCGAGCTCGAGTTTAACGAGCTTGACGCCGCAAAACAGGACGAGTTTATCGCAGGGGGCGGGAGATTTAGATATTATTTGAGCCTGCTTAAGCGGCGCAAGGCTCACCAGCTAAGCCTGCCGCAAGAAAGCGTGCTTTTAAAAACTTCGCCAGTAAGCGGCGAGGCGTTTTCGCGGCTTTTTGACGAGAGTATGGCGCGGATGAGCTTTGATTTTCGCGGGCAAAAGCTCGGCGAAGAGGAAATTTTAAGTCTGCTTCATAGCTCCGATCGCGAGGTGCGAAAGGATGCCGCAGCCTCGCTAAGCGCGGTGCTTCAGCAAAACTCCCATCTGCTTGGCTACATCTACAATATGATCAAAACCGATCTTAAAATTCGCTGCGAGCTGCGAGGTTACGATAAGGCCGAGGCGGTGATGCACGAGGAAAATCAGATAAACATCGCAAGCGTCGATGCTCTGATCGCAGAGGCGGAGCGAAGCTTCGATCTAGTCGGCAAATTTTACGCCAAAAAGCGCGAAATTTTAGGCTACGACGCGCTATATGATTACGACAGATACGCGCCGCTTAGCGGCGATGAGAGCGAGTTTAGCTTCGAGCAGGCTAAGCAGATCGTGCTAGCGGCGTTTGAAAAATTTAGCCCGAAATTTAAGCAGATCGCGCTGATCGCGTTTGAGCGAAACTGGATCGACGTGATGCCCGCGCAAAATAAGCAAAGCGGCGCGTTTTCGCATTCTGGCTCGTGCGATACGCACCCTTTCGTGCTTTTAAATTTCACGCGCAAGCGCCGCGACGTATTTACCCTCGCGCACGAGCTGGGGCACGCGATACATCAGTATCTAAGCTATGGAGTGGGCTATTTCAACTCTTTTACGCCGCTGACGACGGCGGAGACCGCGTCGGTATTTTGCGAGATGCTGGTGTTTGATTATATGCGCGAAAATTTTTCAAATTTAAAAGGCATGTCAAATTTAAAAAGCGCCGCCTCGGACGGCTCGCAAAATTTTAAACGCGACGCTTCGCAAGAGGCTCAGGGCGGTGAAATTCCAAACGAGCACGCCGTAAAACGCGCCGCCTCTCAAGGCTCTGCTGGTTCGTGTGAATACGCAGCGAGCGATACAGATACGCCCTCGCAGACCGCAAGCGATAAGGCCGCGCTAAGAGCGATGCTTGCGGCAAAGATCGAGGATATCTTCGCCACGCTTTACCGCCAGATCGGATTTACTACTTTCGAGCGGCGCGTGCATGCAAGCGCGGATGAGTTAAGCACGGGGCAGATCGATGAGCTTTGGATGGAGGAATCGCGCAAGATGTTTGCGGGCGAGCTGATCTTGCAGGATCATTACAAAAGCTGGTGGAGCTACATCCCGCACTTCGTCCACTCGCCGTTTTACTGCTACTCCTACGCCTACGCGCAGCTTTTGGTGCTTGCGCTTTACGGGCTGTATAAGAGCGGTAAGCTCGAAAATTTCGTTCAAATTTACACCGAGTTTTTAAGCTCGGGTGGCAGCGATGAGCCGCAAAAGCTAGTGGCGAAATTCGGGTTTGACATCAATAGAAGCGAGTTTTGGCGCATCGGCATAGAGCAGGTCGCGGCGCTTGTAGATGAGTTTGTGAGGGGTTAGGATGATAGATAAAATTTTAAAAGACGATAAATTTATCGCTGCGAGCAGCGCAAATATAGGCGCGGTTTTGGACTACGTTTTGGCTCTTGGATATGGATTTGGCATCGTTGCGAGGACTGATCAGATAAAATTTGACCCGCCGCTGCCGGAAGAAATTTTAAAAAGCTTCAAAATGCCCGCGATCTTTTTGCAGCTGGAGGAATACACGCTTTCTAGCGCACATCTTAGCAAGGATGAGCTGGTTTTCGAGGCGGGCTTTGGGCCGCAGGATTTTGCAAGCACGCTTAGTGTGCCGTTTTATGCGGTATTGCAGATCATCGTGGACGGCAAGCCCATCGCGGTAAATTTTTCCCAGCCCGAGTCCGAGTGGCTTAAGCGCGAAAAATCGCGTAAAATTTTCTCAAAATGAGCGATATTTTAGAAGGTCTTAATCCCGCTCAGCGCGAGGCTGCGAGCCACGTGGACGGAGCTATGTTAATCTTAGCGGGTGCAGGCAGCGGTAAAACCAAAACGATCACCGCGCGCCTTGCCTACTTGCTCTCAAACGGCGTGCCTGCGGAAAATACTCTCACGCTTACGTTTACGAACAAAGCCGCCGCCGAGATGCGCTCGCGAGCGCTTAATCTGATAAGCGGGTTAAATTTAAGCAGCGTGCCGCTTCTGTGCACCTTTCATAAATTCGGACTTCTGTTTTTAAAATTTCATATTAGCGAGCTTGGGCGCAGCGCAAACTTCCAAGTAATCGATACCGACGATAAGAAAAAGATCATCAAGGGCTTTGAGATAAATTTGCCCACGTCGCTATTGGCGGCTAAAATTTCAACCTACAAAAATTCTCTAATCGGCCCTAAAGATATCGACGAGCTTTTGAAGGGCGAGGACGATGAGCTAAGCAGGATGTATAGCGGATTTTACGCGCACTGCGCTAGAGCATACAAGCGCTACGAGGAGTATTTGGCGGCGAATAATCTTGTGGATTTCGATGATCTGCTGATCTTGCCGTATAAAATTTTAAGCGCGAATGAGCGGCTATGCGATGAAATTTCGCGCCGTTACGCCTACATCACGGTCGATGAGTATCAGGACACCAACGACATTCAATTCAAACTGCTGCAAAAGCTCTGCACCGCGCACGAAAACCTCGTAGTAGTGGGCGATGACGATCAGAGTATCTACGGCTGGCGCGGCGCGCGGATAGAAAATATTCTAAATTTTAAAAATCAGTTCTCAAACGTAAAATTTATCAAACTCGAGCAGAATTACCGCTCCACGGACGAAATTTTAAATGCCGCAAACGAGCTCATTTCGCATAACAAAAACCGCCTCGGCAAGAGCCTTACTAGCATGAACGGCGGCGGCGAAAAGATCGAAATTTTGCGTTCGGACGAGGAAAGTATCGAGGCGGCAAAGATTGCAGAAGTTATCAAAAAGCTGCTTTCAAGCGGCGTAGCGCCCTCTCAAATCGCCGTGCTTTACCGCGTAAACGCTCTTTCGCGCGCGCTGGAAGAGGGGCTGAATCGAGCCAAAATCCCGTACAAAATGGTAGGCGGCGTGAAATTTTACGAGCGAGCCGAGATCAAGGATACGATCGCCTATCTGCGCTTAGTAAATGACGAGCACGACGACTTTTCGATGAGGCGGATCATAAACGTGCCCAAACGCGGCATCGGCAAGGTCTCGCTGGCAAAGCTCGAGGAGCTTTCGCGCCTACGGCTTATCAGTCTATTTGACGCTTTTAGCGAGCCGGACGCGGGGCTTAGCGCCAAGGCGGCGCAGGCTCTAGCGGAGCTTAAAAGCGGCATCGCTTCTATCTCCGCGCTAGCGGATACGATCAAAAAAATAGACGCACTGGAGCCCGCTTTCGGGCTAAAGGCCTACTATGCCTCGCTTCCGGACGGCGCCGATCGCGTTGCAAATATCGACGAGTTTTTGGCGATGCTGAAGGATGAAGCGAGCAATAAGCCCGATTTTGATCTGGCGGAATTTTTAAACGAGCTGAGCCTTCTTAGCGATCAAGACGCTATCATGGGCGATGCGATAAATATAATGAGCGTGCACGCCAGCAAAGGGCTTGAGTTTTCGCACCTTTTCGTAATCGGACTGGAGGAGGGCTTTTTCCCGCTTTTGGGCGACAGCAATGACATCGAGGAGGAGCGTAGGCTCGCATACGTAGCGATTACGCGCGCTAAACGCACTCTCACGCTTAGCTTTGCCGCTAGCCGCTTTTATCGCGGTAAGCGCGAGAGGCTCGATGTTAGCAGGTTTATAGCCGAGGCGGGTTTGGTAGCCAAAGAGCCGCCGCGCGAGCAAAGCAGCGGCTTTAGCAAGGGCGAGCTGATCAAACACAAGCTATTTGGGATCGGACAGATCACGGCGGTAAACGGCGACCGACTCACTATAAATTTCGGCGGAATTTCGCGCGTGATAATGTCGAATTTCGTGGAAAAAGTAGGCTCTTATGAATAGATTGTTTTTGGCGGACAAGCCCGCGGGCATCGGCAGCAATAAATTTTTAAGCGCTCTTAAACGCAAATACGGCGTGAAAAAGGCGGGTTTTAGTGGCACGCTCGATCCCTTCGCAAGCGGCGCGCTGATCGTGGCATTCGGGCAATACGCGCGCTTTTTTAGGTTTTTGAAAAAGGAGCCTAAAGTCTACACCGCGACGCTGTGGCTAGGCGCGCAAAGCCCAAGCGGCGATAATGAAAACATAGGGCGCGTGGAGCAAATCCCGCCGCTTTCGCGCGAGGTTTTAGATGCCGCGATGGCGCAAATGCGCGGCGAGATAAAATTTATACCGCCCGCTTTCAGTGCCAAGAAAATTGACGGCGTGCGCGCATACAAGCTCGCTCGCGCGGGCGAAGAGGTGAGCTTGAAAGAGAGCTCGATGCGGGTTTTTGATGCCGAAATTTTAAGCTACGCTCATCCCTTCGTAAGCTTTCGCGTTGCGCTTAGCGAGGGCGGCTACGTGCGCTCTTTCGCGCAAATTTTAGCAGAAAAGCTAGGCGTTACGGGTACGCTAAGCGCGCTTAGGCGAGAAAGCGAAGGGGCTTTTTGCTTGCAAGATCCGCGCTTTGCGGACGAGGCGGCGCTAAATCCGCTCGAGTTTTTGGACCTCGCGCCGAACTTTTACGACGGCGACGCGCGCGACGTGATCTTGGGCAAGAAGCTCGCCGCAAAGGATCTGGCGAGCCGCGCGGACGGCCGCTACCTGCTTATCTGCGGCGATTTTTACTCGATCATCGAGATTGGCGCGGGCGAGATGCGCTATCTTTGGAACGACGTCCCGATCGCAGGCGGCGTGTTTTAAGCCGCGGCTACAGCCTGCGGCGGAATTTTGATCGGGCGGTTCGAGCTTGAATTTTGAAGCGATCATAAATACGGCGCGTTTTAAATTTACTCGCATAGCGCGCCGCCATGTGCGGCTAAATTTTATCACGAGCGGCGGCGGGATTGCGCTCTTTCGTTGCGCACGGATCGTAAATCGGCATCGGGCGGAGTAAATTTAAAATTTAAACGCGGCTAGCGGCGTTTTAATTTGCTTTTTGCCGCGCGATGGCGACGCGCCGCGAGATTAAAATTTGACGATTTAAAAAGCGCGCAGGCTGGAGCTTGGTGCCGCGACAAGCAGTCTTTGCCGAATGAAATTCCGGCTTGCGTTAATGCGTAGTCTGCACCGATGGGTTTGATTTTGCGGCGCACCGCTAAGCTAAATTTACGACTTAGCGCGGCGCGGCTAGATTTTGATAGCTTGGAATTTTTAATCGCTAAGATAGATTTGCGCGCTGATTAGAATTTTAATCGCGCCAGATGGGCTTGCCGAGGGTTAAATTTAACGCAAACGCGCCAAAGCATAGAAGGAGTAAAATTTGAAGGCTTATGCAAAGATCAATGTTTTTTTAAAAGTCGTCGGCACGCGCGGCAGCTACCACGAGATCGCCTCGCGCTTCGTGCTGCGCAGGGAGCTTTTTGATGAGATAAGCTTCGAGCGCGCGAGCGGCTTTGCGCTTGAATGTGGCGCCGCGCAGATCGAGGACAATATAATTTTAAAAGCCAAGGCGGCGCTTGAGCAGGCGGGCTTTGCGCGTGAGCTTGCGGAGTTTTTCGGCTCGCACAAGATCGTGCTTAAAAAGCAAATTCCGATCGGCGCGGGTCTTGGTGGCGGCAGTAGCGACGCGGCGGCGTTTTTGCGGCTTGCAAACGAGGAATTAGGCTTAAAAATTCCGCGCGAGCGACTTACCAAAATCGCGCAAAATATCGGCGCGGACGTCGCGTTTTTTGTTAGCGGGCTTGAGGCCGCAAACGTGCGCGGCATCGGCGAGATCATCGAGCCTTTCGAGGACCGACTGCCCGCGATCGAAATTTTAACGCCCGCGATCTTTTGCTCCACCGGCGCGGTTTATAACGAGTTTCGCGCAAGCTTCATGCAAAACATAAACGCCGCGCAAGCGCAAGAGATGTTGCGTTTAAGCAGCGAGCAGCTGCTGACGAAATACGACGGCCCCCGATTAAACGATCTTTTCGCGCCGTGCATAAAGCTATATCCGCAGATGAGCAAGTATCGCGATATGTTTCTAAGCGGCAGCGGCAGCAGCGTGTTTTTCTTAAAATAAGAATTCCAAGGCGCGCGGTTAAAATTTAAAAGCTAAATTTAAAGATAAAATTTAAAATTCGCTCGCCCGCTTTTAAATTTAAGCAAAAACGGGCTAAGCTTAGGACTAAATTTAGAAGGAAAAAGATGAAAGAACTGAGTAAAAATCGCAAGGCATTTCACGATTTTACGATACTTGAAAGCTTTGAAGCGGGCATCGTGCTAAAGGGCAGCGAGGTCAAAGCCCTGCGCGCGGGCAGAGGCAATCTCAAAGATAGCTTTTGTCGCGTGATCCGCGGCGAGCTGTTTTTGCTAAACGCGCATATCAGCTATCTTGAAAGCACAAACGTTCACTTTCGTCCCGACGAAGGAGCCGCACGGAAGCTTTTGATGCACCGAAAGCAGATCGACAAGCTGCTTGGCGCGGTTAGCAAAGAGGGCCTTACCATCGTGGTTTTATCGCTGTATCTGAATGATAAAAACCGCGTAAAGGCGCGTATCGCTTTGGCAAAAGGCAAAAATTTGCACGACAAGCGCGAATCGCTAAAGCGCAAGGAAGCCGACCGCGAAGCGCAAAGTGCGATGAAGCGATACGACAAGCATTCATTTTAAATTCACAAAACTTTGGTTAAAATGCGGGCTTAAATTTAAACCCGAAGGAAATTGAATGAAAAAATTTTTATCATTGTGTTTAGCGGCCTTTATCTTAGGCGGCTGCGGAGATGACGCAAAGAGCGAGTCTGGCGCAAATTCCAAAAGCGCCGCCTCGCAAAGCCAAAACGCAGACGAGCGAGGCAAAGGTAATCGCATAGGCGGCGAGGATAGCGCGAGCGTGCCTTTTACGCCGTTTAAAACGGGCGAGCGCCTTACGCTTAAAAGCGTCGTAGGCGGCGAGGTAACGATCGAGCGCACCGAAAAGGGCTTTAAGCTCGCGGACAGCGATAAAATTTTAATGTTTGATATTTTCGGTACGTATTGCCAGCCGTGCCGCATCGAAGCGCCGCATCTGATGGACTTTCAGCTAAAAAATTCCGCAGATTTTCTGATGGTTGGGCTAATCTATTTCGAGGATATTACCGATGCGCAGGTGATCGAAAATTTTACGAAAAAATTTAACGCGTATTATTTCATCTCAAATTCCAAACAAAACGAGCGCATAGTAGGTCAAATTTTAAGCGACATCGATTATCGTCACGCGCTTTCGATCCCCTTTAAAGTGATGTTTAAAGACGGCAAATATCAAAGGCTGACCGACATCAACGAGGGCGATGAAAGAGGCAAGCCCTATTATTTGGGGATGGTCAGCGCCGACGTGATAAAAAGTGATTTTGCCAGGATAAAAAATGGCCAATAAAACCGGCGTGCAGATCCGCACTCGCGCCAAAACAAAATCCTTCGTGCCGCGCCCGTATAAGGTGATCTTACTCAATGACGACGTGACGACGATGGATTTCGTGGTTTATATTTTGATGGATATTTTCGCAAAGAGCTTTCAAGATGCGGTAGATTTGATGATGAAGGTTCATAAGCAGGGTCGCGCGGTTTGCGGCGCGTATCCAAAAGAGATCGCCAAAAGTAAGCAAGAGGCGGTTTTGCAAGCGGCAAAGGCCGCGGGATTCCCGCTTAGATGTGAGATCGAAGAGGATTAAAATTTAAAGGGAGAATATGTTAGGATTTTTTCTAAATAAACATTTTGAGCAAGCAATAGCCGTCGCCAACGACGGCGAGGACGAGTACATCACCACTTCGCACGTAGTTTATGCGATTTTTAAATACAACAAGCCATTTCACGGGCTTATCGTTAAAACGGTTCCGGATATAAATTATCTAAACATCTTGGATAATCTGGGCGGGCTTTTGGATATGATGCCCAAATCAAACGGCAAATCGCCCATTCAGACATACGAATTTAAGGAAATTTTAGCCGAGTTTAGCAGCGCCAAAGAGCCTAGAAACGAGCTTGATTTTATACTTAAAATTTTACGCGATAAGGAAAACGACTGTACTAAAATTTTAAATCACTACGGCATAAACGATGCGGTATTTGAGCTGATCGTAGGAAGATACAAGCCCGCTTTCGATCGCAGAGACGAGTATGTCGCGCGCGACGAAGAGGCGGCAATTAGGCTAAACTCATACGACATCGACGAGATCGCGCACGCGATAAATTACAACGATAAGCAGAAAGAGTGGCAAAATACCGAGTTTGAGCCGACATTTGAGAACGAAAGGCTCGCCATAAACGAGCGCGACATTAAAAAAGACTCGCCCAGCTCGCTATATACGCTAAATTTAAACAAAGCGGCGCGCGAGGGCAAGATTGATCCGCTCATCGGGCGCGAAAAAGAGATCGAAAAGACGCTGCAAACCCTCTGTCGCCGCAAGAAAAACAATCCGATCCTAGTAGGCGAAGCGGGCGTGGGCAAAACCGCGATCGTAGAGGGCATCGCGCTTAAAATCGTCGGCGGCGAGGTACCGCAAAAGCTGAAAAACAAAGAAATTTACGCCCTCGATGCGGGCGCATTGATCGCAGGAACTACGCTGCGCGGGGAGTTTGAAGAGAGGCTAAAAGACCTTATAGACGAGTTTAGCACCAATCAAAACGCGATTTTATTTATCGACGAAATTCACACGATCGTAGGCGCAGGCACGGGCAACCGCAACGAGCTTGATATGTCAAACATCCTAAAACCGGCGCTTGCGGGCGGGAGCCTTTCGCTCATCGGCGCTACGACATACGGCGAATATCGATCGTTTTCGCAGGACAAGGCGCTTAGCCGCAGGTTTTGCAAGATCGACGTGAGCGAGCCTAGCATCGACGATAGTGTCGAAATTTTAAAAGGGATCGCCAAAAAGTATGAGGAATTTCACGACGTGAAATTTAGCGACGAAATTCTGCGCGAAAGCGTAACGCTTGCAAAAAAATATCTAAGCGATAAATTTCTACCCGATAGCGCCATCGATCTTATCGACGAGACGGGCGCGAGCTTTGCTTTTAAATCGCGAACGGCGCCGATTCAGATCGGCAAAAACGATCTCATAAATACTCTTTCCGTTAGCGCAAATATCGCAAATTTAAGCCAGACCGTCGATAATCGCGAGGTTTTGAAAAACCTCGAAGCCAACATCAAATCCGAAATTTTCGGTCAAGACGAAGCGGTGCAAAGCCTCTGCAAAGCGCTTCTGCGCTCATACGCGGGACTCGGCGCCGAGACATCGCCGATCGGCGTATTTCTGTTCGCGGGCAGCAGCGGCGTCGGCAAGAGCGAGCTTGCGAAGGTCTTGGCGAAGTATCTCGGAGTGCATTTTGAGCGCTACGATATGAGCGAGTATATGGAGGCTCACAGCGTCTCAAGGCTCATCGGCGCGCCTCCCGGATACGTGGGCTTTGAAAACGGCGGAATTTTAACGAACAATATCAAAAAGCACCCTTACAGCGTCATTTTGTTTGACGAGATCGAAAAAGCCCATCCTAGCATGACCAATATCTTTTTGGGGCTTTTCGATAACGCGAGCCTGACCGATAACAACGGCGTTACGACCGATTTTAAAAACACGATCGTGATAATGAGCTCAAATTTAGGCACGAAAGAGGCGCCTCAGGTGGGATTTACGAAGGACGAGAGCTACAAAATCGATAATGCGATTAAGAGCTTTTTTGCGCCGGAGTTTCGAAACCGCATCGATAAGATCATAAATTTCAACCGCCTAAGCACCGAAATTTTAGAAAAGATCGTGGATAAAACGATCCGCGAGCTTGAAGCGGGGCTGAAAAACGTAAAATTTAGCCTAAGCAAAGCGGCGAAAGATTTTATCATCACGCGCGGCTACTCCGACGAGTTCGGCGCGCGAAACCTCAAGCGCGAGATCGGCACGCAGATCAGCGACCGTATAAGCGAGGAGCTGCTTTTCGG
>NZ_CALHIK010000165.1 GCF_938030785.1 uncultured Campylobacter sp.
ATAACGGCTTATACGCAGAGTGCAATGGCGATGTATGCTATAACGGCTGCAAGGCTGTGAAAATCACTAGCGAGCTTATCGTTTTTGAGATCCAAGACAGCGTCATCACCGTGGATATTCGCGGCGTTAAAATTCCCAAACGCTTCATTCAGTATTGCAAAGAAATTTTCGGCGATCTACTTAGTATCGAGGGGCAAATTTAAATACGCAGCGGCACGCAAAATTTGCCTGGCGACTGTCGCAAATTCTACCGGAGGATACTACCCCGAATCCTTTGCGCTCGCTTTTTCGATGAGGCTTTTATATTCGTCTTCGCTTACATGCTCCAGCCACGTTACGTTTTTGCCGTCTTTTTCAAAGGTTACCGCGATGTGCTCGCCGTCTTCGTGCAGTCCGGCTCCGTGCCAGTGCTTGATGCCCGGCGGACAAAGCACTACGTCGCCCGGGCGAGCGATTTGTAAGATTCCGTCCGCCGTGCCGGTGTAAATTTTACCCTGCGTTACGATTAAATTTTGGCCCACGGGATGCGTGTGCCACGCCGTGCGTACTCCGCGTGGAAAATGCACCAGCGCAGCCGCTACATTTGCATAAGGCGTCGCAGCAAAAAGCAGCGTGATTTAGGCAGCCTGCCTGCAAAAATTTTATCGTTCGCCTTATCATAAACTGCGAGCCCGTCTTTTCTAACTAAAATTTGAGCGTTTTGTATGATTTACTCTTTGCTTATTTTTCGCAACGTTCTTTTTAAAATTTTAAATTCAATAACTTTTCGCAACCGCTTTTTGAATGATCCATCTGTCCTCTAGCTTTATCATCGGCATAGCAAGTTCTAAATTCTACGTATGGCGCGCGCCGTAGATACGAGCGTCGGTTTTACTGCGTCCGATCAGCGTTGCACTATCTCCTTGAATGCCGATCTTTACATCATCTATCTCGTATCCATAGTATTTCATCTGTCCGCTTTTTATCTGCTCACACCACTCCGCTTTACTTTGCACATAGCCCGTCATATGCGTGAGAGTAAAGTCCAGAGCTAAAATTTTATCTAGCCCAGCCGTATCACCAGCGATCTTATATGCGTAAAAATTTTTATAATTTTGTAAAATTTGCTCTTCGTCGTTCATCCAATTGCCTTCAAAAATATCAAAAATATACTAAAAGCATCGAGGCTTTTCGCATCAAATTTCCTTAAATTTACCGTGAAGCAGGCCTATTTATGCCCAGGCTATCCCTCTGGCCTAAATTTTCGTAAAAACATCGCCTTACTAAATCAGCTATAGATTTACGTGAAATTTGCGCATCTTCGTTTTTAAATTTCTCTTTTTTGTTCCAACTCGTGATCTCATAGTTTATCTCGTCCGCGCCACTAAACCACTGCGGACGTATGAGCGTATAGTTAAGGCTTGAATTCTCAATGATAGCTGCCGAATTTGCGTAAGAACTCGGTGCGCGGTGTCCGCTAGGCACTTCGCCGTCATAAATGCCGTAGGAGGTGATCCACACAAGCCTTTTTACACCCGTTTCGCTCATCGCTTTAACTAGCGTATTTGCCATAGGCTCTAGCGAGCCGGCAAGCCCTGCATAGACGCCGTCCACTCCCTTGAGCGCTTCTTTTAACGCCGCTTCATCTAGCACGTCGCCCTTTATGACCTCTACATGATTGCTTTTGTATTTTTCTAATTTCGCAGGTTTTCTGCCATAAAGGCGCAAGCTAGCGTTTTCATCTTTTAAAAGCGCCTCTATAACGTAGCTGCCAAGACTGCCCGTACCGCCTAAAACCAAAATTCGCATCTTTTTTATCTCCTTCGTCTGCTAAAATTTGCCTATTTTGCTTTGTTCCTAAATTTTCCTACTATCGCACGTCATAAAATTTGCCACTCTCTTTTTTATTTGCCATTTTCCGCCAAATTTTACGTAGCTATCCTCATATCTCACGCCGTAGACGTTGATCATCTCGGCGTCATCTTGCTCGCCCATTAGCGTGACTTGGCAGTAGTTTATCCCCTCTGCCTTATCTCCTAAAATTTGAGCCGTATGTTGGCCGTTTAGATGATAAACGGTATGAAAATTTGCGAGATAGTCGCTAAAGACCTTTTCTATCTCGCCGGTGCCTTTTGCATGGGCAAAAAGCTTACCGCCGATATAGGTGATAACCTCGGCATCCGGCGTAAATAGCGCCATTTGCTCGCTTACGCGCTTTTCGTCGGCCAAATTTGAAAAGGTATCGACTAGCTCTTTTAAAGCCACTTTCTCTAATAAAATTTCTATATTCATCTTCTTTCCTTTTGTATTTTAAAATTTTTTCTACCGCTCGCCTAAAATTTCGCAAGCCCCCTTATCGCGATAAATTATTTAACATCTTTACTATCTGCGGATCTCCGTGATCGAAAAATAGGCTCGCACCATCGTCTAGCCCTGCGATCGTTTGCATATCCGCCTCGCTTAGCGAGAAGTCAAATATATTGAAATTTTCCGCCATGCGCTCTTTGCTTACGCTCTTTGGTATGACGACGATACCGCGCTGCACGAGCCAGC
>NZ_CALHIK010000166.1 GCF_938030785.1 uncultured Campylobacter sp.
GGCAAGTCGCCGTTTATCATAGCCTTCTAGGCGAACTCTTTAGCGCGCATTTCGTACCGTTTCGTTAAATTTAAAACCTATGCTCGCGGGCGGAGCCTTGGAATTTTAACGAATGCAGGGATCTCAACGAGCGCTTGAAATTTCAATCCGGGGCGATGATTTTGATTTCATCCGCGCAAGGTCTGTCAAAGTCCGCGCCGAAGGGATCTTGGACCGTGAAATAATGATCTATCGCGCCGCATCCGTGCCCGATCTGCTCGCTCCAGCCGAGCGCCCTGCGCACGAAGCCCTTGGCATGGGCGACGGCTGCGGGCAGACTAAGCCCCGCCGCCAGTGCGCACGCGATCGCGCTTGAAAGCGTGCAGCCCGTACCGTGGGTGTTGCGCGTAGAAATTTTAGGCACGGAAAACTCATAAAATTTGCCGTTTTCATACAAAATATCGACCGCAAAATTTCTCAAATCCGCATTCTCTCCGCTCGGCTCAAAGCCCGCACCTAGAGACGCTACGGATAAATTTTGTTCAAATAGCGGCTCCGCGCTCGCCGCTAAATTTATGCCTTCGCTAGTAAAATTTTCCTCCGCGAAATCCGCGCTCTTCGTCGAACCCGCAGAATTTTCGCGTGCACCATTTTTGCCCGTCTCGCGCTGCGAAGCATTAAAATTTCGCGCTGTATTCATTTTAGCTGCGCCCGCTTCCGCCGCAATGCAAGTCGCGCTCGCAGCCGTCAGATCGCCGCCTTTAATCAAAATCGCGCCGCCGAAAAACTGCGAAATTTTAACCGCTGCCGCGCGCATATCGGCTAAGCTTAAAATTTTCATCTCCGCCAAAACCTCGGCCTCGCGCACATTGGGCGTGATAATCTCCGCGGCGGGGGCGAGCTTGTATTTTAGCGCATGTAGCGCGCTTTGTTTCATCAAAACTCCGCCGCTAGTAGCGACCATCACGGGATCTAAGACGACGTTTTTTGCGCCGTGTTTGCTCAGGCTCTTTGCGATGGCCTCGGCAACCCCCTCATTGGAGATCATTCCGATTTTAACGGCGTCCGGAAAGATGTCGCTAAAAATCGCGTCCAGCTGCGCCTCTACAAAATGCGGCGAAACGTCCAGCACGTCGAACACTCCGCGCGAATTTTGCGCCGTAAGCGCCGTAATAGCGCTCATTGCAAACATCTTGTGCGCGCTGATCGTTTTGATATCGGCCTGGATGCCCGCGCCGCCGCCGCTATCAGAACCCGCGATAGTAAGAATTTTTCTCATAAAAAGCCTTTAAAATTTTAGCGCGATTATATCGAAATTCCGCTATAATTCCACTCGGTAGATTATTTTACGGGCTAAATTTAAGTTTTCTTTATGTAGTTTTTATTATAATCTACGTTCGTTTCGTAATAACTATTACAAATACAAAATTTTAACCCAATTAGAGGAAATTACATGAAAAAAGTCGCTAGTTTGATTTTCGCAGCGCTTTTGATCTCCGGCTGCTCCTATTTTGAAAAAAAGGAGGAAAGCGGCGCAAAACAAAGCGGCGAGGCTCCCGCGCTACCGGTAGGCGTATTTACCGCCAAATCCGCCGATGTGCCGATAATTTTGAAATTTAACGGACAGACCGTAAGCGAGCTTGAGATAATGCTAAAGCCGCAGGTTTCGGGCACTATCGAAAAGCAGCTTTTCGAGCCGGGTCACAGCGTCAAAAAGGGCGACGTGCTCTACGAAATCGACCGCTCGCGCTACCAAGCGGCGTTTGACAGCGCAAACGCTACTCTTCAAAGCGCCTCGGCGGATTACAAAAGAGCCAAAGCGCTAAAAGCCGGCAACACGATCTCTCAAAAGGACTTCGACACCGCAAAGGCCGCGTTTATGGTAGCTGAAGCAAATTTTAAAAGCGCCAAGATCGATTTTGACCACTCGCTCGTGACCGCACCTTTTGACGGCATGGCGGGCGATACGCAAAAGGACGTAGGCGCATACGTAAATGTTGGCGAGGATCTGGTGCGCCTTAGCAAATTTGATCCGATCGACGTAGAATTCGGCATCGCAGACGTCGATAGGCTAGAACTTGATACAAATTTAAAAAACGGGCAGTGGAAGCAGCTAGGTCGTCAGGTAAGCATAAATCTCGGCGGCAAGGACTACAACGGCACGCTAAGTTTTATCGATAGCGTCATCAATACAAATACCGCGTCCGTCAGCGCCAAAGCTCAAATTCCAAATCCAAATTTGGAAATTCGCCCTGGAATTTTTACTAAAGTAAGCGTCGAGGGCTTTTATCAGAAAAACGGCTTTAAAATTCCGCAAGTTGCGCTCAAGCAAGATCTTAGCAACACCATAGTCTATGTCGTACAAGACGGCAAGGTCGCTAAAAAAGTGGTCAAAATTTCGGCTCAAGATACCCGCACTGCGACGATCTCAAGCGGGCTGCAGGACGGCGATCAGATCATTTTGGATAATTTTAAAAAGATCAACGTGGGCTCCAAGGTCACTCCCGTACCCGCAAGCACCGATCCTTACGTAGCGGGACAGCCTGAAGCATCTCAGAGCAATGCGGAAAGCGGGAAATAATGTTTTCTAAATTTTTCATCAACCGCCCCGTCTTTGCCTGCGTCGTTTCGATAATCATCGTAATCGCGGGCGTTTTGGCTCTTAAGAATTCCTCCGTCGAGGAGTATCCGCAGCTTACGCCGCCGCAAATCGTCGTAAACGCTACATATAGCGGCGCGGATGCGCAAACGATCGCCGACGTCGTCGCAGCGCCTCTTGAAAACGCGATCAACGGCGTTGAGAATATGATCTATATGCAAAGCTCGGCAAGCTCCTCGGGCTCTGTTAGTATCAACGTATACTTTCAGATCGGCACCGATCCTGATGATGCAAAAGTCAATGTAAATAACCGCGTAACGCCCGCTCTTACGCTGCTTCCCGACGAGGTGCGCAGGTACGGCGTAACCGTCACCGAGCGCAGCAGTACGATGCTCGAAGTACTCGCGTTTTACGATCCTAGCGAGCAGATGGACGTAGTAGAGATGCAAAACTACGTAGCTATCAACGTCGTTGATGAGCTAAAGCGCGTGCCAGGCGTCGGAGAGGCTCAGGCGCTGGGTACGAAAGACTATGCTATGAGGATCTGGGTAAAGCCCGAGCTGCTTAAGACATTTAACGTTACGACCGCCGAGATAATCGCTGCGATAAGCGAGCAAAACAGCCAATACGCCGTAGGCAAGATGGGCGAGCAGCCGATGAACTTGGGTAATCCCTACGTCTATGCGATCAAGCCCGAGGGTCGTTTAAAAACCGTCGAAGAATTTGAAAATATCATCATACGCGCGCAGAAGGACGGAAATTTCTTGCGCGTAAAAGATGTCGCCGAAGTCAAACTCGGCGGCGCGAGCTACAATATTTCGGGTAAATATAACGGTAAGGCGATGGTGCCCGTGCTTATCTTTATGCAAAGCGGCGCCAACGCCCTAGCCGTAGTCGAAGCGGTAAATAAGCGCATAGACGAGCTTAAGCCGAATTTCCCGGGCGAGCTGACCTACGGCGTCGCCTACGATACGACGAGCTTCGTAAAGGTCTCTATCGAGGAGGTTATACATACCTTCATCGAAGCGCTGATTTTGGTTATTTTGGTTATGTATATGTTTCTGGGCAATATCCGCTCTACGATCATCCCGACTCTTGCCGCTCCAGTATCGATCTGCGGCGCGTTTATAGGAATTTACGCCTTCGGATTTTCTATAAATTTAATCACCCTTTTTGCACTTATTTTAGCTATCGGCATCGTTGTTGACGACGCGATCATAGTAATCGAAAACGTGGAGAGAATTCTGCACGAAGAGCCGCAGTTAAGCGTCAAAGAAGCTACCACGAAAGCGATGGGCGAGATCGTAGCGCCAGTTATCTCGATCGTGCTCGTGCTTTCGGCGGTTTTCGTGCCGGTTGCGCTTATGGAGGGCTTTACGGGGGTTATGCAGAGACAATTTGCTTTAACGCTCGTAGCTTCGGTGTGTTTTTCAGGTTTCGTAGCCCTTACGCTAACGCCCGCACTTTGCGCTCTAATCTTGCAAAAAAAGGAATCCGAGCCGTTTTTCTTTGTAAGATGGTTTAATAATCTTTTCGGCGTCTCGACTAAAATTTACGCCGCAGGCGTCGGCATGGTTCTGCGCCATGTGCTAATCAGCCTCGTTTTTGTGGGCATCATCATCTATGCGATGATAGAGCTTTTTAAAATTACCCCTACCGGCCTGGTACCTAACGAGGACAAAGGATCGATTATGGCGATGACCACGCTTCCGTCGGCATCTACTCTACCTAGGACAGAAGCCGATCAAAATTTCATCGCAAGTATCGCCAAAAAGCATTCCAATATCGTGGACATAACCCAAATCGCGGGATACGATATGCTAGCAGGAGCCCTCAGAGAAAACGGCGGAGCGTTTTTTATAAAGCTAAAAGACTGGAAAGAGCGCCCGGGCGATGAAAATTCCAACTTTGCCATAGCCGCCGCGCTAAACGGCGAGCTCTACGGCGCGGATCGCAACTCGATGACCTACGTCGTCACGCCGCCGCCTATTATGGGTCTTTCGCTTACGGGCGGATTTGAGCTCTACGCGCAAAGCACGACGGGCAAGAGCTACGATGAAATTCGCGCCGATATGGATCGCGTAACCGCCAAAGCCAACCAACATCCCGCTTTAAAGCTCGTGCGAACGACGCTGGATACTGATTTCCCGCAGTATAAGCTCTACCTCGATAAAGAGAAGGTAAAGATGCTAGGCGTTAGCATAGCCGATATTTTCACCGTGCTAAATTCTACCATCGGGCAGTATTATATCAACGACTTTAACCTCATGGGTCGCACATTCAAGGTCTATATCCGCGCTACGCAAAACTACAGAGACGATCCTAACGATTTAAAATCGCTCTACGTCCGCAGCGCTAGCGGCGATCTGATCCCGCTAAATTCTTTAGTAAGGCTTGAGCGCTCTTTGGGTCCGGATTCCGTTAATAGATTTAACGCCTTCCCGGCTGCGCTAATTATGGGCGAGCCAAATACGGGCTACACTTCGGGTCAGGCGATCGCCGCGATCCAAGAGGTTATAAAAGAGGAGCTTCCTAGCGGATATTCGATCGGCTGGTCGGGCTCCGCGTATCAAGAGGTCAGCGAGACGGGCAAGGGCGCGCAGGCATTCGTATTCGGAATGATCTTCGTGTTTTTGATCCTGGCGGCTCAATACGAAAGGTGGCTCATGCCGCTTGCCGTGCTTACCGCCGTGCCGTTTTCGGTATTCGGCGCACTCGTGTTTACATATTTCCGCGGGCTAAATAACGACATATATTTTCAGATCGGACTTTTACTTCTAATCGGTCTGGCGGCAAAAAACGCGATTTTGATCGTGGAATTTGCGATGAATGAGCACCTAAATAACCACCGCCCTATCGCAGAAGCCGCCGTAGAGGCCGCCAAGATGAGGTTTCGCCCTATCGTGATGACGAGCCTTGCGTTCGGTCTGGGCGTGCTTCCGATGGTTATCGCTACCGGCGCGGGCGCGGCTAGCCGCCATGCACTGGGAACCGGCGTCGTAGGCGGAATGCTCGCGGCATCTACGATCGCGATCTTTTTCGTGCCGCTATTTTTCTACCTGCTCGAAAGCTTCAACGCTTGGCTTGATAGACGCGGCAAAAAAGTCCAAACTAACGAGGTGAACGATGAAAATAAATAACGCTCTTTTAAGCGCCTTGACGCTTGGAATTTTACTCTGCGGCTGCAACTTCAAGCCCGTCACGCCGCAAAAGCAGACCGGCTTTAAGGCGGATTACGCGAGCACAAACGTTAGCACGCAGTGGTGGAAAAGCTTCAACGATCCGCAGCTAAACGCCCTGATCCAAAGCGCGCTGGAGCAAAATTCCGACCTGCAAACCGCGCTGAATAATGTCGAGTATGCGCGCGTAAATTTGGGACTAAACAAGCTTGAGTACCTGCCGAATGTAAATTTAAGCGGCAGCGCGGTGCGCCAAAATAATTTCGGCAACCAGCCCGATCGCAACTCTCACGGCGCGTATCAGATCGGCGCCGTGCTAAGCTACGAGATCGATCTTTGGGGGCGCGTGCGCAACAGCGTAGATTCGGCGCGATCTCGATTTAATGCGACGAAATATGACTACGAAACCGCCAAAAATACGATCACTAGCACGGTTGCGACGACCTATTTTACGCTACTAGCGTTAAAGCAGCAGGAACAAATTTTAAAAGACAGCCTAAAAAGCTATCAAGATACGCAAAACTACCGCAAAAAGCAGCTCGATGCGGGCGCGGTTAGCGAGATCGTATTTTATCAGGCCAAAGCTGCGGTGCAAAGTGCCGAGGCGAGCCTCATAAGCGTGCAAAATCAGCTCTCTGCGGCGCAGACCTCGCTAAATATCCTAACGGGCAAGAGCTACGATGAAATTTTACGCGGTGCGCCGCAGACCGCCGCGAAAATGCCTAGCGCGCCGCAGATCCCAAGCAGAATCCCAAGCGACGTGATCCTGCACCGCCCGGACGTCGCAAGCTCGCTCGAAAATCTACGCTCGAGCAACTTCTTAGTGGGCGTCGCCAAGGCAGGTTACTTCCCTACCTTCTCGCTTACCGGCTCGGCAGGATACGCAAGCGGCGAGTTTGACAGGCTATTTACTGCAAACGCGAGCACGTGGAGTATCGGTGGCTCGCTCGCAGGGCCGCTGCTTGATTTCGGCCGCCAAAAAAGGCGCGTAGAGCTTGCGAATTTAGAGCAAAACGCGAGCTTCATCGCATACGACAAGGCGCTTAAAACCGCTTTCGGCGACGTTCGCGACGCGCTTGTAGGCGTGCAAAATGCCAAATTAAGACAGGCAAGCCTCGCCGATCTCGTTGCTTCGCAGAGCAAAATTTATTCAAACGCCTCAAGCAGGTATCAGGCGGGCTACAGTGATCATCTGGAGTTTTTGGATTCGCAGCGAAACCTACTTAGCGCGCAGCTAAACAAAGTGCAGACCGATCTTGACGTGCTAAACGCGACGGTGAATGCATACAAGGCGCTTGGCGGCGGCTTTAGTATCGAGGATAGCGAAATAAAGGCGCTTATCGGCGCGGAGCAGGACGTGCAGCCCGATATGTCCGCCTTCCCGAAGGATAGAATTTTTAATTAACTTTCTAAATTTATCGGCGGCGCGAAATTTTAAAATACTCATAAATTTAAAGCGCTGCCGAAATTTTACTGTGCAAGCGGACTATATGAAAGTAAAATTTGCTTGCGTTTTTTAAATTTAGCGCTGCGTCGAACGGCAGGTCTAAATTTAAAAAGTAATCCAAATTTTAAAATATCCGCAGCAAGGTAAAATCGCACTCGGCTAGAAAGCGCAAAGCGGCCTGCTTCGTGGCGCGGCAGAATTCCAAGCGCTGCGGTAAAATTTCCAAGCAGCACGGCGAAATTCTAATCGCTGCAGAAAAATTCCAAGCGGCGCGGTAGAATTCCAAGCGCCGCGTTTTAAATTTAAAGGCAAAACGGGTTGCGCGCCGAAACGGAATTTGGCAAAATTTTAGATTTTCGCTATAATCGCGACTTTTAATTTAGATGGGTGTCCGAGCGGTTGAAGGAGCACGCCTGGAACGCGTGTAAAGTGCAAGCTTTCGAGGGTTCGAATCCCTTCCCATCTGCCATTATCTTAAAATTGCATCCCCGCAAAACTCTAAAATTTCGCTTTCCTACTCGGCGAAAATTTTATAAATTTAAATCCAAATTCCCACCCTCGCCGTAAATTTAACGATAAAAGACAAAATTTCCTCCGCCGAAAATCAAACCCCAAAGCCGCCTAAATTCTATCTCTACGCCCGCC
>NZ_CALHIK010000167.1 GCF_938030785.1 uncultured Campylobacter sp.
GTAGCTGCAAGTCTTGGAATAGCAACAGCTGCCAAAATACCTAAAATAACGATAACGAAGATCAACTCGATCATAGTAAAACCTTTTTTCATGGTTTACTCCTTAAATAAAATTCATCTCGCATACCTATATGCGAAACTTGGCAGAATTATAGATAAAAATTTAAAAATTGTCAATAGTTTTTTGGCAAATTTTTTACAATCTATTTACAAAGCTCGATTTTGCGGGCATTGCAAAATCAAAATTTTAAATCCATTCGGCTTATATAATGTATTTTGGCGGCGCTTCTGTACATTTATATTATAAAAATTATTTACCTTCATTCTCATACGACGCTCAGATACGACGCCCGGATAAACCATATAAACTACAAGAGATACAAGAAACACTATAGCCCATATCGCTTAGTCAAAATTTCATAGCTCTCCACGCGTCTATCGCGCAGAAACGGCCACCAGCGGCGCACGTTTTCGCATCTTTGCATATCGATGGTTACGACTTCGCATAGCTCGTCGGTGCTGTTTGCGCGAAACAATTGCTCGCCCTGCGCGCCAAAGACAAAGCTATTGCCCCAAAACCTAATTCCCTCTTCGCTGACAAGCTGATCTACGCGCTGTTTATTCGGCAGCACCTCTAAAGTTTCGCCGTTAAATTTAATCTCTATCGAAATTTTTAAATTCTCTCGCGCCGCCTCATCCTTCGCGGGCAAAATTTCGCCGCCGATCGCCATTTTGCCGCTATCCGTTAGCGCCCCGTTATTAAAGGATAAAATTCCGCCCTCGCTTAAAATTTTACTCTCGCCGCCTATATCCGTGGAGCGCGAAATTTTATCGCGCACATTCAAATTTGCTTCGCTCCCGGATAAAATTTCATCCGGCGAGACCTCGCTAAGCGCGGCGCTTTCAAAACCCACGCGGTTTACGGCGATTACGGGCAGGGAGTTTGCCACCGCGTGCCCGCGCTGTACCGCGACCCAGGCCTCCAGCTGGCGTGCTTTTTCGTCCTCGCCGTCGCCGTCGAACCACCCGATCGCAGTCGGATATATGAGCAGCTCCGCACCGCGTAGCGCCATCGCGCGCGCCGCCTCGGGATACCACTGATCCCAGCACACCAGCACGCCGAGCCATCCCACGCTCGTATCTATGGGCTCAAAGCCCAGATCACCCGGCGTGAAATAAAATTTTTCATAAAACTGCGGATCGTCTGGTATGTGCATCTTGCGGTACTTGCCGGCGATCCTGCCGTCGCGCTCGAAGACCACGGCGGTGTTGTGATACAGCCCCGCGGCGCGGCGCTCAAAAAGCGAACTTACCAGCACGACGCCAAATCTCTTCGCTACCTCGCTCCACAGCCGCAAATCGCGCTCGAAATCCTGCGCATAGTCGAAATTTTCAGTATTTTCGCGCTGGCAAAAATAATGCGTCTGATGAAGCTCTTGCAAAACGATTAACTGCGCGCCCTTCGCCGCTGCGCGCGCGATGAGCTCGATACTGCGCGCTATCGTGCGTGCCTTGGTACCTTCAAATTTATGCGAAATCAGCCCAACTTTTAAAATTTTCATATTTTTCCTTCTATCCAAATTTAAAGCCTGAATTTATTCATGCACGAACAGTGCAGCGAGCCGTTTTGACGGATGAAAACGCGCGCGTTCACTCCGACTACTTCGCGATCCGCGCACGCTGTTCGCAGACGCGACAGCGCCAGCTCGTCAGCCGCGCGGTTTGGATCGTGCGAATCTGCGGGATCTGCATAGATAGGCATGATGAGCGCGCCGTTTAAAAAGACGAAATTTGCGTAAGTCGCGGGCAGTCTGCGCCCCTGATAAAAGATCGCGCGCGGGATCGGCAGCTCCATCACGTCGTATCCGAGCGATGAAATTTCATCCTTCATCGCGCCAAGCTCAGCGTAATGCAGATCACTCGGATCGTCGCACGACGAAATAGCCACAGTGCGCGGGCTTAGAAAGCGCGCGAGGGTATCTACGTGGCTGTCGGTGTCGTCGCCCTTTATAAAGCCGCGTCCCAGCCAGATTATGTTTTTTAGGCCGAAAATTTCGCGCAGCCGCGCGTCCAGTTCGGCCTTGCTAAGGGAGTTGCGATTTTCATTCAGCAAACACGCGCTCGTAGTTAGCATCGTGCCCGCGCCGTCAAAATCGACGCTGCCGCCTTCTAATATCAGATCTACGTTTCGCAGCGGGCGGGCGTTCGCGGCGTAAAGCTTGGAATTTAACGCGTCGTCCTTGGCACTTGCAAACTTGCCGCCCCAAGCGTTGAAACAAAAATTTAGCCCCGTGATTTTACCGCCCTCCTCTATGTCGATCGCGCCGTAATCGCGGATCCACGTATCGTCGGTATCGATTTGCGCGAAGCTGACATTTGCTAAACCGCCGCAAATTTGCTCAAAATCCTCGCGGCTAGGCGCGATCGCAACGACCGGCTCAAACCTCGCTGCGGCGGCGATAAAGTCGCGATAAGCCGCCCGTATCTCGCCTAAATACGGCGCCCAGTCGGTACCTGCGTGCGGCAAAGACACCAAAAGCGCCTCTTGCTCTTCCCATTCGGCGAATGCTCTCATTTTTGCTCCAAGATTAAAATTTCACGTATTATAGCGAAGCTCGGTTTAAAAAGATATTTGTGGATGGTGCGCCCGGAGGAATTCGAATCCCCGACCTTTTGAACCGCAATCAAATGCTCTATCCAGCTGAGCTACGAGCGCACGAAATAAAAGAAACGGGATTATAGCGTTTTTAGCTTAAATTTAGCCAAAAAACCGAAGTAAATTTTTAACACAGCGCAAATCGAGCATCAGGCACGACGGCTGGGGCGCGATCGCAGGAGAGCTGTACGACCGCATAAAATTCTTAAATCGAACGTCTGCTACGGATCGCCGTATCATTCGCGCCGCGAGATTAAATTTTAAAATTTTGCGTTGCTTTTAAATTTTATGCGGTGGCGGCACAGAGACGACGCAAGACGGCAGGTGCAACCAGAAATCGCAAGCCGCATGCGCGTATCGCAATAAACGAGATGCGATATAAACGGCGCCGGCATTATCGAGCCAAAACCGCGCCTTGATATGCCCAAATAAGATACGCCGCCGCAAAGATCGGCAGTATGAATCAATACTATTATTTAAAGTACAAGGGCGCGGCAGTAGCGAATAACTCCATCGTAGCCAAAAGCCACCTCGCAAGTAGCGCATAAATTTAATCCGCTTCGCAAAACGTTCAAATTTAAAAATCCGTTTCGCCAAAAACGTCTAAATTTAAGAAATCCGCTCCATTAAAACATTCAAAATTTAAAAACTCGCGGCTGCCTCGCGCATGGATGTGAAATCACGAAATCACGAAATCACGAAATCACGAAATCACGAAAAATAAGCCGAATCTCGCGCACAATAAATAAAATTTAAATACTTTTTTGCTACCATAACGCAAATTTAAATAGGGGTATGCAAATGAATAAACGAAGTTTCTCGTCGCGCTGGGCTTTCATCATCGCCTGCGTGGGCTCTGCCGTGGGTATGGCAAACGTTTGGGGCTTCCCCTACAAACTCGGCACGAACGGCGGCGGCGCGTTTTTGCTGATCTATCTATTTTTTATCGCGCTGTTCTCCTACGCAGGGCTTAGCGCCGAGTACGCCATCGGACGCCGCGCCAGAACGGGCACTCTGGGCTCTTACGAATACGCGTGGAAAAGCCGTGGGTTGGGCACCGTCGGCAAGATCATCGGCTGGCTGCCGCTTGCGGGCTCGCTGTGTATTGCGATCGGCTACGCAGTCATCATCTCATACGTGCTCAAAGCCCTAGCGCAGGCCATAGACGGCTCTTTGATGAGCGTGGATACGAACACCTGGTTTGAGTCCTTCGCGCTAACGCCCTATTCGGTCGTACCGTTTCACTTCATCGTCGTTGCAGGCACGCTTTTTACGCTGTTTTTCGGCGCGCACAGTATCGAAAAAACCAACAAAATCATGATGCCGCTATTTTTCATCCTTTTTGCGGTGCTCGCAGTCAAAGTTGCCATGCTACCGGGCTCGGGCGCGGGGTATAAATTTCTATTCACGCCCGATTTCGGCAAGCTCAGCGATCCGATGGTATGGATCTCTGCGATGGGGCAGGCGTTTTTCTCGCTTTCGATCACGGGCTCGGGTATGATAGTTTACGGCGCGTATCTGCCTAAAAACGAAGACGTCGTCTCGGCTGCGAAAAATACGGCGTTTTTCGACACGCTTGCGGCGATGGTGGCAGCGCTAGTGATGATCCCAGCGGTCTTTGCGTATCACACCGATCCCGCCGCGGGTCCGGGGCTGCTTTTTGTGACACTGCCTAAAATTTTACAAGATATGATCGGCGGGCAAATTTTCGCGATCATCCTCTTTACGGCGGTGATCTTCGGCGGAATTTCATCGCTTCAAAATATGTTTGAAGTCGTCGCCGAGTCCTTGATGCATAAATTTCCGCGCCTGAACCGCACCTGCACGCTCGTGCTTTTGTGCGTAATCTGCTTCGGCGTGGGCGTAAATATGGAAGCGATCGTGAAATGGGGGCCGTGGATGGACTTCGTCTCGATCTACATCATCCCGATCGGCGCGGTCATCGGCGCGGTTTCGTGGTTTTGGGTGATCAAAAAAGATGAAATTTTAGATGAAGTAAATTCGGGCGCATCCAAGCGGTACGGCGCGTTTTGGTACAATACGGGGCGCTTTTTATACGTACCGCTGGCGATGTTACTTTGCATAATCGCGCTAAGCATGCATATTTCGTTTTGAGTTAAATTTAGAATTCTGGGTGCCGATACGAGGGAGATAAAATGAAAAAGGTCTTTTTGGCGTTTGCGCTGTTGCTCGGTCTTTGCGGGGCTGCTTTTGCAATGCAAGATACAGAGCCGAGCGAAGCGCAAGGGCAAAATTCCGCGGGAGTTAAAATTTTAAGCGACGGGTTTTATAAAATGTCCGCCGTAGAGCGCGGTAAGGCATTGAATGATTGTGCTGCTTCGAAATTCTATAGAGGATGCGATAAAATTTTTTCACAAGAGATCTCGCAACTTATTAAAAAGTGCGATATGGGCGACGGTAAATATAGTGCTTGTCAGAGCTTATTAAGTATCACGGATAAGCGCTGCTTTGAAAAAGAGGGGGTTGAGAATTCTCTATCTTGCGATCTATCAGGCAATCTGTTAGTCAAAATGAATAAAATCCCTATGGGATTAAAAAGATTATCTATGGCTTGTGAAGTAGGCAAAATAGGGAACTCTTGTCTGCTTTATGCTATAACTTGTTTTTATCACTCTTTGGATATAGACGAAGTAATTAAATATATGGCAATGGCTCGAGATTTGACGCATGATAAAGAGCGCTACAATAAAATCATCAAAAAATTGCAAGATTGCAAAGCCGACAAAGAGTGCAATCCTGCAAAATTAGAATTTCAATAGGCAAACGGCAAGAGCAAATACGGCGGGCTAAATTTCTAAATTTAAAAGACAAAGGAAAGATCGCTATGGCGGATAGACTGATCGACATCGGGCTCATTTTGTTTTTCGGCGGCTTTGGCTTTGTATGCTATATAAACGGCGTATTGGGCATTGGCAAAGACTATATGCAGCGCAATAGAATAGATTTCGTGCGCTGGATGTTTAGCCCGAGGCACATTTTGCGCTCCAACACGCCGTTTGATTCGAACGAGCCGCTAGAATTAAAATTTAAAGAGCCCAAAAGCAAGCACATAATCTACAATTTCTTCGAGTTCATCATCCATTATGCGATAATCGCGCCGTTTCTAGCGATCTATGCGGGGATTTTTCTATTTTGCGCGGGGTGCGTCGTCAAAATTTTATCCTAAATTTAAAATTTGCGACGCGGATGCAGAGCAGGCATTGCATAGACGCCGTTTTCGTTGCGGAATTCCAAATTCTACGCCGCATCTCTTGCTAAGCATGCACCGCTTCCGTGTCTTAAAAAGTAAAATTTCAAAATTTTATCCCCAAATTCACGACTTGCGAATTTTATGCCGTGATTTCCGTTTCTATCGGGGCGGGAAGGGGCCCCAATTGCGAGGTCGCATTTCTCGCAGGCGCCGCCTCCGCAGCACCGCATTGCTCTGCTCGCCCGCAAACCCCACCTAGTCCCCTACAACACTATATGGACGAGCTACACTCGCATTACATTCTTTCTATTGCGACTACGCCGCATGAAATTCTTTAGAGGCAAATTTATTGTATTTGGAATTTTAATATTCCATCCGTAGCCGCCAAGCCAATTTATCCGCCGATAAATCATCAAACCGCCAAGCCGTCCGTCGATCGTCAAACTTCCGCTCGACCGCAAACTAAACTAGCCGCCAGCCAAACCGATCGGCAACCGACCGATTAAAAATCGATCGTATAGCCGTCAAATCGATCGATAAAATGCCCGTAAGCTAGTGATTGTAAAATCACCGACTAGTCGCCGAATTTATCGATAGCGAAGCCGTATAAAACCGACCGACTGCCAAAAGCAGTAGCCGCAGACTAGAGGAGCGCGCGCCCGAGTTACAAAACGACTGACCGCCGAAGCAATATACCGCCAACCGATCGGCAGTCGAGCCGTATAAAACTAACCGACTGATCGCCGAGCCAAAGCCCTAGCCCGCGTTACTGCACGTAAATTTTATAATCCCCGTAGCCTAGCGCGTCCATCTCCTCAAGCGGGATAAATTTCAAACTCGCGCCGTTGATGCAGTATCTCATACCGCCCTTCTCTCTCGGCCCGTCATCAAAGACGTGCCCCAAATGGCTGCCTCCTACGCGGCTGGAGACCTCGATGCGCTGCATGCCGTGGCTGTCATCTTGCGCGTACGCGATCGCATCGGTCGTTATCGGCTTTGAAAAGCTCGGCCA
>NZ_CALHIK010000168.1 GCF_938030785.1 uncultured Campylobacter sp.
TATTTCGGCGCAAAGCACATACCGCTACTCCGCGCCGAAATTTAACAAAACGCGCGTTGGCGCCCGCTTCGCGCCGAAATTTCGCAGGCACTAAATTTAAGCCCCGATGCTCTCGCCCGCGATCATTCCGAAAACCATACAATCAAGGATTGCGTAGGTTCCGAGCCTGCTCGCGCCGTGCACGCCGCCAGTCACCTCGCCCGCAGCCCAAAGCCCCGGGATCGGCTCGTGGGTAAGGCTCGAGATGACCTGAGCTTTGGTGTTGATCTCAAGTCCGCCCATCGTGTGGTGCACCTTCGGCATCGTGCGACTTGCGTAAAACGGCGGTTTGGAAACGTCGATGCCGTCTAGTTTATCGACCACTTTGCCGAATTCGGGGTCTTTGCCCGCTTTGACGTAAGAGTTATAATCCGCGACAGTCTTTAAAAACGGCTCCAGCGGCAGGTTGTAAGCCTTCGCAAGCTCCTCTAGCGTGTCAAATTTCTTCACGACGCCAGCTTCCAGCGGTCTTGATGTATAGACTGGGTTTCGCGCGGCGACGGCTTGGGAATCGCAGACGTTTACCGGATAGTTATCGTTTTTCTCGCTCTCGCCGATAACCTTAAAGCAAGCATCGGATTTGATCTTACGCCCCGCGTGCTCGTCCATAAAGCGCTTGCCGGTCTTCGGATCGACGGTTAGACCGTAGGTGTTGCAGCAGTGGTTAGTGAAATTTACCGCAGCGCCGAAGCCCTTTTCGTCGGGTGAGCAATACGGAAGGAACTGAATCCACGATGTTAAAAGGGTAAATGCGCCGATTCTATTTGCCGCAAGCATCGCTCCTGCCGAGCTTCCCGGATGGTTGGTGCTGTCTATCGTAGGTACTACACGCGGATCTTGGATCTGGCGGTACCATAGATCGCGCCCGTATCCGCCCGAGGCTAGCAAAACGCCGTCTTTGGCTTTGTAACTCTTTTTCTCGCCGCTTTTATTTTCCAAATCGTCGCTAAAGAGCTTTGGATCAAATTTATACTCCTCGCGCGCTTCTACGCCCACGACGCGGCCGCTATCGTCTACGATAAAATCGTCAAATTTCGTGCGGGTCTTGATCGTGACATTGGAATCGTTTTGAAGCTTGTTCATCATCGGCTGGATGTAGCCAGAGCCCGAGCCGTTGGTTGATTGCAAGCTTCTTGCGACGCTGTGGCCGCTTTCAAAGATCAACTTATCGCTAAACTCCGCTCCGCAGCCTACCAAAAGATCCACCGCATCGTTGCTGCGATCAAACATCACGCCTAAAAGATCGGTGTGGTTAAGCCCTAACCCGTCTTTTACGGCATCGGCGATAAAAAGCTCCTTACTATCTTTGATGCCCTGCGCTACTTGAAATTTATTCATCGGAGCAGCCATATTTCCGCCGTTGATGACGGAATTTCCGCCCGCGCGACCCATCTTTTCGAGCACTAGCACCTTTTTACCGCGTCCGCTGGCTTTAATCGCCGCGGCAAGCCCCGCAAAACCGGTGCCGATGATGACGATGTCGTATTCCTCGTCAAATTTAACGTCCTTGGCGTTTTGCGCCGCGCTCGCACTACTAGCTCCCAGTGCAAGCGCTCCGGCGCCAACCGCGCTGATTTTTAAAAAACTACGTCTTGATACGTCATGCTTTTGCATTACAACTCCTTTAATTGAAATATGTTTAGAAATAATAACTCGAATTTAAAGGCAAGTCAAATAGAATGACGCTATGAATGGATAGTAAAAAGCTATGAAATTTAGGGATTAATATAAAATTTTGAAATTCGGCAAGCGGAGATCTAAAATTTTAAAATTTACAATGCCGCTCGTTTGCTAAGTATCCGCCCAAAATAAAAATCTCGGCGCAAAAATCGCAATAATGCAAAATTTGCGCCGAGCTTTAAAATCGCTATGCCTTAGCGAGCGACTTTAAATTTAAGCGTTTGTAGATCGTAGTTATTTACTCGCTCGTATTGCATATCCTCGATAGAGATCGCAGGAAGCGCGCACGAGCCCGACATGATCACGTTTATCGGCGTGTAGATGACGCCGGTACTATTATATCCCTCTTGCGGATCGTAGTAAAAATAGCCGCTTTTCGGAAAGTGAAGCACTCGGTCATACAGATACTCCGTGTGCTCGATCGCTACGCTATCTACAAAGCCCTCCGGCCGAGCCTGTGCAGCCGAGCCTAGGCGCTCATTTACCGCCTCAAAGCAGCTAGGCATCGCCTCGTCGATCGCGAAATTATATAGATAATGATTAGCTCGCCAGCTGATCTTAGAATAAATTTTCTGCCCTACTTTGAGTTTGTTTAGATCGACGATGTTGCCGCGAGCATCAAGAAACTCGCGATAAATTTCAACCTTCTTATCTCGGTCGTTATCAAACGGTCTATTTATGCTAAGCGGATTGTGTTTGACCGCAGCGCTTTCATATCCGAAACCTAGCACGGTAAAGAATAGTTCGCCGTTGCCGCTCATCGGCGTAAATTCTATCGAGCCGTCTTTAACCGCAAGCTTGGTATCCAACGGCGAATTGAAATTTTTCGTCTCGCCGTCGTATTTCAAAGCAAAGCTAATATCTTTTTTCGCGTCCTTAAAATACGCATCAAAGCCGCGTATGACGCTCGCTCGCTCCTGCGTGTTGTCCGCATCTTTTAGGTTGCGCACGAGCGCGATAGCCGCCTTGCTTGTGCTATCGTCTTTGATGCCTGCCTTGCCGAATGCGTAGAGCTTAAAAGCGGCGTCTCTTATGTCGCTGGCAAACGTCAAGCCCGCCCCGTCTTCGGCGTAGTCATAATCCATTTGGTTTATTTTTTCACGCATGAAGTTAAACTCGGTCGTCATATTGTGCTTTTTAAGTATCGCAGCCATAGCGATGCGAGCCATCGGCGAGTTATCATAAAGGCCGTTGTCGTAAATGAAATTTATCTCATCATCATCGAGCTTGCCGTATTGATCTAGCACGAAATCCGCGTATATTCGAAGCGTCGCTTGATCTTCGTAGTCTGATTTTAAGGCGCTAAATATCAGCGATCTTTGCTTGTTGCTAAGGAATTTATAGCGCGCATCAAGCTCCAATAAAACGTCGCTTGCATAGATCGAAGCGTAGTAATTAGTCACGCCGCTAGCGCTCCAGTAGCCGAAACTGCCGCTAGGTTTGAGGCGAGAGAGAATGCGATTTGCGTGAGCATTTACGTAGTTTATTATGGTCTGGTTGGAATCTTTGCGCGCGATATAATCAAGCGCTACCATCTTTGAGGTAAGCTGCTCGGTGCAACCGTAAGGATAGGAGTAAAGCTCCTCCGCTAGGCTAAAAGCATTAGGCGTAGAGCTTACGTGAGCGTAAATTTCTTTATAGCTCGGATCGATTTTGAGCGTTATGGGCTTATCGCCGTAGCTTGCGTGAAATATTTTCGAGCGCGGAAACTGGCTGATGATGTCAAATTCCACGTTATTGCTAAATTTCTGCCCGTTTGCGTCAAGATCAAATTTTATATTCGCATCGCCGATATCAAGCGCGCTTGCGGTGAAGCTTAGGTGCTTGACCTCAAGCGGTTTGAGCGTGAAATTCGCTTCGCCGCCGCTTATGGAGACGGACGGACCGGAGCCGATCTTTAAAATCGAAATTTGCTCCTTATCGGTCGTATTGATGAGCGTTAGCGGTACTGAAATTTCATCGCCTCGCACCAGATATGTTAGATCCGCAGGCTTTATAACTACGTCGTCTTTGACCCGCACCTCCGCGTTTGCCGAGCCTATCTTGTCGGTTTGACCGATCGCCATAGCGCTTAGGCGGACTATGGAGTTAAAATTTTGCGGCAGCGCGAGATCAAATTTCGCCTCGCCGTTTGTGTCCGCTTTTGCGATCAGCATCTTGATAAATTTTTTCTGCTTTTTATTTTCGACCGGGCTTAAATTTCGTTTAGCCTTCGCCATCACGCCGTCGCCGCCGAAGCTTAGCTCTTTGGCTATGGTTTGATACACACTAAGATCGTCGTAGATATCGAAATACTGCATCGCAAAATACGCGCTAACGTCGAATGCGCCAAACGCATCGAGCTCGCTTTGCGAGACGATATCTAAAATTCCAAGATCGACCGCGTAGAGCACCACTTTGGAATTTGGCTCGCTTTTTACGCTGATCTGCGCGTTTTGACCGTTTTTATAAACCTTATCGGATAAAATTTGAACTCCCGCTTTGTGCTCGCTCGCATCTAGCGCCACCGGGATGTTAGCGTAAGCGCGAAGCGGCATCGCAGCAGGCGTCGCCGCGCGGGTAACTACGGCGTTGATATGTCCGCCGATGAAATTTTTTGACGTTTGTAGCTCGAATTCCGCGCTGTTTCCTTTAATGCGTAAAATTTTATAATCGTAAATTCCTTCGCCGACGAGCGAGATATTTAGCACGCCGTTTTCGATAGGCGAAGTGATGACGCCTTTGACGCTCTGGCCGGGCTTAATCTTGTCGCTTGCAAGTTTGATTTTGGCGCTTTGAATATCCTTGGCGTTTACCCGCCCGTAGTATCCCCAGCCGCTTACGTCCACGCGCACGCTAGCACTCGCGCCGCTTGAGTAGTCGTTTGCGATGACAACGTAGTTGCCGCCGTTTTCAAATTTATAGCTAATCTCGCGAGCGTCGGTAGTAAATGCCGATACGAGGCTAAATTCCTCCTGCTCGACATATCTGTTGCCGTCATAAACGTAGTTGAAATCGTTGCGGTAAATTTCAACGTCGATCTTGCCCGCGGCTGGCGTTTTTGCTTTGGCATCTATCATCGCAAGGCCGAATTTCACGCTATCGCCTGCGGAAACGAAGTCGTTTGACGCCTTAATACCTATAATGCGGTCGTACGGGAAATAGCTTAGCAAACGGTATGCGCTTACGGTTTTGCCCTCCTCGACGACGCTAAAATTTAGTAAAATATCAGCGGCGTTGGAGACATTTTGATCGACGCTTGCGGGATCAAGTACGAGCCCCTTTTTGCCCGCGCGATCAAGGTTAAATTCCGATCTTTGAAGCACTATGGCGCCCGGCTGCTTTAAACGGTCGTTTGAGAATGAGTAGCCCTCGTAATCTTTTAGCTTTAGCTTCTTATCGTAAAGCGTCGCTTCCAAAGAGCCCTTTAGCTCGCTAGCAGGCGCGCCGGCTAGGTAGTTTGAGCTAAGTTTGGCGATTATTAGTTCATCCGCGCCGAACTCCTCTTTGCTGGTTAAAATTTCGTTTTTAACGCGGTTTGGGACAAAATTTTCGACGCTGAAGCTCTTAGCTGCGATGATCTTGTCCTCGTAGATTAGATCTAGGCGGTATGTACCGCTTTTTTCGCCCATAAGCTCGTCTATTTTGACGCTACCAAACTCGTCCGTTTTAACCGCGCGAGTTAGGATGGAGGTTCCGGTAGGATCGTAAATTTTAAATTTTATCGGCGTATCTTTTAGCGCGGTAAAATCGCGATTTTTTATCACGATCGTGCCTAAAAGTCGCTCGCCGGGGCTTACCAGCTCGCTTGCAAAATACACAAACGCGCGCTTTTGCGTAGTAGTTTTTTCGATGCTCGCAATGGCGTTATTAAAGAGCACGAAGCCCTTCTCGTCGCCCTTTGTAATCTCGATAGAGCGCGGATTTTTAGATAAAATTTCACGATCGTCTATGCGTAAAATTCCATCTCCGTCCGTTTTATCCTCGATCATCAGCTCGTTTTTGTCGTTGTAAATTTTAACCTTCGCCCTGCTAAGCTCCTCTGCGTTGCTTAAGCGCGACGTATAGATAAGCGCGCCCTTTTCGCTCAAAACCACCTGTGCGGTGATGTCGCTAAGATAGGCGATGCGCGAGACCTCTTGCATCTTTTCGCCCACTTTGTAAAACGCCGTGATCTTGTAGATTCCGTCCTCGTAGCCCTTAAAATCCATCGCGATCTTGTTTTCTAAAACGGCGTTTTTCTGTCCGCCGATATCAAAGTTTTTTACCGCGATCTCGCTAGCTAGGGTATTTACTCCGTCCTGCTGATCAAAGCTTGCGAAATTTAGAAAATATCTGATATTTTGCTCGCCGATTTTTGAGACGGCGATCTTGACTTCGTTTACGTTTGAGCTTTTAAACGCAAGCGAGGCGGATTTCGGGATGAAATTTTTCTCGTCGCTAAACGCTACGAAAGGCATTCGATCGCCCATTTTTATATTTTGCTTGATCTCCTCGCGCAATACGTATGAGCTGTCGCCGAAACCCTTTAGCAGCCGCACTTCATAGGATTTCTCCGGTAAAAACTCGTCGCTTACGATATCTGCGTGGTAGTAGCACTGATCGTCGCTTCCGTCCTCATCGTCCTCGTCGTAATAATAGCGCGGCTGAGTGAGGCTAAATTTATTGATACCCTCGATCCTTACGTATTTTGCAGAGATGCCGTCCATATAGCTAGGAAAGCAAATTCTGCCCGCGAGAGAGCCGTTTTTTAAGCTGGCGGCTCTGATCTGCACGCCGCTTAAATTTGAAGCGTTTATATTGTCGTTAAACGGCTCCTCGTCGGTGTTTATGACGATATCGTCCTCAAGCTTCGCGCCCGCTTTGGAGCTAAGATCCGAAATTTGCAAAGTTACGTTTTGCGCCTTTGGATCGAAAGCGAATAAAAAATTCCTATCGTCGTGCGAGGTGATCTCGTAGGTAATGTCGTTTTTGGCTAAATTTATGACGCGAAACACCCTGCTGGCTTTTTGCAAGCTATCTTTTGAAACCGCGTCGTTGAAGCTTACCAAGATAAGTCCCGGGCGCAGCAGCCGCAGCTCGGTGTTTGCAAAAGACTCGGTCTCAAACTCAAAGCTCTGTTTGCCCGCCTGGCACGAGTAGTTTACGCCCGCGCTTAGCTTCGGGCGCGGATAGAAGCGGAAGGTGTTTTCGTTTATGCTCTCGTAAGTGCCCGAAATTTTCGGCGAGCATTTCAGCACCGGTTTTTGCGTGATGCTAAAACCGCTTGCGTCAATGCCGCCAAACTCGTAATATCCGTTTTTCGTCTCGATTTCGACTCCCGAGGCAGAAACGGCGCCTAGCGCGCAAAACAGCGCAACGCTTAGCAATTTGTTTTTCATTAAAAATTCCTTTAAAAAATTTTATGGAATTGTATACAAAAAATCTTTTATTTTCTCTGATTTACGACAAAATTCGCTTTGATAAAATTTGCATTTTCATCCAAGCAGCCTATCTCGTACTCTCCGGCGCCCAGACTCAGCATAAAAGACTCGTCGTTTGCTCGCGTAAAATACTCGCCCGTTTTAATCTGCACCGTGCGGCTTTGCGCTAAATTTAGAGTCTTTGCGGAGAAATCCTGCTTTGTGCGGTTTTGATCCTCCAAATTTAAGGCTGCTTCGGCGGAGCCCGATCTGTCGGCGGCGGAATTTTGCTCGTTTAAATTTAGCCCGCGTATCGGTGCGGCGACCGGCACCGACGATAAAAGCGTGGAATTTTGCTCGTTTAAATTTGAGCCGTTTAAATTTTGCTTGGCGGGATTTCGCTCGTTTAAATTTCGCTTCGTAGAATTTCGCTCGGCGGAGCGTGAAATTTTAAAATTTCCGCCCGCAGGATTTAAAGAGGGCCTCTTTGAAGCGATGGGATTTAAGGCGATGAGCCCTTCATTGCCGCCGCTGATCTTTAGATAGACGTTTTGCCCGAAAACCGCCGTGCACTGCACTTTAAGCCGCAAAAAGCCGTCCGCACCGGTCTCGTAGGTTTTGGCGTTGATGTCGTTTAGCACGGGCTTTACGGCGGCAAATTTAGCCGCGCACCTTCCTGCGCGCACCTTTTGAGGATCGACTAGGCCGTGTTTTAGCAGATAAAAAAGCTCGCTCGTGCCGTAAATTTCGCACTCCTCGTTGGGCTCAACTCCATCGATCGCGAGATCCTCGGCGCTTTGAGCGCACTCCTTTTCGCGGTACGCGTCAGTGCATACCCGCCGAAAGCTCACGCCCGCAGGACGCGCAAACTCCGCCTCGCCCAGCATGCCCGATTTATCGAGGAAAGCAAACATATTAAACGCCACTTTCGCCGCACTCACGCCGCCGCTAAGATCTCTAGTCTTGGAGCCGTCGAAATTTCCCAGCCAGACGCCGAGTGTAAATTTGGGCGTAAGCGCGACGGTGTAGAGATCGCGCGCATCGGCGCTCGTGCCCGTTTTAAACATCAGCGGCGGCGCGTTTAGGGTGTTTTGCCACACCGAGCCGAGGTAGGAGCGCGGCGCGTTTCTTAACATCTGCGTTACGATGTAGGCGCCCTGCGGGGTTAAAATTTTAGCATCGTCGCCGATCTTTACGCCCGCTATTTCGAGCTTTCGCAACTTGCCGCCGTTTGCAAACGCGCTGTAAAGGCGAGCAAGATCCATTAGGCTCATCGAAATGCTTCCCAGAGCTATACCCGCGCCGTAATAATCCTTGCTAAACTCCGCCAGATGCACGTTTGATAGCATTTCATACAGCCCGTCGTCACCAAGCATCAAATTTAGCTTCACCGCGGGGATATTTAGGCTAAGACTTAGCGCGTCGGTCGCACTAACCGCGCCCAAAAACCCCTGGTTGTAGTTGCGCGGCACATAGCCCGCGAAGGTTATCGGCGCGTCGATCAGCTTCTTTGAAGGGGTGATGAGCCCGTGCTCAAGGGCTTTGGCGTAGATGAAGGGCTTGAGCGTAGAGCCCACGTTTTTTTGCGAGCGCACGCCGTCGTTTTGCCCCTCATTAGCGCTAAAATCGTGGCTGCCGACATAGGCGATCACGCTCATACTTTCGTTGTCGATCAGCACCGCGGCGCCGTTTCTAACGCCCTTATCGCGTAGAGAGAGGATCTCGCTTTTCAAAAAACCCTCAAGCGCGATCTGTGTTTTCAGATCCAAACTCGAATAAATTTTACCCTCGTTTAGACGCGCAAGCTCCTGCGCTAGCGCAGTTTGCTCCTTGGACTGCGCGCTCGCTTCGGAGTTTAAGGAATTTTCCCGCGTCTTGGCATTTAGAGCGGAATTTGCTTGCGATTTGGCGCCTGAAACGGAATTTGTCTGTATTTTGGCGCCTGGAGCAGAATCTGTCTGAGCACTAGCGTCCGAAACGGAATTTGTCTGTTCACTAAAATTTGCGCTCGACCGCTCGCTAGAGTTTGCATCTGCCTGCGGATTTTGCGGCGGATGCGCGGTATCTTGCCGACTATTTAAATTTAGATTTTGCGGATTTTGCGAGTTTTGATGCGGATGCGCGGTACTGACGACATTCTGCCGCTTGTTTAAATTTATATCCGCACTCGGATTTTGCGGCAAATACTCGGTCTGCCCTTCCGTATCTGCGCTAAAATTTTGCGGCAAATGCGCAGCGCCTCGTTGCTCGTTTAAATTTGGACTTTGAGTATTTTGCGACGGATGGGCAGCATTAATTAAATCTTGCCTCTCATTCAAGTTTGCGCCCTCTCGTTCATTTGGTTTTACATTTTTCGGTTCATTCGGTTTTGCGCCCGCCTGCGATTCTACGCCTTCGCGCTCGTTTAAATTTAAGCTCGTTCCGCCTAAATTTAAACTCTTCGGAGCATCCGTTTTAAAATCCGCCTCTTTGGGATTCATTTCTTTCAAATCCACTCCCACCTGCGCGTTTACGGCACTTGATAAATTCGCCCTAACATTCGCCGCAGCCGTAAAATTTGATTCGGCACTAGTCGCGTCCGAAAAATTTGACTCTGCCGCCGCGGTTCGGTGCGCAGCCGAGCTTGCTTGCCCCGCCGTCCCGCCGAGCGCTCCGCCCTGCTCTAAATTTTGAGTGAAATTTACGTCATCTTTGGCGGTAAAATTTTGCATTTTATAATTGTTAAACGCTAACAGCGCGTAATGCGGCGCGTAATTGGGCGCTGCGTAGCGTCTGGGCGAGAAGGGCTCCGCGATGGCGCGCTCATACTCGCTCTGCGAGATCACGCCGCCCTCTCGCAACTGCGAAATTAGGCGGTTTTTAAGCGCGTTGATGTTTGATCTGCGATCCAGGCGGTTTTTGTTCGGGTTTTTCGGGATCACACTAAGAAGCGCGATTTGAGCGTTGCTAAGCTCGCGCAGGTCCTTTTTGAAGTAAAAATACGCCGCGGTTTTGACCCCCTCGATGTTGCCGCCGTATGGGGCGAGGTTGAAATACATTCCTAAAATTTCATCCTTGCTGAAGTGCCACTCCAGCTGAAAGGCGTTGAAAATTTCGATGATTTTGTTCTTGTAGCTGCGCTGTTTGGGGCGCATCATACGCGCGACCTGCATCGTAATCGTCGAGGCTCCGACGCGCTCGACGTTACCCTCGCTTTTTTTAGTAAAATTTTGCGTAAAATTATACGTAGCCGCGCGCAGGATCGAGGCTGGATTGACGCCGAAATGGTAGTAAAAATAGCGATCTTCAAAGTAGATCGCGCTTTGTTTCAGCCGCGGCGGTATCTCGTCTGCGCTCGCGTAAAAGCGCCAAATTTGATCGTCGCTGATCTGCATATTTAAAATTTCGCCGTTTCGGTCGTATAAAATTCTACTCTTCTGCTTGTTTAGCATATCCAAATTTAGCGGATAAAGCGCGTCTAGGATCAAAAACAGAGCGAATGCAAATGCGCAAAATAGCGCGATTTTTAACGTAAATTTTAGAAATTTCATCGCGCAATTATATCAAAGAATTTTAATGATTTTAGGCTATAATGGCGCCTTTTTGCAAAGGAATAATCTTGGACGCTCTAGCTAAGCTAAACACCGAACAATACGCCGCAGCAACCGCTCCTGCTGGGCACAATCTAATAATCGCAAGTGCAGGCACGGGCAAAACCAGCACCATCGTCGCGCGCATCGCTCATCTGCTAAATCTCGGCACGAGCCCTAGAAAAATTTTGCTTCTTACCTTTACGAACAAGGCCGCGAGCGAGATGATAGCGAGGCTACAGCGGCATTTTGATAAAAAAATTACCTCCGCAATCGTCGCGGGCACCTTTCACGCCGTATCCTACGCCCTACTTCGCGAGCTCGGTAAAGGCGTGATCTTAAAGCAGCCCGCCGAGCTAAAGACGCTGCTAAAAAGCCTCGTAGAAAAGCGCAAATTTTATCACATAAGCGACGCGCGCCCCTACGGCGGGACCTATCTGTACGACGTGTACTCGCTGTATCAAAACAAAGAGATGAGCGCGGATTTTGAGACGTGGTTTAGCAAAAACTACGAGGATCAGGCGGAATTTGCCGAAATTTACGCAGACATTTTGCGTGAGTTTGAAGAGGAAAAAGCAAAATTTAACTACGCCGATTTCAACGACGTCTTGCTAAAGATGCGCCATGAGCTGCGAAAGGGCGCGCCGCTACGGTTTGATGAAATTTTAGTGGACGAGTATCAGGACACGAACTCGCTGCAAGGAAGCCTCATAGATGCCTTCGCGACGAAAAGCCTCTTTTGCGTCGGCGATTTTGATCAGAGCATCTATGCTTTCAACGGCGCAAACATCGACATCATCGGCAGTTTCGGCAAGCGCTTTGCGGACGCTAAAATTTACGCGCTGAATATCAACTACCGATCAAGCTCGGCGATTTTAGCGCTTGCAAACCGCGTCATCGCGAACAATCCGCGCCTTTACGAAAAGAAACTGATCGTGGGCCGCGAGGGTAAATTTAGCGCGCCTAGGCTGCATGTTTACGACGATACGGCGGCGCAATACGCCCACGTAGCCGCACAGATCGCGCAAAGCGCCACTCTGCGCGAAAAGATCGCCGTTATCTTTCGCAACAACTCCAGCGCCGACGGCGTAGAAGTCGCGCTTAAGGAGCTCGGTATCGGCGCGAAGCGAAAAGGTGGCGTGAGCTTTTTTGAAAGCCGCGAGATCAAGGCCTTTACGGACATTTTCGCGATGATAATAAACCCAAAAGATATGATGGCATTTATGAGCACGTGCGAATACGCAAGAGGCGTCGGCAGCGCGCTAAGCAAGGAGCTTTTCGACGCGCTGATCGCGCTTGGACACGGAAACATTCACGCAGGTCTTTTGCGCCCGGATGAGAGCGTTAAAATTTTTGAAAAAAAGAGGAAAAACTATCAGCTCGGGCTTTTTGACGATGTGGATATCATCGGCTCGGTATCGCGCTTTGAGGCTTTGGAATTTGACGAGTTTTTTCGCTCGCACCCGGTTCTAAAACACAATAAAATCACCGAGGGCGGCGCCGTATTTTTGCACGAAATTTATAAAATTTTTAAAAAAAGCGGCTCCGCTGCAAGGTCCGCTACGCTGATCTCACATATCAAAGACTCGCGCCTTTTTGCGCTTGTGGCGGATTTCATCGCGACGAAACGCGCGACGCTGAAAAACGGCAAGATAGACGAGGATCGCAAAAAGGACGAGACCGCGCGCATCTACGATAAATGCGGCATTTTAGAGCAGATCGCGGGCAAATACGCGGATCCGCAGAGCTTTTATAACTTCATAACCCTGGGCGCAAAGGAGATGAGCGAGGGCGAGGGGGTGAATCTGCTCAGCGTGCACGCAAGCAAGGGGCTTGAGTTTTGCAGCGTCTATCTCATTGACCTGGCGCAAAACCGCTTCCCGAACCTCAAGCTAATGGCGATGGGCGGCAGCCTGGAGGAGGAGCGGCGGCTCTTTTACGTGGCGGTCACCAGAGCGCGCGACGAGCTGGTGCTAAGCTACGCGAAATTTGATAAGATCAGAAA
>NZ_CALHIK010000169.1 GCF_938030785.1 uncultured Campylobacter sp.
TTCAATTACTAGTCCAGAAAATTTATAAATAGCGATTTTATCAAAATTAGAAGTCTTTACACTTTTATGTATCGAATATACGTCGTTATAATTTTTGCATAAAGAATTATATTCTATTCTATCGGAATAGAAATTTAAAAATTTATGTTTATTAATAAATAAAATTCCCACCAAAAAAGTAACGGCTCCTAAAAATTGATATGCCCAAGCACTTCCTCTACAAAAAAATAGAAATATAACTAAAAATACAGCTAAGATTAAATAACATTCCGTACTGATTTTAGTCCAATAATCCTTGATTATAAAAAGCGGTATTTCAGATTTCTGATTTGCAAACTCCATAAAGTAAATATCCTGAATCTTTTAAAAAATTTAGTTGTCATTTTACCATTGCTCGGCTTAAATTTATTATAAATCAATCTTTTTATACTATACAATTTTAAAGTTTGCATTTTTACCAAAAGAGCCTTTAATATTTTTAATCTTTATAAAAAATTCCACACTAAAATCCGTCGTTCGCATACTCCTAATCTATAATTTAAATTACGCTTAAACTAAATTCACAATGATCCGTCGCTGCTGCTTTCGCGGGGTTTAGGAAGCGGCGAAATTTTAGTGTAATACTCCTCCTTGCCGTTGTATGAGCTGCTAAAGACGCCGTCCGGAACCGTGAAATTTCGTTTAGTTTGCGGATACTCTTTGAGGTAGTTTGCTAAAAAGCGCGCAAAGACAGGCGCTGCGGTGCGGCCGCCGCCCTCGACCTTTCGCATCGGTTTATAATCGTCGTTGCCGTACCAGATGATGATCTGTAGATCGGGCGTAAAGCCGCAAAACCATGCGTCTATGCTATCGTTTGAGGTGCCCGTTTTACCCGCGACGTCGATTCCTTGCACGCGCGCGCGAGTGCCGGTGCCGCGCTGGACGATATTTTTCATCAACGTAGTCATCAGATATGCCTGCTCCGGGCGCAGCACGCGGCGGCGCTCGGGCTCTACATAACGAGTAGTGCCGTTTTGATCGGTGATCGAGACGATAAATTTAGACTTCGACGTGATGCCGAGCCCAGGAAACATCGAATACATCGTAGAGTACTCAAGCGGCGAAATTCCATAACTGCCGATCGCTACTGAAAGCGCAGGCGGGACATTTTTAAAACCGAACTCGTCCAGCTTCCTGACCGCGCGATCGACCCCGATAGCCTGCATTAAATTTATAGTGGCTAAATTTCGCGAGCGCGTGAGGGCTTCTTTTACCGTGATGTAGCCGCTGTAGGTGCTGTCGTAGTTTTTAGGCTTCCACGTTTTACTGCTGCCGTCTTCAAACTCCCTGGCGATGTCCGGAACCTCCGTCATCGTCGAATACCCCATATCAAGGGCGATCTGATATATAAACGGCTTGAAGCTCGAGCCGGTTTGGCGCTGCGACTGGCTGGCGCGGTTAAAATTTGATTTAGCGTAATCCACGCCGCCGACGAGCGCTAGAATTTCGCCGTTTTGCGGATGGGTAACGATGATCGCGCCGTTTACGTTGCTTGCATTAGCGTCTTTATTGCGCTTAAGAATTTCGTTGTAGCCGAAAATCAGCGCCTCTTGCGCCATCTCCTGCGCCTTTAGATCGAGGCTAGTTTCGATACGATATCCGCCCGTGCGGACATCGGGGATCAGCTTCTCGGCCTCCTTTATGATCTCGTCCACCGCGTATGGGGCTACGTTTTGTGTGAGCGTCTCGTCATAGACTACGGGCCGCTCGGCCATAGCGATCTCGTATTCGGTTTTATTGATCCAGCCTAGCTCGTGCATTCTGTAAACGACATTGTTCGCGCGCGAAAGCGATAGATCCAGATGTTTAGTCGGATCGTAGCTACTAGGCGCCTTCGGCAAGCCCACCAAAATCGCGATCTCTTTAATGCTAAGATCTTGCAAATCTTTTTTGAAATACCCGAGCGCCGCCGTGCGGATACCGTAATATCCATGCCCGAAATACACTTCGTTGAAATATCGCTCTAAAATTTGCTCTTTGCTTAGCTCGTTTTCGATTTTAAGCGATAAAATCGCCTCTTTGATCTTACGATCGAGCTTTCTTTCGCTCGAAAGCACTAAATTTCGCGTGATCTGCTGCGTAATCGTGGAAGCACCTTCGACGAATTTCATAGCTTTGATATCTTTTATGATCGCCCTAAAGATCGCCTCGACGTTCACGCCGTTGTGCTCGAAAAACGCCGTATCTTCGATAGCTACGAGAGCTTCGATCACGCGACCGGGGATATCTTCGTATTTGACATAAATTCTATTTTGCTCGTTGAATACGTTTGCGATTAGATTACCGTTGCGATCGTAAATTTTAGTCGTGAGCTCTGGATGATAATTGATTATGGAGTCCGATTCCAAGCGGATCTGCGAATAGAAATACAAAAAGATACCGCCTGCTGCGAACGCGCAAACCGTAATAAAACTAAATAAAATTCTTACCATATAAACCTCTTTAAAATTTCCAGATCAAGCCCCATCGCGGTAAATTTAGAACCGCGCGAGCTTAGGATATATTTTTCATTAAAGCCCTCGATGCTCATCGCACCCGCCTTGCCGCGCCAATCGCCGCTAGCGATGTATTCGCACAGATCGGCCTCGCTAAATTTATCAAATTTATAGCTTGCGACGCTTAGAGCGACAAGCTGCAAGTTTTTGCTTACAAAGATCATCGCGGTATAGACGCTGCTAACCGCGCTGCTTTGAAGGCTAAGCATCCGCAAAGCATCCACTTCATCGCGCGCCTTGCCCAAAATTTGATCGCCCGCGATTACGGAGCTATCCGCGAACAGCACTCTATCATAATTTTTATAAATTTTAAAAAACTGCGCCTTTTTGCTAAGCGCGACGCGGTACGAATAGGTGCGGGCATCCTGCTTGCTAATGCCGCTTTCGTCAAAATCGAAAGGGATTTGGGTAAATTCCACGCCGCCCTCTTTTAAAATTTGAGCGCGAGTTGGCGAGCCGGAAGCTAGATAGATCATCAAAATTTTCCTATCGTCACGCCCAGATATACGCATATCAGGGTTATCGCGACATTTAGCGGGATGAAATATTTTACGACGATGATCAGATGCTCGTTCGCCTCAAACTCATCCTCTGCGGCGACCGCTTTTTTAAAAGATAAAATTTTATAGTGGATATAGACGAAATTTAAAACGATAAAGCCCGCCGCTACCCACAATGTCGTCGTTACGCCCTTTACCATCGGATCTGAAAATTTAAAATCGCTCCCGTTTGATAGAAAAAATCCGCTAATACAAACAAGAGCCAGAAATATCGCGAAGCTCTGCTCGTAGCGCCTAAAATAGCGCATTATCTCGTTAAATTTAGCGCTCAAAGGCTTGCTTTCGTGCTCCTGCTCGCGCATAAAAGCCCTAACTACAAAGATCACGCAGACTTGAGCGCAGACCAAAAAAATCACGCTTAAAATGTGAATCAGCGGCAAAATTTGCGAGGCTTTGACGAAGCTTGAGTCGATCTCGTTCAAATTTTACCTTTTGCGTAGGCGATCGCTTCTTTGATCGCTTCTTCGATTTTTAGCACATCCTTGCCGCCTGCGGTCGCAAAATCATCGCGTCCGCCGCCGCCGCCGCCTAAAATCGATGCCGCGAGTTTGACCCATTCGCCCGCTTTGATCGGCGCGTTTTTAACGCCTGCAGCGATTGAAATTTTACCGTCTGCGCCCACTTGCATTAGCATTATCGCCGCTTTTTCGTGCTGATTTTTAAACTCGTCGATCATGGTTTTGATATCGCCGCCGTCCACTGCCGCGACGCAGAGCTTGACGCCGTCGATATTTAAAAACGCTAGCGCGTGCGAGTCGTTTGCATTCTTCGCGGCCTCGCGTAGCTCCTTGATCTCGCTTTTTAGCTTTTTGATGCCCAAAATCGGATCGCCCCCTTTTAGTTCGGCTTCGATTCTACTCATCTTATCGCGCAGATCCTGGCTAAATTTAACTACCTCTTGCGAACAGATCGCCTCTATCCTGCGCACGCCCGCGCTTACGCCGCTTTCTTTTAAGATCAAAAAGGCCCCGATTTCGCTTATATTATTAACGTGCGTGCCGCCGCAAAGCTCCTTGCTTACCTCGCCGAAGCTTACTACGCGCACATCCGCGCCGTATTTTTCGCCAAAAAGCGCGATCGCGCCGCTATTTTTGGCGCTTTCTATATCCATTATCTCCATTTTCTGGGCAGCGCCGCGGCAGATCGCTTCATTTACGAAGCTTTGCACCGCTAAAATTTCATCCTCGCTCATCGCTTTTGGATGCGAAAAATCAAATCGCAAGCGGTTAGGCTCCACCAAGGAGCCTGCCTGCGTCACGTGCTCGCCTAAAATTTTACGAAGCGCGGCGTGCAAAAGATGCGTCGCGCTGTGATGTCGCGCGATCATAGCGCGCCTTAGCGGGTCCACCACGCACTCCACCGTATCGCCCGCCTTAAGCGTCTGCACGGCTGAAATTTGAGATAGGTTCAAATCAAAAAATTTCTGCGTATCCAAAACGGCGCTCTTGCCGATCATGCCGATATCTGCGCACTGTCCGCCGCTCGCTGCATAAAACGGCGTTCGCTCGATCATCAGCCAGGCAGTCTCGCCGCTTTTTACCTCATCAGTGATATTAAAATTTTCATCCAAAATCGCTAAAATTTTACTTTCGCAGCTTAGCTTTTCGTAGCCGACAAACTCGTTTTTACCGAAGCGCTCAAGCAGGATCGCAAAATCGCCCTGAGCTTTAGCCTTATCGCCACTTCCCTTCCAGTTGGCCTTTGCGCGGCTCTTTTGCTCGCTCATCAGCTCGTCGAATTTCGCCTCATCCACGCGCAGATTTTTATCGCGCAGCATATCGGCGGTTAGATCGAGCGGAAAGCCGTAGGTATCGTATAGCTTAAACGCGACCTCGCCGCTAAAAATTTCTTTAGTGTGCTTAAGCTCCTCGTTAAAAAGCTCGATACCGTTTGCCAAAGTGGCGAAAAATCGCTCCTCTTCGAGCTTGATCTGCTCCTTTACGACCTGCTTTTTCTCGTTTAGATAGGCGTAGTGTCCGCCCATCAGCTCGCATACTTTATCCACGAGGCGGTGCATAAATGGCTCTTTGATACCGAGCAGATAGCCATGGCGCACGGCGCGGCGTAGAATTCTACGCAAAACGTATCCCCTGCCCTCGCGATTAAAATTTGTTCCCTGCGCTAGCAAAAACACGACCGAGCGGATATGATCGGCGATGACGCGGTAGCTAGCGCCGCCTTCATAAACGTAAGGCTTGCCGCAAAGCTTTGCGACCTCGTTAATTAGCGGCATAAAAAGCGAGCTGTCGTAGTTGCTAAATTTGCCCTCTTTGATCGCCGTGACGCGCTCAAGCCCCATACCCGTGTCGATGCTAGGCTTTGGAAGCGGGCTTAGATTGCCCTGCTTGTCGCGCTCGTACTGCATAAAAACTAAATTCCAAATCTCCAAGAAGCGGTCGCCGTCGCCGCCCATATAATCCTCGCTTCCGTGAAAATGCTCCTCGCCCTGATCATAAAAAATTTCGCTGCACGGACCGCAAGGACCGGTATCGCCCATCGCCCAAAAATTATCGTGATCGCCGAAGCGGTAGATACGCTCCTGCGCTATGTGCTGCGCCCAGAACCCAAACGCCTCATCGTCTTTCTCGTGCACGGTGACGTAGAGTTTTTCTTTAGGAAGCTTTAAAATTTCGGTTACAAACTCCCACGCATAGGCGATCGCCTGCTCTTTGAAATACTCGCCGAAGCTGAAATTTCCAAGCATCTCAAAAAATGTGTGGTGGCGCGCGGTGTAGCCGACGTTGTCTAGGTCATTGTGTTTGCCGCCGGCGCGGATGCAGGTCTGACAGCTCGTGCGGATGGGCGGCGTCGGGCGCGGTACAGCTCCTGTAAATATGCTTTTAAAGGGCACCATGCCCGCGTTGGTAAAAAGCAAGCTGTCGTCATCGGGCACTAGCGGCGCGCTAGGAACGATCTGATGCCCCTTGCTCGCAAAAAAATTCAAATATTCGCTTCTAATATCCATGAAATTTCCCTATTTAAATTTTAAAATTTTGGAGCGCATTTTAGCCAAATTAGATTTTAAAAACTATAAAATTTTAACCATTCTTAGTTATAATGGCGCGAAAGATTAAATTTAGGGCATAACGATGAAAAAAAAGATAGCGATCATAGGCATGGACGAGCTTGGTCAAAAGCACTTCAGCGAGCTAAGAAGGAGCGATTATTTCGAGCTCGTAGCGCTTTATCATAAGGGCAGCAGTGAAAATTTCGGCCCGCGCTATCCGATCTTTGATAATCTAACCGATCTTTTCAACACCGCTAAGCCCGATGCGGTGGTCATTACGGCTCCGCCTTCGGCGCACAAAGAGCTCATTTTAAAATGTATCCCGTTTACCAAAAATATCTTCGTAGAATCCCCGCTAGCGCAGAGCCTCGCCGAGGCTAGAGAGATCAACTACGCCGCGACGACCAATGGCACGCGCCTAGCCGTGGGGTATTCGGATAGATATAACCCCGTGATTATCTCGCTGATTCGCGAACTTGCCAAGGGTGATAAAATTTTTTCGATGAGCTTTGTAAGCGGTTTTGCAAACGATGATAGAGCAGATATCGTCGCCAATGCCCTTTTTAGAGATATCGATCTTGTGCGGCTGCTTTCTCACAGCGAGATCGCCTGCATAGAACTTAGCAAAAATATCTCTAAAGAGCGCACTCTAGCCGCATGCGCGACGCTTCACACAAAAAACGGCTGCTACTGCACGCTCATGCAATCCAATCTCTATCCTATGAGACGCCACGGTGTCGAAATTTGCACCGACAGCGGCGTATATTTCGGCGATCTAATCTCGATAACTCTTTTTAAAATTACCCCCGAAGGCCGCGTAAATTTACGCGTCGATCGCGATGACTTTTCGCTGCGGCGCGAGCACGAAGCGTTTTGCGCGATGTGCAACAGCAGCGCGGACGCAGGACTTGCAAGCGTAGAGGACGCGATAAAAATTAGAGAAATCATCTCATGAAAAAAGTCCTAATTTTACTCAATATGGGCGGTCCGAATAATCTGGGCGAAGTTGAAGTTTTTTTAAAAAATATGTTTAACGACCCCTTTATTTTGGGCGTTAAGAGCGATTTTTGGCGTAGCGTTTTAGCCGCGCTCATCGTAAAAAGCAGAACCGCATCGGCGCGCAGCAACTACGAAAAATTGGGCGGACGCTCGCCGATATGCTCCATCACCGAAGCGCTTTGCGAGCAGGTAAATTTACTCGCGCGAGCAAAATATGGCGCGGGATTAAAATTTGAAAATGCAGATGGTGCGCAAAATTTAAAATTTCAGAGCGCAGCTAAATTTCAAAATGAGGTAGAATTTCAGGGTGCCACAAAATTTAATAGCCCAGATTTTAGCGCTACATGCAAGCTGCAAAATTCCGCTAAATTTCAAGAAGGCGGCGAGCCTGGTGGCGAGGCTAAATTTCAAAACCAAACCGAATTTACAAGCGCCGCAGGTGAGCCGGCGCAAGAGGCACAGAGCGAGCCGGCGCAAGACACTCTATTGCAAAACCAGCCGCCGCAGAGCGTCCCGACACAGGGTGAGGCGCTGCAAAATGAAGCGCCGAAGAATGAAAAACCGATAGATGAGCTAATTTGCGATTATGCGATGAATTACACGCCGCCCTTTGCGGAGGATGTGTTTAAAAAATATGCGGATTTTGACGAGATAATTTTGATGCCTTTGTATCCGCACTTCTCAAAAACGACGGTGCAATCGAGCCTGTGCTCTGCCGAAGCGGCGCTTAAGCGGCTCGGGATAAAAAATTATAAAATCATCGACATTTTCTACGAAAGCGCCGCTTACAACGAAATTTTGCTAAATTTAATTGCGGATTGCGTCTCGAAATTTAGCGCGGATGAAATTTCTCAAATTTCGCTTATATTTTCCGCGCATTCGCTGCCGGTAAAAATGGTTGCTGCGGGCGATCCCTACGAGGCGCAGGTAAAGGCGCACGTGGAAATTTTAAAAGATCTGCTGGCTGCGCGCGGAATTAAATTTAAAGAGATTATCTTGGCGTATCAATCGCGCCTGGGTCCCGTGAAGTGGCTAGAGCCCAATGTCGCGGACGTCTTGCGGGATCTGCAGAGCAAAAAAGTGCTCATATTTCCGATCGCGTTTTGCGTGGATAATTCCGAGACCGATTTTGAGCTGGATATTTTTTATAGAGCCCGGGCGCGCGAGCTGGGTTATGAATACTACGAAGTTTGCAAATGCCCGGACTCCCGCGAGGATTTTGCGAAATTTATACTCGCTCAAGCGTTGTAAATTTAGGAATTAAATTTAACTTTTCTATTCGAGTTTTTATACTTTTGCGGAGTTCGCAAGCCTAATACAATGCCGATAAAATCGGTAAAATTTATCTTTTTCGGTAATTAGATGGGGCTTTAAATTTGATTATTTCGCGGCGAGTTGCCTAGCCGCCTATTATTTTTGATCTTCCGCTTCTTTACTAAATAAATTTCTTTTATATTCTTTATAGTCTTTAGTTAGCCTCTCGACTTCCTCTTTAGATATATGAAAATTGGGGTTTTTGATATTTCTTTCATCTGCCGTAAATTCTATCACGCGAACTTTTTTCCGCTCTACCGCAAATAGTATATACTCTTTAATATTTTTAAAGGTAGCGTTCTTGTCGGAACAATGTTTTTGCAAAAAAGCAAGCTGGAACCTAGCTTTAGTTGCTTTCTTATAATATTCGCTTTCTACATCATACCTATATTCCTTATAACACCTATCATCATACATTCTTTTTAAAAATTCATCGTTCGGTATTCCGCCTATATCATATTGCAAAAGCAGATCTATCATAGCTCCGGGCTCTGGCACGTCTAACAGATCGCCATATACCGATTTATAAAGCCTAAACTCCTCTACTCCATACTCTTTATGGATATTCTTTATGTTTCTATAGCTCGGTATCTCCTCTAGTTTATTTGAAACATAGACCTCTCCCATATTGAAAGTGGAGTAGGTATACGGTCTATACCCGCTCTCTAGCACCATTTTCATTATATCGTACATATTGTTTCTAACTAGGTGGCTGATAAAATAATACGGCTCGCCTCCGCCGCTAAAAAGAACCTCTTTCGTGCGGTAATGTATGATCGGAGTAGCGTTTTCGTCAAAGCTTATAGAATCTATCCAGTTTTCGACATCTCTAATGCCGTAAGTTTCCTGCACGATCTCTACTTCGTCAAACTTAACTCCGCTATCTAGCAAAAGCTTGACCGACTTAGTGGCGTTATTTTCCATAGCGTATGCCATAGGGGATAGCTCGTAATTGTCTTTCTTATGAGGATCGGCACCCATCTCTATCAGCTTTTTTGCGGTCTTTTCGTCATCGTAAAAGCTAGCGTACATCAAAGGGGTAACGCCGAAATGAAGAGGGGTATCTACGCTTATATTATTATCCTGCATAAATTTTAAAATTTTATCCGTATCTTTTGATTTTAAACTCCTGCGCAAAAGTTCCATCGTGGGATTATCTCTAACCTCCTCTTCGTCTATATCCCAATATCTATAGCCGACTGCGTTTATCTCCTTTTGCGTTACGTATTTAGCTAGCTCGGAGTTAGGATCTACTTTGGTATTTGCAGTGACGGTATAGTGAGAGGAGGTTGATGTAAATCTTAAGCCAATTCCAAATTTTAACGCTAAAACAATGGCGATGAGAACAATAACTATATAAGGAATGCTTTTAAAAATGTTTTTTATGATTTTAAGCAAGGTTTTAAAAAAAGTTTTCAAATTTGATCCTTCAGCCTTAAAACACTAGCCTGCAAAGAGCTTTAGCTTTTAAGCAAAACCTAAAGCGACAACTCGTTTTATTCCCCAGAAGTGCTGCGATTATATAACGATGAGGATTAACTTTCACTTATACTAAAATTTTATCTATTTTTGCGGCTTACATTGTGTTTAAGCTTTAAAACATATAAAGTAAACCGCACTGATAAAGTCTAAATTTAAATCCCTATCTTTGGTTTATATGGCTTATCTTACCAAGCCACCATTCTTACTCGCCGGTTCATATCTTTTTAATATATATTTTATATCTTCGACCTGCGTTTCCGTCGGTACGTTTTTTAATTTAAAAAGAAGGTATTCTTTTTGAGTCATGTTTTTATCGACCAGAAACACACTGTCAAGATGACGAAATTTAAAATCTCGTATCTCTTTATTTATCTTTATCTTGTTTGACCATTCTATATAGCTCTTAACATCCATAAACGTTTCATTTTCATCGGGTTTTCTTTTTTCAAATGCCCAAAGATCATTATAGCTCTTAAGCTCTTCAAATTTAAAATTCTTAATAGGGCAATATTTTTCATATATCGCAAGCTGCGTATCATATTCTTTCATCTCATCAGGATCAAGCGGAATCGGTTTTCTTACGATGATACCTTCTTGAATGAGTTTTCGTTCTATCTCAACTCTACTATCGCTGAAGTTTTTTATATATTTGTCCGTAATTCTCTTTTCTTTAACCCTATCTATACCCTCATTCATCGCATCAATATATTTAAATTTATCTTCTATTACCTCTTTATGTGCCTGATAGCACTTATTATATGCCTCTTTAAGCTCCTCATTAGAGGGCTGCTTTTGAGCATTGTATTTTAAAAGAATTTCCAATGTGGGTTTATAATCGGGCATATATGTTAGATCATGAGATAATTCATAATCATTGTATCTGTATCCTTCATCAAGAAGCATTTGTAAAATTTCTGTAAAACCGGAAAAAGCAACATATACAAAAGGATATATGCCATCTTTTGACCCTTTCTCTCTTGCTTCATACTTTGATTCATACTCTACAGATATATTATCTCCGTTTATGGTTATATGTTTTATCATATCATGCTGAGGCGATTGCAAATATCTTTGTATTAGTGCTTTACTATCAAATTTTACTTTCTTACTCAACAAAAATTTTACCGCTTTAGTAGAGTTATTTTCAATAGCATAAGCTATCGGAGTAAGCTTAAATTTATCGGTAGCATTAATATCCGCTCCCTCTTTTACGAGCTCTTTTGCGGTATTTACATCATTGTAAAAGCATGCATACATCAGAGGCGTTGTATTAGCCTTCATCCTAAGATTAGC
>NZ_CALHIK010000170.1 GCF_938030785.1 uncultured Campylobacter sp.
CGAGCACGCTTGCGGTAAATTCGGGATTTGAATCAAGCTTTAGCGAAAACTCGATTAGATGCTTATTTTCGCCGTGCTCACCCGTCGCTCCGCTTCGCAAGACGAAGCCTCCGTGAGGGATGCCGCCGTGCTCTTTTTTAAGCGTCGCAATATCGATAAAATGCACGCTCGTATCGTAGTCGGCGAAGTAGTTTGGCATCGTTTTTATCTCACGCTCGATGCGCGCTTTATCGGCGCCATCCTCGGCCACGACGTAGCACTCGCGCAGGTGTTTTTCTCTCGTAGTTAAATTTGGATTTTCGCCCGCGCGAACTCGCTCCAAGGCGCTATCTATCGGCACGGTGTATTGGCGCGCGTCCACGACGCCCTCGATCCTGCGGATAGCGTCGGAGTGGCCTTGGCTCACGCCCTTGCCCCAAAATGTATAACTGCTACCGTTTTCTAGCACGCTCTCGCCAAATAGCCTATTTAGCGAAAATAGCCCTGGATCCCAGCCCACGGCGATGATGGCTACATTTCCACCTTTTTTGGCGGCGGCGTCCACTGCGGCGAAGTGCTCTGGGATCTTAGCGTGCGTATCGAAGCTATCAACTACGTTAAAATCTTTTGCAAACTCGGGCGTCTGCGTCGGCAGATCTGTCGCGCTACCGCCGCAAAGCACCAAAATGTCAAATTTGCCCTTGTGCGCTAAAATTTCATCCGCGCTAAATACCGGCGCGCCGCATGTTTGCACACTGCGCGGCTCGCGGCGAGAAAACACCGCCGAAAGCTGCAAATCCTTGCTATTTCGCGCGGCAAGCTCCACGCCGCGACCTAAATTTCCATATCCTAAAACCGCTATTTTTATTTTTTCGCTCATTTTTTATCCTTCAAATTTTAAAATTTAGCGCGTAAAACGGCGCGCTGCCGATGAAATTTTACCTCAGTAGGAAATAATAAATCACATATAACCAACTTAAAAATCCGTGAATTATCGCCCACATTATGCTTTTATTGGCTCCCCACGATAGTGCGACGGCTATGACCGTGCCTAAAGTAAATCCACCGATACTACCCTTTGACATATTTTCTCCTTGATTTAAAATTTAGCGCGTAAAATGGCGCGCCGCCGATGAAATTTTATAAATCTCAAGGCGCCGTTTGGATCCGCCAAGTCCTAATGCAAAAACCAAAAAATATCAATCCGCCGCCCCTAAATTTGCCAGCTCGGCGCAAATTTTTTGCATCTTTTCCTGCGCGCTTTGCAGCCCTTCACGGTTGGCTTCAACTACGGCTTGCGGAGCGGAGGCTACAAATTTCTCGTTATTTAGCATGTTTGAGAGCTTTTCGATCTCTTTTTGCAGCTTCGCTTTTTGCGCGTTAAGGCGCGAAATCACGCCGCTAAGATCGACCCCCTCAAGCGGTACAAAGCTTTCTAAATTCTCGCTTACGTCGCGGGCGGAATTTGCGATATTTTGCTGCGTAAATTCCACTTCATCTACCTTGGCTAGCGTTTTGATGTAATCCGCGGCAGCGCTTAGATCGACTGCGGATTTGACGTAGGCTTTGGCTACGCGCGCATTGCCGAGCTCGATCGTCGCCTTTGCGCGGCGGATGCTGACGATCGCTTCGATGAGAAGCGAAAATAGCTCCTCGATCCGCTCATCGCGCTCGCCTGGCTGCGGGTATCGCATCACCATGATGGAGCGCGCGTCTTGCAGCTTCGTGCCGCTTAGCTCCTGATACAGATACTCGCTTAGAAACGGCATAAACGGGCTTAGTAGCTTCATCGCTTCTTTAAAAATCATCCCCAGCTCGCCGATCGCGGCCTTGTCCGCCTTGCTAAGCTCGATGCCCCAGTCGCAAAACTCGTCCCAAAAAAACTTATAAAGCTCGGTCGCAGCGTCGTTGAAGCGGTAAGTATCTAGGCTCTCGCGCACGGAATTTACGCAGCAGTTAAAGCGCGAAAGCATATATTTGCCGAGGCTCGTTTTGATCCGCGCTGCGTCTAAATCGTCAAATTTAGAGGCGTTTAAAAGCAAAAACTTGCTCGCGTTATAGAGCTTATTCGTAAAATTTCGATATATTAAAAGCTTATCGTCGCTAAGGCGCAGATCGCGCCCCTGTACGCACAAAATCGTAAGCGTAAAGCGCAAAATATCGGCGCTAAATTCATCGATTTTTAGCAGCGGATCGACTACGTTTTTGCTCGATTTGCTCATCTTTTTGCCGTCTTTGTCCTTAACCAAGGCGTGTAGGTAGATGTCGCGAAACGGCAGCTCGCCCATGGCGTTTTGGCACTGAAACATCATACGCGCGACCCAGAAAAATAAAATGTCAAAGCCCGTAATCAGCATGGTATTCGGATAAAATTCGCTCAAATCCTCCTCAAACCACTTCTCGTTTTTCAGAGCCTCGCCGTTGCCCCAGCCAAGCGTACTGATCGGCCAAAGACCGCTTGAAAACCACGTATCAAGCACGTCGGGATCTTGGGTAAAATTTTTACCGCCGCATTTCGGGCAGACATCGGGGCTCTCGCGCTCATCCGCCCACTGATGGCCGCAGTCGCAGTAAAACACGGGAATTCTATGCCCCCACCAGAGCTGGCGGCTGATACACCAGTCCTTCAGCTCGCGCATCCAGGCATTGAAGCTATTGATCCAGTGCTTCGGGAAAAATTCCGCCTCGCCGGAATTTACCTTAGAGATCGCCTCTTTTGCGATATCCGCGCGCACGAACCACTGCTGCGAGATGTACGGCTCGACGACATTTTTGCAGCGGTAGCAGTAGCCGACTTGATTTTCGTAGTCCTCGATTTTTTCGATATAGCCCAGCCTCTCGAGCTCCGCTACGATCTGATCGCGCGCGGCAAGTCTCTCTAAGCCTCTGAATTTACCGCACTGCTCGTTTAAAATTCCTTTTTCGTCAAAAACGGTGATAAATTCCAGCTCGTGGCGCTTGCCGACCTCGTAGTCGTTGGTATCGTGCGCGGGCGTGACCTTCACGGCGCCCGTTCCAAAGCTCATATCGACGTATTCGTCGGCAATGATCTCGATCTCGCGGCCGATTAGCGGCAGCACGACTTTTTTGCCGATCAAATTTTTATAGCGCTCGTCCGCAGGATTTACCATGACGGCGGTGTCGCCGAAGTAGGTCTCGGGGCGCGTAGTCGCCACAACTATGTAGTTGCGGCTCGTCTCGCTCGAATCTTTGCAAGAGTTCAAATTTTGTCCGTCTGCAAAGTAGTAGCGCAGATGATAGAGCTTGCCCTTGTTCTCCTTGTGCTCGACCTCCACGTCGCTTAGCGCGCCGTCGTGCGTGCACCAGTTTACCATGTAGTTTCCGCGCACAATGAGCCCCGCGTCGTATAAATTTACGAAGGCTTTGCGAACGGCGTTTTTAAGCCCTTCATCCATCGTGAAACGCTGTCTGCTCCACGCGGGCGTGACGCCCAGGCGCTTCATCTGCTTTACGATCTGCCCGCCGCTTTGCTCTTTCCAGCGCCAAACGTGCTTTAAAAATTCCTCGCGCCCGATCGCTTCTTTTTTGATCCCTTGCGCCAAAAGCTCGCGCTCGACGACATTTTGCGTCGCAATGCCAGCATGATCAAGTCCCGGCTGCCACAGCGTGCGGTATCCGTCCATCCTCTTGTATCGCGTCATAATATCTTGCAGCGTAAAAGTGAGCGAATGCCCGATATGAAGCACTCCGGTAACGTTAGGAGGGGGCATCATAATGCAAAAGTTTTTGCCTTTTTGTTGGATATCTTTATTGCCGTCGATCTCGAAATAACCGCGCTGCTCCCAAATTTTATAAAAGCTCTCCTCTACGGCTTTCGCGTCGTAAAAATCTGCCATCTTTAGCCTTTTTTGAAATTTTAAATTTTGCGATTTTAGCGGAATTTATGTAAAGCGCTCATTAAAATTGCGATATTATATAGATACTAGATTAAAACATAGTATTTAGATATATCTATAAATATCGATTTCTAAAGGATTTTGTATAAAATTTTAAAAAATCATATAAAAACGCTTGACATTAAAAATTCTACCTGCTATAATACCGCGAAATTTTAACCAAAAGGATTAAATATGAAGAAATTTCTTCTCGCTTCGCTTCTTAGCGCCAGCGTCGTCAGTTTCGCTCTTGCGGAAAAAATCGTAGTCGCCGCTACTCCGATACCGCATGCCGAAATTTTGGAGCAGATCAAGCCTGATCTAAAAGCCCAAGGCTACGATCTTGAAGTCAAGGTTTTCAACGACTACGTAACTCCGAACCTCGCCACCGATAGCGGCGATGCCGATGCCGGATTTTTTCAGCACGTGCCCTATATGGTGGAATTTAACGCCAACAAAGGCACGAAATTAAAGGCAACCGTGGGCGTGCACCTAGAGCCGATGGGCATCTACAGCCATAAGATTAAAAATTTAAAAGATCTTAAAAACGGCGCGAAAGTTGCCGTGCCGAACGATCCGACGAACGAAAGCCGCGCGCTGGATCTACTCGTAGCCGCAGGGCTCATCGAAGTTGATCAAAGTGCCAAGCTCCGCACGCCGCTGGATGTAACGAAAAACCCTAAAAATTTAGAAATTTTAGAGCTTGAGGGAGCCGCACTTCCACGAACCCTAGGCGATGTAGATATTGCGGTTATCAACTCAAATTTTGCTTTTAATGCAAATTTAAACCCGATCAAAGATTCGCTGTTTTTAGAAAAGGCGGAGGGCAACCCTTACACCAATGTCATTAGCGTTAAGGAGGGCAACGAAAACAGCCCTAAGATCAAGGCGCTGGATAAAGCGATCCAAAGCGAGAAAGTGAAAAAGTTTATCGAGACGCAATATAAAGGCGCAATCATCCCATCGTTTTAACCCTTGCTCTTTTTAAAATTCGGCGCACGATTCGCGCCGAATTTGCTAGTATTGGCTATTTTATTTACTATCTTTTTTTATAATTGCGCGAAATTTACCGAATAAAGGAAAAATAATGAAAAGAATTTTATCTTTCAGCTTTGTTGCCGCTATGGCTATATCTTCGCTTAACGCAGGCGTTTTGGCTACCGTAAAAGACGCAAATATCACGATTACCGACGAGGAGATCGCTCCTTTTTTAGCACAGAATAATCTGCAAGGCAGCGAACTGAGCGCAGAAGACAAAAAGAAGCTAATCGACGATCTGATCAAATACAAACTTCTAGTCGCAGAAGCCAAAAAATCGGGCGTTGAAAACACCGACGAATATAAACGCCAGCTAGAGCTAGCTAAAGACGGTATCGCTTTTAATCTTTGGCAGCGCGAAGAGGCTAAGGGCGTAAGTATCAGCGATGAGGAAGCCAAAAAAATCTACGACGAGAATAAACAAAGCTTCATGCAACCGGATTCCGTTACGGCTAGCCACATCCTAGTAGCCGACGAGAAGAGCGCTAAAAACGCCATCGCCAAGCTATCCAAGGTTAAAAAAGAGGATCTTAAAGCGGAATTTAACAAGCTGGCTAAAGAGATTTCAACAGATCCGAGCGCGAAAGAAAACGGCGGCGATCTGGGCTCTTTCGGCAAAGGCATGATGGTACCGGAGTTTGAAAAGGCGGCATTTGCGCTAAAAGACGGCGAGATGAGCAAAACGCCGGTAAAAACGCAGTTTGGATATCATATCATCTATAAAGAGGGCAGCAAAAAGGCTGAGACTATGCCGTTTGAGAAAGTAAAAGATCTTATCAAAAACCAGCTATTGCCGGGCAAGGTCAATAAAAAGCTCGACGATAAAGCAAACGAGCTATTTGGCAAGATCAACGTCGAATACGCGAAATAATTTCGCTAAATTTAGGGCGCGAGACTCTTTAAATTTACGTGCAAAACCTAATTCTAGGAGTGCGTTAATTTAACTCGCGCCTTTTTCTTTTGCAGGACGACTCGTTTGATTTGGGCTCGGCGCTGAAATTTTGTCGTAAATTTAAGATCAAACTCGCGGTAAAATTTTAGCTCTAAATTTATCGTAAATTTTGAAAGTAAAATTTTGATTGGGCTTTGAAAATTGCCTTTTGTGCTACGGCGCTTTTGCGCGCGCTAGATCAAGATAAGCGAATCAAAATAAAATTTAGCGTCACGCGGCGGAGCACGCGAATTTTACATACATCAATTAAGGATTTAAATGCTTTCAGGCATCGTAAATTTTATCGTAGAATTTGTCGCCGACTGGGGATATTTCGGCATTTTTGCGATGATGTTTTTAGAAAGCAGCTTCTTTCCGTTTCCAAGCGAAGTCGTGATGATCCCGGCAGGCTACTTGGCCTCAAAATCACAGATGAGCTTTGCAATAGCGTTTCTTTGCGGCCTTGGCGGCAGTATTGCGGGCGCGCTATTTAATTACTATCTATGCTATTTTTTCGGTCGTAAATTTATCACTAAATACGGCAAATACGTCGGCATCACCGAGGAAAAATTTGCAAAATTCGAGGCGTTTTTCAATCGCCACGGCGAAATTTCGACCTTTAATTGCAGACTCATTCCGGGTATCCGCCAATACATCAGCCTTCCTGCGGGGCTTGCGAAGATGAATGTCGCGCGCTTCGTGATATTTACGGGGCTAGGAGCTGCGATTTGGACGCTAATACTAATGCTTTTAGGCTATTTTATCGGCGAAAACGAGGAGCTCATAAAAAAAGATCTGCATCTAATCACAATCGCCCTGCTTGCTTTCGTGCTTCTTATTTCGTGCATATATCTTTACTGCTTAAAGCGCAAAAGATAGTCTAAATTTACGGCGCAAGATCACGTTAAATTTAAGTTAAAATTCCGCTTTTGAAATTTTTGTTTATATTTTAAGCTAAAGAATAAATTTTATAATCTAAATTTCATAATTTTTTTGTATATCAATATTAAGCTTAAAAAGTAATTAAGCGTTCTTGCTGAATTTAGAAGCATATTTTTATTAAAATTTAGCTTAAAGTCTTAAGAAATTCTATTAATTTACTAATTTCAACTCTCTGTTACGTTTTAAGCATATTTTAATAATAAAAACATTAAAATTCCGTTTAAATTTTTCAAAGAAAGGACTCATTATGGCAAAGACCAGAAAAGAGCATGACTTTATCGGTGAGCTAGAAATCTCCGACGACGTATATTACGGTGTGCAAACATTTAGAGCACTCGAGAATTTCCATTTAAGTGGACGACCGCTCAAAGACTATCCATTTTTTATCAAAGCATTCGCGCAGATCAAAAAAGCGGCTGCGCTAGCAAACAAAGAGGTTGGCGTTTTAGATGCCGCAAAAGCCGATGCGATTGCAAAGGCTTGCGATAGACTAATCGCGGGAGAATTTAGAGATCAATTCGTAGTAGACATGATCCAAGGCGGTGCAGGAACTTCAACAAATATGAATGCGAATGAAGTTATCACAAACGTTGCGCTTGAGGCTATGGGACATAAAAAAGGCGAGTATCAGTATCTGCATCCAAACGATCACACAAACCTAGGTCAAAGCACCAACGACACTTATCCAAGCTCGATCAAAGTAGCCGCATACGCTAAACTTA
>NZ_CALHIK010000171.1 GCF_938030785.1 uncultured Campylobacter sp.
TAAAGCGTCGTCGGGGGTTAGGTGGGGTTTGGGGCGGGAAGGGGAGCGACCTCGCAATCCAAGCCCCCTTCCCGCCCTATAGAAAGCTTTGACGCGTCTAGCGAAGCGGACGTCAGAATTTTAAAATTTTATCTACGCGCGCCGTGCAAGCGTGATGATAATCGCAAAAAGACGCGGCGGAATTTTAAAATTTCACTCGCCGCGGCACCTTAAAATTTCCGCGACGGGCGCGCGATAAATTTAAAATTTAGCCGCAATTTAGGGGTTTGCAATGCTTCTATTTTTCTTTACGATCTTTCCGATATCGCTGATGCCGGGCATCAACATGACCTACGCGCTAAATCTAGGCATCGCGCGCGGCTATCTTAGGGCGCTGCCTGCGTTGCTGGCGCAGGTGCTGGGCGTCGCAGCCGTGGCGCTTGCGTGCATATTCGGCGTCGCGGGCATTCTGCTTGCGCACCCTGCGGCGCTTAGCGCGATTAAAATTTTAGGCGGCGCGTATATCTTCTATCTGGGCGTCGCGACCTTTTTAACGCGCGGAAATTTCAAGCTGCAAAAACAGAAGCGCAGCGAAAATATCTTCCTCCAAGGCCTCGTAGTCGCGGTCTCAAATCCCAAGGCGTGGATATTTTTTACCGCGCTCTTTCCGCCGTTTTTGGACGCGGACAACCTTTTCGGCGCGCGCACATTCGTCCTCGTCGCTACGCTGTGCGTAAGCGAAAGCATCTGTCTTAGCATCTACGCGCTGGGCGGAGCGGTGCTAAAAAATCTGCTGAAAACCCACCTGAAATACCTCGAAATTTTCTGCTCGGTGCTGATGTGCGCGATCGGGCTTTGGATGATTTTGGGCTAAAATTTTGATTAAATTTAGCGTCCGAGCTTTGATGGAATTTTTAAATTTAAAAGATAGATTGAAAAGCGATATTGCTGCGGCTAAATTCCGAGAAAAATCCCGAAATTTAGCCGCTAGCTTTGAATTAAAATTTTAAGTGCTCGGTCGCGTGTGGCAAGCGCCGCGGCGATTATCGTCTGCAGCGGATCCGTGTCCGTAGCGAACTCACAGCGAACCTGCGGCGCGTTTAGGCGGTTTTAGCTCTGCGGGTAGCACCGCTTCCGTTTGTGACGTGCCCGCGTAAATTTAAAATTTACGCAAGCGAAGCGCGACAGACCCAGATTTTTGTATCGCCGCATCCGCTTAAATTTTAAAATTTAATCTCTGCCGTGAAGCTCGTCGATGTAGAATTTCACAGAGCCGAGACCCTCTTTTTTCGCCCATTCGTAGGCGCTTGAGACGAACTCCCAGTTGATGCCTGCGTAGAATTTCTCCAGATATTTCGGGCGCGCGTTGTGCTCATCGATGTAATACGCGTGCTCCCAAACGTCCACGACTAGAAGCGGCACGAGCCCTTCGGTCACCGGCGTGGCGGCGTTTTGAGTCGCTTTAATGCAAAGCTTACCCGATTTGGGATCGTAAGCAAGCCACACCCAGCCCGAGCCGAAATGCGCCGTAGCAGCAGCCAAAAACTCGCTTTTAAAATCCGCGAAATTTTCCGCTAGCGCCGATTTTAGCTCTGCAGACGGCTCACTAGGCTTTGCAATGCAATCCCAATAAAAATCGTGGTTGTAAACCTGCGCTGCGTTGTTGAAAAGCCCGCCGCTAGCGGCCGTTACGATCTCGTAAAGCCCCTTGCCCGCAAACTCGCCCGATTCGGTAAGTTTATTTAAATTTGCCACGTAGGTCGCGTGGTGCTTGCCGTGGTGATAGTCACAGGTTTGCTTGCTTACGACCGCGTTATGCGCCGCATCGAACGGCAACTCTCTAAGTTTAAACATCTTTCTCTCCTTGAAATGAATTTTGAAGCGATTATAGCCTAAAATTTCTAAACGAATAATAAAATTTATTATTTAGGATTAATTTTAAGACGAATTTCAATCTAAGCCACCGCAATCGCGCTTTAAATTTAAAATTTAGGCGATTTAATAACGCCAGAGCTTTCTTTTATCCTCATCGGAGCGCTTTTTGTGTACGACTGGGCGTACGGGCTTAAGCGCGCTGCCGGTACGCACGAGCGGTTGCTTACCGTCATCTGCGCGATTGCGAACTTTTTATATTTATGCTTGCTTTTAAATACATAGCGCGGCACTCGCATACGTTCTATATACGGGGCTTGGCATGCTTTTTATCGTCTTTTTTGAAATGATCGTCGCGCTAGAAGAGGACTCGGAGGTGAGTCTACTTCGCATATTTTCATACTCATGCTAAGTATGTACAGGTATCGGCACGATCGGTGCCGTGACCTTAGGCATATTCGTTCGCTGCTAGAAAATTTCTGCACGCAATGCGCCTGTTATTTCTCATAATTTCAAGCGCCGCGATGCTGAAATTAATTTAGAATTTTGGCGAATTTAGCTAAGCTTAGCGCTAAATTTAACGCAAAGGAAAACCATGAAAATCATCGAAGGCTCACTTGCTCTTAAGGGCAGCGAAAAGATCCTAATCATCAACGCACGCTTCAACCACATCATCACCGATCGCCTAGTCGAGGGGGCGCACGATGCGTTTTTGCGCCACGGCGGCAAGGAGGAAAATTTAAGTCTGATGCTGGTGCCGGGCGCTTTTGAGATCCCGCTCGCGCTTGAAAAGGCGCTAAGCTCCAAGCTCTACGACGCCGTCGTCTGCCTAGGTGCGGTGATCCGCGGCTCTACTCCGCATTTTGACTACGTAAGCGCCGAGGTAAGCAAAGGTATCGCGAATACCATGCTAAAATACGGCGCGCCCGTGACTTTCGGCGTACTGACTACCGATAATATCGAGCAGGCGATCGAGCGAGCAGGCTCAAAGGCCGGCAACAAGGGCTTTGAAGCGATGAGCGGCGCGATCGAGCTTCTAAGCCTATTTCGCAACATAAAGGCGTAAAATGGCCACCAGACACCAAGCCAGGCTCGCTGCGATCTCGCTGCTTTACTCCCGGGATATGAACGGCGGCGGCGAGGACTTTGCGGACGAGTATCTGGAAGAAAAGCGCATTCGCAACGAGCAGCGCAACTGGACGCTGGCGCTTCTGCGCGGCGCTAGCGAAAATCTCGCTGCAGTTGATGCGCTGATAGATGAAAATTTAAAGGAATTTAAGCTCGCCGAAATTTCGGCTCTGGAGCGCGCGATACTGCGGCTCGGGGCGTATGAGTTGCGCTTTACGGACACCGACGCAGGCATCGTCATCAACGAAGCGATCAACTCCGCCAAGGAGCTTGGCATCTCGTCTAAATTTATTAACGGCGTGCTGGATGCGCTAAAAGATAGCCCCGTAAATATCGCGGCGGATAAAATTTCCAAGCCGACTGCGACGGCAAGCGAAAATCCTGGGTCAACCACGGAGGCAGTCAAAAATTTTAAGTCTGCTGCGGCGGAAAGCTCCGCCGTTTCGGACAGGGACGATACGGCGAAAAATTTCATCCCCGCAGGCGCGGACGACGAGACAAAAAATTTTACTAAGCCAAAGAGAGGCGGCACGCCGAAAAATTCTACGGCGAGCAGAAGCAGACCGTCTAAAAAGCCCGCTAATTCGAAAACCCGCAGCGCATCCGCAAAAAAATCCGAAGCCGCCGCGAGCAAAAAATTTAAAACGGAGAGAAATCTCAAGACCGGAGATAAATTTAAGACGGAGAAAACGGGCAAAAATTTCAAAACGGGCGAGCGAAGTAAAAATTTTAAGGCAGGCGAACGAGGCAAAGACGCCGCGCCGAAAAAAGAGGGCGCGGATAGAAATTTCAGAGTCGGCAAAAGCACAGCACCGAAAAAGGGCACTGCTGGTAAAAATACTGCGCCGAAAAGTAGCACGGGGCGCAAAATCTCTACCGCGCCGAAAAAATCTGCGGGCAGCAGAGGCACCGTCTCAAAAAGACCAGCAGGCAACAAAGGCGCTCTCTCGAAAAGACCCGCAGGCAGCAAAGGCGCAATACGTGGCAAGGATAAACGGTGAAGCTCTGCGTCGCGCTTGATTTGGGCTCGAAGCAGCAGTGTTTACAGCTAGCGGAGGGGCTTGCGGACTTTGCGGATAAAATTTGGCTAAAAGTGGGCTTGCGAGCCTATTTGCGCGACGGAGCGGGCTTTATCGAGGAGCTAAAAAAGCTTGGAAATTTTAAAATTTTCCTCGATCTAAAGCTCTACGACATCCCAAACACGATGGCTGACGCGGCCGAGGAGATCGCAAAGCTCGGCGTCGATATGATAAATGTGCACGCAAGCAGCGGCAAGCGAGCTATGGCTACGGTGATGCAGCGACTGGACAGGCTAGCTTCGCGTCCGCTAGTGCTAGCGGTTTCTGCGCTAACGAGCTTTGACGAGACCGAATTTAGCGCGGTTTACGAGCAAAATTTGGGCGACGCCGTGCGAAAATTTGGCGTGATGAGCTACGAAGCGGAGCTTGACGGCATGGTCTGCTCGGCGTTCGAGAGCCGCCTGATAAAGGACGCTACGAGCGCAAATTTTATCACGCTCTGCCCGGGCGTAAGGCCATTTGGCGAGAGTGCGGGGGATCAAAAGCGGGTGGCTGATCTAGACGTCGCGCGCGAGGCAGGGGCCGATTTTATCGTAGTCGGTCGCCCGATCTATCAAAGCGCCGATCCGCGCGAAATTTGCGAG
>NZ_CALHIK010000172.1 GCF_938030785.1 uncultured Campylobacter sp.
ATTTGTGCGCATCAGATGGGCTAAATTTTGAAGCTCGCACTCGCCGCTTTGATCGCAAACCCCGCACGCCATCGGATGGTTGATGCAATAAACCTGCGTGATCGCCTCGCGCTCGGCGTCGATCTCGGGGCTGCGGCTGTAAACGACCATGCCGTCTTTGGCCTTGGCGTTGCAGCTATAGACGCGTTTGCCGTCCGCTTCGACCATACAAAGCCTGCATGCGAGCGTCGGCGTACCGCCGCTTAGATAACAAAGCGCAGGGATAAAAACGCCGCAGCGACGCGCGACCTGCAAGATATACTCGCCCTCGTCGCACTCGCAAACTTTACCGTCGATTGTGATCTTTGCCATTTTAAACCTTAGAAATTTCTGCGAGTTCGAAATTATAACCGCCAAAGCCCTGCCCGCCTGAGCCCAAAAGCGCGATCGTGCCCTTTAGCTCCTCATCCAAAATAAATTCTTTTTCTAAATTTAAGTGCGGCGTTTTGATACGGATGCGATCGCCGCCCTTGATTTTTGCGACCATGCTAAAATACCTTCCGCCGATTAGTCGGTCGTCCGCCCCGTGTTTGAAAACCACGGCGCCGTCGAAATTCTCAGGCTCTTTAAGCGGGCTTAAATTTGCCCGCTCTTGTGCGCCTAAATCCGCTCGCTCGCCGCGTAAGCTTAAAATTTTAATCTCGAACTTCGCCGCTATGAGAGATAGAAAGGCTTTGATATTTTCGGCGTCGGGATGAGTTTTAATAAGCGCATCGTCGATCAAAATCGCGTCGCAGCCTCCCCGTAAAAACTCCGCGATCTGCTCGATCTCCTCCTCGCCCACGCTGCTTTCGCCGCTTAAGTACTCCAGATCCAGCTCCGCGAAATAGGGCTCGTCGCAAAAACTAGCGCAAATTAGCGCCAGCACGAAGCTTTGCGCGCCGATCTCGCATTTTATCAGCTCGCCCGGAATATGCGGATCTTGCAGCGGCGATACGCTTAAAATTTCAGCGCCCCGAAAACTGGCTGCGAGCGCGGGATTTTGCAGGCTAAGCAGCGGCGCGAAATTTAAAATTTTCATCCTCTCCCCTTTTTTGCGACTATCATCCAATCGACTTGGTTATAGCGGATCGAGCTTAAAAGCGTGGAATTTAGCCCCTCCACTAGATCGGCGCTCTTTTGAACCGCGCTGAAATCGCCCATCTCAAACATAAAGATCATCGTCTCGCCGCGAGCGGAATTTTTTAAAATTTCGCCCATGCGGTTTAAAAATTTATCGCCCAGATGCCTCAAATCATAGCGCTTCATCGATCCACCTCGCCTAAGATAATATTCGTGCTGCCGATGATCGCCGCGGCATCGGCAAGATACTGCCCGGGCAAAATTTCCTCATAGACCGCGCAGTGCCAAAAGCTCGGCGTGCGGATCTTAAGGCGGTACGGGCGGCTTTCGCCCATCGAGCGGATATAAAATCCAAGCTCGCCCTTAGGACTCTCGCTCGCGGCGTAAATTTCGCCCACGGGCGGGCGCAAACCCTGCGTGACTAGCACGAAATGCTGCATCAGCGAGTAGTTTTGCGTCATGATCTGCTCTTTGCTAGGATTTACGTAAGCGGGGTCAATCGCTAAAATTTGCGGATCGCTTAGCGGATAGTGCTTCGCGCACTGGCGCAAAATTTTAAGGCTCTCGCGCATCTCCGCCATATAGCACTTATAGCGCGCGTAGCAGTCGCCCTTGCTCGCATACGGCACGTCAAAATCAAGCTCGTCGTAGATCAGATAGGGCTCTTCTTTTCGGATATCCCAAGCATGTCCGCTAGCGCGCAGCGTCACTCCGCTACAGCCGCAGCTAAGGGCATCTTCGTGCGAGATCACGCCCACGCCCTCGGTTCGCATCAGCCAAATTCTATTCGTATCGAGCATATCTTCAAATTCTTTAATATCGCTCGGGAATTCGTCGCAAAATTTCAACATCTCTTCTAACCAGCCGTTAGGCAGATCCAAAAAGACGCCGCCGATTTTGATATTATTGTGCGTGAGGCGCGCGCCGCAGTATTTCTCTATGAGATCAAGTATGTATTCGCGCGAGCGAAAGCAGTAGAGAAACACCGTCATCGCGCCGATATCAAGCGCGTGCGTACCCAAAAACAGAAGGTGCGAGCTGATACGATTAAGCTCCAGCAAGATCGTGCGGATGATCTGCGCGCGGCGCGGCACTTCGATGCCGCAGAGCTTCTCGACCGCGGCGCAAAAGCCGTAGTTGTTCGAGCCCGATGCGACATAATCGACGCGGTCTGTTACGGGAACGAATTCCGCGTAGATCATATTTTCGGCCATCTTTTCGATGCCTCGGTGCATATAGCCTACGCCCGGGCGGGCGCGCACGATTCGCTCGCCGTCAAGCTCCAGCACTAGCTTTAGCTGGCCGTGCGCGCTTGGATGCTGCGGACCGAAATTTAAGATCATATTCGCGCCCTCGCGCTCGTACTCGATGTTTTCGAAAAACGGTCTTAGCTTGCTTGGATTTTGCATTATTTTCTCTTTGTGATGATCTTGTAAATTCCGCGTTTAGCGCGTTTTACGAAGCGCACGCCGCCCTCTTCCTGATATTCTTGTAAAATTTTCTCTTGCGGCCGCGGCTCACCGTAACCGCCCTCGTGATAGAGCCGCGCGAAGTTAAAGGTATCTTTTTCATCCACGAATGCGGAATTTCGGTTTTCTTCGCCGATCCGCTCACGCGCGCCAACCCCAAAAATTTTATCCACCTCGTACCACTTGGCAAACTCGTCTCCTTGCAGCGGATAGGACTTCAAAAGCGGGTGTCCGAACCAATCATCGGGCATTATTAGGCGCGCTAAATTTGGATGATTTTCAATCCAAACGCCCATCATATCGTATAGTTCGCGCTCCGCCCAGTTCGCGCTTTTGTAGAT
>NZ_CALHIK010000173.1 GCF_938030785.1 uncultured Campylobacter sp.
GCGAGAAGATAGAATTTAGCGATATTTTCGGCGTCCGCCACATCATAAACGACGGCCTCGTGATTGGCTTCGGTGCAGGCGACATTACCTATCAGCTACGCGGAGAATTTTAAGCTTGAAAACTCTCGCCGAATTTACGAGCCAAACTCCGCTGCGGGCGGGCAAGGATAGAATTTGAGATTTTTAGTATTTGTTTTCGCATTTTTATTTATCGCGGCGATCTTTTTCGTGCGGGACGAAATTTTAAGCAAAAGGGCCAAAATCATCGTCACGACGCTGATCATGCTGCTGTGCGCGGGGGCGTATTTTTACGAAAGCGCAAGCGAGCGATCCGCCAAGCTTGAGGAGGAGATGGTGTTTAAATTTAATGCGGGCGCTAGATTAAGATGCGGCGGCGCGATAAATTCTGCTGCCGAAACACGCGGCGCGGATGCGAAAAATTTAAGCTCGCAAGACGGCGAGGCAAATTTAAACGCACAAAGCAAAGCTACTTCCGCCATGCAAAGCTCCACTACGCAAACGAACGAGCAGGCTTCCGCTGCGCAAAACTCTTCCGCGCAAACTAGCGGCGCTGTTTCGAGCGGGCAAAATTCCGCGCAAAGCCCTACTTCGCAAAATTCTACGCAGCAAGGCTTAAATCCGCTAAGCTCCGCGCAGAATTCTAAAACTACGCAAAATTTTGCCGCAGACAAAGAGCAGGCCTCCGCGCAGATCGTAACGCGAGAAAATTTCACCTACTCCTTTTCGCTGGGCGCTTTCATCGCCAAAAAAAGCGTGGGCGCGGAGTTTAAGGGCAAAACCTACAAGATCAAAGAGTGCGTTTATGATCAGTGACGAACTCTTTACGCGCCTCGATCTAGGCGAGTATCTAGCCAAATTTAAAAGCTTTTTAGCACGCGAAAAGCCGCTGTTTTTAAGCGGCGATAGTAAGCTAAATTTTGAAAAAATTTCAGAACTTACGAAATTTGATCTCGCGCAGTGCGAGAGCGTCGCGAACCTAGACGACGCGCTGATGCGCATCTGCAAGCGCGGCGTGCTTCATATCAGCGAAATTTACGAGTTCAGCAAGATCGTCCGATATTTTCTGTATCTCAAAAAGCAGCCTTTTGAGGGCAAACTCGCCGCTTGGCTTGCAAAGATCGAAATTCCTGCGCCCATCGCGCAATTAAAGGATTATTTCGACGATCAGGGCGGCTTTCGCGACGCGATAGACGAGCGCTTCGGCGCGCTAAATGAGGCTTTTAAGATAAAAAAGGGCGAGATCGAGCAGATGCTAAAAAGGCTGATCTATTCCAAAGCCCTTTCGCCCTATCTCGCCGACACGCAGATCCACTACATAAGCGACACCGAGGCTCTGCTGGTGCGCGGCGGCTTCAACCACGTGCTAAAAGGCAGCGTCGTAGCGCGCTCAAGCGGAGGCTATTTTTACGTGCTTCCAGACGCGATTGCAGCTCTGAAGTCCGCTCAAAGCGCAATTTTGGATAAGAAAGAGCAGATCGTTTTCGAGCATTGCAAGCAGATCAGCGCGATTTTCAATAAGAATTTAGCTTTTCTGAAATTTATAAACGCCGCCTTCGACGCGATCGATGCGCTGATTGCGCGCGCGGCGATGGCAAGAGCGAGCGATTATGAGTTCGTCCTGCCAGAGCCCTCGCGCGACATCGTCCTAGACAGCTTCGCCCACCCTGCGCTTAAAAATCCAAAGCGCGTGAGCGTGGAATTTACGGGTAAAATTCTGCTCATCACCGGCGTGAATGCGGGCGGAAAATCGATGCTTTTAAAAAGCATTCTAAGCGCGGCGCTGCTAGCTAAGTATCTCCTTCCGATGCCTATTCGCGCAAGCCTCAGCCGCATCGGCACCTTTAAAGAGTTCGAGCTCATAATGGAGGATCCGCAAAACTCCAAAAACGACATTTCGACCTTTGCGGGCAGGATGGTTGCCTTTAGCAAGCTGTTCGGGCGCAAAGAAATTCTAATCGGCGTCGATGAGATCGAGCTGGGTACCGATTTTGAGGAGGCTGCGAGCCTATACGGCGCGATGATCGAGCAGCTGATAAGCGGCGATGTAAAAATGATCATCACCACGCATCACAAGCGCCTGGCGATGCTGCTTGCGAAAGATCCGCGCGTGGAGCTGCTGGCGGCGCTTTACGACGAGAAAAACAGCGCGCCGAAATATGAGTTTTTAAAGGGCACGATCGGCAAATCCTACGCCTTTGAAACCGCGCTGCGCTACGGCATAGCGCAAAATTTGATCGCCGCGGCGCGCAAAAACTACGGCGAGAGCAAAGAGAACCTAAACGAAGCGATCTCAAAAGCGATAAATTTGGAGCTTGAGCTAAAACAAAAACTAGCCCAAACACAGCAAAAAGAGGAGAAGTTAGACGCGCTGAGCGAGGCGCTGAAAGATCAGCGCGAGCGCGCGCAAAGCGAGCTGAAGGCAGAGCTTTTAAGGCTACAAAACGAATATTACCGCGCCATTTCGGAGGCTAAACGCAGCGTGAGCCTAAACGACGTGCGCGAAAAACAGCGCGCCATAAACCGCGCAAACGAGCTCGCACGAGCCGTGCAGCAGCCCGAACTTAGCGCTCCTGAGCCGCAAAGCTTCAATGTGGGCGATCGCGTAAAATACGGCAAGATCAAGGGCGAAATTTTATCGCTCAGCAAAACCCAGGCGCTGATGCTAAGCGACGGTATCAGGCTGCGCGTGCCGCTTAGCGAGCTAAAGCGCAGCGGTGCGATGCCCGCGCCCGTAAAAAACATCAGCATCAAGGTGCAAAAGCCCTCCTCTGCGTCGCTCGTGCTCGATCTGCACGGCTTGTGCGCCGAGGAAGCGACCTCTAGGCTTGATAAATTCATCAGCCAAAGCCTCGTGATGGGCTTTGATGAGATCATCGTCAAGCACGGCATCGGCACGGGCAAGCTCGCGTTCGCGGTAAAGGAGTTTTTAAAAACGCACCCGAGCGTCAAGGGCTTTCGCGACGGCACGCCCGCAGAAGGGGGCTTCGGCTCAAAGATCGTCTCACTTTAGGCTTAGGCTCAAAGGCCTTTTCGCTTCAGACGCCAGCGCGAATGATTTAGACGCGGAATTTCGCCGTGGAATTTTAAATTTTACGCCCGCGATGTAATAGAGTTCTTAAATTAAATCTGGAATGCAACTCGCCTATTGTAGGCGCAGAATTAATCAGGGGTTGGGCTTAGATGTAGAATTTCGCAGCAGAATTCCAACCCGCAATTTCGCACGAGAGTTTTACAGCTTGGCTTTGCGCTAAAATTTCAGAGAGAATTTGCGTTAAATTTACGCAATGTAGCTATTTTCAGCGCGACTATGCTAGAA
>NZ_CALHIK010000174.1 GCF_938030785.1 uncultured Campylobacter sp.
ATGACGATGCTTCGACGAGTTGCAAGAGCAAAACGATAAGCTCGTGTGCCGTAGCCGCAAGGAAGGTGGCGACGCAGCGAAGCTAGTTTTAACGAGAAGATCAAATTCCAAAAGGGGGAAAAATGAGAAAAATTCTACTACTGACGGTTTTGTCCGTCGCCGCGTTTGCGGTAGATGACGCTACCAGGCAGCATAATGCCGAGCTTTTCGGCATCTGGACGCTAGTGCCGCCCGTCGTGGCGATCGCGCTTGCTTTTATCACCAAAGAGGTGATTTTATCGCTTTTCATCGGCGTTTTTAGCGGCACCTATATGTTAGCAGTCGTTAACGACAATCCGATCTCCGCGCTTGTGGGCAGCTTTACCGATCTGGTCGCGCGCGTGGTGGGCTCGATGGCTAGCAAAGGCAACGCGGGCGTGCTTTTGCAGGTGCTTTGTATCGGCGGCGTAGTCGCGCTGATTAGCAGGACGGGCGGCACGAAAGCAGTGGCGCTTTGGATTAGCAAGCGCGCTAAAACTGGTATCTCGGCGCAAATTTCAACATGGGTTATGGGTCTTTTCGTATTTTTCGACGACTACGCAAACGCACTGATCGTAGGCCCCGTCATGAGGCCGATCACCGATAAATTTAGAGTCAGCCGCGAAAAGCTCGCCTTTATCATCGACGCTACCGCCGCACCGATTGCGGGTATCGCGCTAATTTCTACCTGGGTAGGTCTTGAGGTCTCTCTGATAAGAGCGGGATATGATCAGATCGGCGTGCAAAACGTAAACGCCTTCTCGATCTTCGTGCAAACCATGCCGTATCGCTTCTATAATCTTTTCATGCTTGCTTTCGTGGTTTACGTCGCATTTATGCGCAGGGATTTCGGACCGATGCTCTCTGCCGAAAGGCGCGCGGCGACTGGCGAAATCCACTCTAAAAATTCTAACATCGCCGAGCTCGAAGATAAAACGCTAGAGCCTAAAGAGGGGATCAAGCCGCAAGCTTCAAACGCCGTTATCCCGCTTATAGTGCTAATCTGCGGCGCATTTGCGAGCTTTTATTTTAGCGGGCTAAGCAAGCTTGAAGGCGATGCTCTCGCAGCCGCAAAAGCCGCTCCGCTAAGCTTTGCAACGCTTCAGGCGACGTTCGGTAACGCAAACTCGTCGGTCGCGCTTTTTCAAGCGGCGCTTCTTGCTACGGTCGTGTCTATATTTATGAGCGTTTACCGCAAAATTTTTGATGTCAGAGAGGCGATCTCTACGTGGATTAAAGGGTGGAAGACGATGATCGTCACGATCGTGATCTTGCTGCTTGCCTGGTCGCTCAGCTCTGTCATCAAAGAGCTCGGCACGTCGCGTTATCTAGTCGATATGCTAAGCCAAAACACGCCGAAATTCTTGCTTCCGGTAGCGATTTTCGTGCTGGGCTCGTTCATTAGCTTTTCGACGGGCACGAGCTACGGTACGATGGGAATTCTAATGCCGCTAGCCATACCTTTGGCAAACGCTGTGGGACTTCACTACGGGCTTTCGGGCGATGCGCTTCACGCCTATATGATCGTAAATATCTCGGGTGTGCTAACCGGCGCCATTTTCGGCGATCATTGCTCGCCGATTTCGGACACCACGATCCTTTCGTCGATGGGCGCGGGCTGCGATCATATCGAGCACGTAAAGACGCAGATGCCTTACGCTCTATCCGTCGGCGCGGTCGCCGTGGTGGCGGGCTATCTGCCCGTAGCGCTAGGGCTTAGCGTCTGGATAGCGCTACCGATGGGACTTGCCGTTACGTGGGCTCTCGTGCGATTTGCAGGCAAAAAGATAGAGGAGTAGCTCCCGCAAATTTTAAATTTGCTTTTAAATTTTGAATTCCGCAGCGATGCGGAATTCTACCTGGCGGAATTTTGCTTTATCCCGC
>NZ_CALHIK010000175.1 GCF_938030785.1 uncultured Campylobacter sp.
AAACGCTAAAGCATTTTTTTGAAATTCTACGTCCGCATTGGTTCGGCAAGGGCGCGGCGAAGCTGTGGGCGCTACTACTACTCGCGCTTGGTTCTAGTCTCGCTATCATCAAAATCAGCGTGCTGATGAACGCGTGGGACAAGCGCTTTTACGACGCGCTAAGCGAGCTTAAAGGCGAGCTGATCCCCGCGCTCGTGGGCGAGTTTTTGCTCTACACGGCGCTCATTGTGCTTTTCATCGTCCGCGGCAGCTGGCTTCGTAAACTGCTCGTAATCGTCTGGCGCGAGCGGCTAAGCGCGATGATGGAGCGCAAATGGCTACATAACGCAAACTTCTACCGCACGAGCCTTGATGGAAATTTTAGCGCCGGGGGCGGTTCAAATTTAGAAAAACTTGGCGACGCAAATTTAAACGAGCGCGCAGAGTATTTCGCAGCCGAAGCGGACAGCGCAGCTTTGCATAGAGATGTAAACGAGCTTGAAATTTTACCGAGTGAGGCGGAGCAAAATGCAGTAGGGCAAAGCGGCGCAAGCGAGAATGAAATTTCATCCAAAACTCGCGCAGATCGTGAAATTTCAAAAAGGGTCTCGAAGCTAGATAACCCAGATCAGCGTATCGCCGAGGATAGCCTGCTACTCGTGCAAAAAAGCGTCGATCTCGTAAAATCGCTCGTCTATAATCTCGCCAAGCTCATCGCCTTCGTTGCGATCCTGTGGCAGGTCTCGAAGGTGCTGAAATTTGAAATTTTCGGTATGCACTTTGAGATCGAAGGCTTTTTGCTCTACGTCGCGCTTATTTATACGCTACTTTGCTCGCTGATTACGCATCTCATCGGGCGCAGGCTTAGGGGGCTAAATTTTGCCAAGCAGCGCGCCGAAGCCAATTATCGCTCGGATCTGCTGCTAGCGCGCGAAAACGCAGAAGCCGTAGCGTTTATGCGCGGAGAGGATGCCGAGCGTGGCCGCTTCCGCGCGAGCTTCAGCGAGGTCATGAGAAACTGGCGCGGCATCATGAATACGGAATTTCGCCTCGAGTGCTTTTCGGCAAGCTACTTAAAAATCACGAATTTAATCCCGATCTTTGCCTGCTTGCCGCTGTATTTGTCGCG
>NZ_CALHIK010000176.1 GCF_938030785.1 uncultured Campylobacter sp.
AATTTACCCGGATTTATCGCCTTTTAGCGTCCTAACTCACAATCCTTGTTCGTCTAGGATTTTATATTTATCGCAACCGTCTTTATCTCCCAAATCGCATGCCTTGCCGAAATACTTTTTGGCTATTTTTTCGTCTCGTTTCACCCCTTGACCGTTGTGATATAAAATTCCGACATTAAAACAACCTTGTGCAATTTCAAATTCACAAGTTTTTGAAAATAACTCAGCTGCATTTTTGTAGTTTTGTTCCACACCTTGACCGTTAGTATACAAAACCCCAAGATTATAGCAGCTCATTTTTTCTCCCATCTTACAAGCTTTTAAGAATAGTGCGCTTGCCTTTTTATAGTCTTGCATAGTTCCCCGTCCTTTTTCGTATAAAACTCCTAAGTTGTAGCAGCCTGTTTCATCTCCTAATTCGCAAGCTTTGGAGAAAAAAATTCTAGCTTTTTCGTAATCTTGTTTTATGCCTAATCCTTTATTGTAAGCTACTCCTAGGTTAAAACATCCTTGGCTAATCCTTCTATCGCAGGCATTTTGAAAAAAATTTATATCTGCGAGCTTTATATCCTCGCCCGCCGCAAACAAAACCATAGCGCAGGCGAGCGCCGCGATTAATCTTTTCATAAATTTACTCCTACCAAAATTTTTATCGGTATTTTATAAAATTTAGCATTAAAAAAAGGCAAATTTTCATTAAAGGTTTGAAATTCGAGCAAGCCTGATTGTTGCCGAGTTTGCTCAAAATCGCACCGTAAAGAAAGCCGTCAAATTTAGTCTATTTAGGGTAAATTGAGCGCCAGACGCCGCCGTAAAAACCCGTAAATTTGCTCGCTTGCACCCAGAAATTTGCCGCCAATAACCACGGAAAATTTGCCACGCATAAGATCGTATCGCTGCTGCCATCATGTTTCCCTAAATCTTAGCGTAAAATTTCGCCGTAGCAATGCCGCAGCGACATAATCTCGTTGCCGCCACTATGCCGCGCCGCCCGCAGCGATATTGCGCCGATATAATTTCATTGCCGTAGCCTCGTTGTCGCAGCTATAGTTTCGTTACGGTGTCGATAGAATTTCGCCACCGCCGATACTCTCATCGTCGCAGCAATGTCGCCTCGCTACCGCGCCCGTCGCAAAGTTTCAAATTTTACTTTTTATCGTGGTTTTTAACCAGATACTCGATGATATTTACAGCATTATCGATGCCGCAATACGACGTGTCGATGCAGATATTGTAGTTGGCGGATGCGCCCCAGACTTGGTTGGTGTAGTATTGATGAAAACTCATCCTGCCCGCGTCGCTTTCCTCCATATATTCGCGCGCGTCGGCGTGGCCTTCCTTCTGCAATCGAGCGAGCTTAAACTCGTCGTTTGCGCGCAAAAACACGGTCAGCAGATCCGCCCGCCCGCGCAAGAAAAATCCCGCGCAGCGCCCGAGCACGATGACGTTGCCGCCCTCGACGATCTTTTGATAAATTCTAGCGATGCGGTCGCGCTTCTGCTCGTTGGCTAGCTCGCTGTGCGAGATCGCCTGAAGCAGCGTATTTACGGGCATTTCGTTGTAGAACTCATACATCTGCTCGAAGTATCCGAGCTCGTCTGCCTTGCGGAGCAGATCCGCCTTGGCTAGATATGTGTATCCCAGACGCTGCGCGAGCTTACGCGCCGTCTCGCGCCCGCCCGCGCCGGTCTGCCTGGCTATAGAGATTATCATGTTCTCTCCTTAGATAAAATTTTAAAATTTACGCCCTTTGCGGCGAGGGCAAAAGCGCGCTGCCGCAAAACGCCTTTTTAAATAAAATTTGCAAATATGCCAGCGCCGATGACGGTAAGAAGCCCCGTAACCGCCATCGCCAAAGAGGCCATCGCCCCCTCCACGTCGCCGATCTCAAGCGCGCGCGCCGTTCCCATCGCGTGGCTCGCGCATCCTAGGGCAATGCCCTTAGCCACCCCTTTTTTAATGCCGAAAATTTTAAGTAGCACCTCTCCAAATACGCTGCCGATGATGCCAGTAGCGATGATGCAGGCCACCGTCAGCGTCACGATGCCGCCCAAGCTCTCGCTGATACCCATACCGATAGGCGCGGTGACGGATTTTGGCAGCAGCGTAACGTAGAGGGTGTGATCGATTCCGAAGATCACCGCCATCGCGTAGATGCTACCGAGCCCCGCTATCACGCCGGCAAGCAGCCCCGCGCCGATGGCTAGGAAGTTTCTTTTTAAAAGCGAGAGCTGCTCATATAGCGGCACGGCTAGACACACGGTGATCGGCGTTAAGAAAAAGCTGATGTGCGAGGCGCTGGCGTTAAATTTCTCATACGGAATTTTAAAAACCAAAAGCACGCAGACGGTAAGCACCGTGCCGATTAGAAGCGGATTGAAAATCGCTAGTCTGAAGCGCTTTTTTAGATAAAGCCCCGCGTGAAAGGACGCCAGGCACAAAAACACGCCGAAAAAGGCAGAATTTATTAGCGCTTCTTTCATTTTTCATCCTCCGACAAGGCTTCGTGCTTTAGCATTTCATCTATGATCTCTCCTGCGTCCGCAGAGTCTGAGACGGCATCTATGTCCGCAGGCTCCGTAACGGCGCCGTCGCTCGCAAGACCCGCGATAGTATCGCCGCTAGCGCGGCTTGTGTCAGCACCTACGCTTGTAACGCCCGCAATAGTATCTGCGTTTGCGAAGCCGGTGGAGGTATCCGCGCTAGCGGAGCTTTTTATAACATCCGAGCTCGCGGAGCCTTTTAGGGCATCTGTACCCACAGGACCGCCGTCTGCGCCGTTTGGCACGCTTTTGTCGGCGGCGCTATCTGTGCCGCCTGCGAGGCCGTTCGAGATGCCGCCTATTGCGTTACCTATTACGTTATTGTCGCCGCTTGCGGCGATATCCGCAGGGGCGGCCGCCTCGGAGAATTCATTATGCGCCGCGGCGCATAGTTTGCGCTTGAGCCGATTAAGGGCGATTTTGTAAAAAATCTGCGTCACGGCGCCGCTCGCAGCGATAACCGCGACGGTCGAGATCGCCGTGATCGCCAAGATCGCAAAGAAGCTCTCGCGCAGCTTATCGCCCGCGATGATGATGGCGGCGCCCGCGGGGATGAAAATCACCGGCATGATCTGCATAAAAAACGACACGGTTTCCCTGATTTGGGCCACTTTGATGAGCTTAAAAATAAGCGCTAGCAGCATGATGACAAGCCCGTAGATGCTGGCGGGGATCTTGACCGGGATGAGCGCGGCTAGGATCTCGGCGACGAAGGAGATGGCTAAAATGATGCTGAATTGAGTTAAATATTTCAAATTTTTCCCTTTAAAATTTAAAGTGAAATTTAGCACTTTGCAGTTAAAAGGGATATTAATCCTGCGGGCTTTGGGCGAAATTTTGCCGCTAAATTTGAAATTTTGATCGCAAGCTCGGGGCGGAATTTCATTTTTAAAATTTAAAATTTTAATCACCAAATCGCCGCCGCCTGAGTTAAATTTAATCGGATTTGAAATTTGGAGCCGCCGGTTAAGCTAGCAGCAAGCCGCTAGAATAAATGGAATTTTGATCGCGAGCTTCTGCGCGAAAGTTTTGCTTTCGGCTTTGGGCGCTAAAACACGCCGATTGCACTTAAATTTTAAAATCTGTGTCGTGTAAATTTAGATACCCGCGCCGTTAAAATTCCATATCTCGCAACAATATAGCGCGCAGCGAAATTTAAAAAATCGCGGTGCAATCTAAAATCGCGACGCAGAGCAAAACTAAATAAAATTTCAAAATCTAAATTTTACCGCCGCCCCTTGAGCAAAAAAGTGCAGGCAAATCCCACGCACGAGCCCCTACCCTAGCTCGATTTTGACGTCTAGAACCTTGCAGACTAGATCAAAAATTTCAATATCGACGTTGGGCGCGTATTCGTCCAAAACCGTGTAAACTTCGGCTCGCATATCCTCGTCGTGACCCGGATGCGAGCGCGAATACAGCTCGTCCGTGCGCCGCACGAGCGTAAGATTATCGATATCTCGCTCGCGCATCGCCTGCTTGAGCCGCTTTGAAATTTGCCATTTGAAATTTTGCATTTTCCATCCTTTAAATTTGCGCGATACTAGCAAAAAGGGCTTTAAAATTTAATTTCTTAAATCCGGCGACGCGTTTCGGCGCAATCAACGAGCCTGCGCCGCTCGGTCCTACGCTTGCAGTTTAGATCAAGGCTTTACCGGCTAAATAGAAGATTATCTTTGCGTAAATAGCGCCAAATCTTGCAAAGCCAATGGGATTACTTCGCCGTGCGAAGCGCCTTCGTAGAGCCTAAACTCGCAAGAAAGCCCCCTTGCTTTTAAAATTTCAGCTAGATCGGCCGCTTTTAAAATTCCCGCTTTATCGGTTTTCCCTTTACGCATTTCACGCGAGCCGGCAACGAGCATTATGAATTTCGCTTTTAAATTTGATCTAAGCTTTCCCTCGTCTAGGGCATCTCTGATCAGCTGTGATTCTCCCCACCACAATGAAGGTGAGGCGATAAAAAACTCGTCGAAAATCCCATCGTCGCGCAGCAAAGCATAAATCCCGAATAGCCCGCCAAAAGAATGTCCGAAGTAAATTTTATCGCTTTTTGCCGTAGAGTATTTTTTCTCCACGAGCGGAAATAGTTCATCTTTTACGAAATCGTAAAATTCTCCCGCACCGCCGCCGTTTGCATATTCTTCGCCGCTCGCAGCGGGCGTTAAATCTCTCGTGCGACGCTTAATATCATACGCTAGCGGGCTGTCGTATCCGATGCCTACTATAAGGACGGTTTTATTTAATTTAGACCCGGTTTCGACGTTTTCTTTCGCTATATTTGGATCTGCATAAATTTGCGCATAAGAGTTTAAAAGCATAGCAACTTGCGCGTTCGCATCAACCATAAAAACTACCCTATCGTAGCGAGCGACATTTTTTTGGCGAGCTATAAAAATTTTATATTTTTCTCCGTTCTTGCTTTTTAGAATAAAATCGCTCACATTAAACATTTCGTGCGCAGCTCCACTTGCCTGCTCAATCTTTTGCGGCGGTTTTGCCCTCAGATCGCAAGCGAATAAGCATACTAAAAAGAGTGCGTCGAATACCACAAGGAAGTTTTTTAGGCTTACCATTTCGCGTTTACCTTAAACCAAAACCTCCTGCCCTCCTCGGGGTACCAATAGTAATTGCCGTCGTCTGCGAGACCCTCGTCGTATCGGACGTTATCAAAGATATTGTAAGCGGTTAAATTTAGGCTCAGATTATCGTTTAAATCGTATTGTGCGCCCAAATCCGTAGTAAAAAGCTTTTTGTCGTTTTTGCTGACTCTATTGCCCGGACCGAATTGCACGCTTGTAAGCTCGCTTTCGTAATTAAGACCGATAAAGGTAGAAAGCGGAGCGATAGGCCTATAGCTAAGTGTCGCATGTGCGGCATGCTTCGGAGTAGCGGTCAGGGATTTGCCATCTAGCCTACTAAGATTGGTTTGACTAAATTTAACGGCGCCGTTTGGCGTATAGATCGTAGGATCCCCGGTTTCGATCTCGGAGTGGCTATAGGTGTAGTTCGCCTTGAAATTTAGCTTTTTAGTAATATCGTAATCGCCACTCAGCTCAACGCCGTAAACCTCGGCTCCTTCTATATTAAAATACGTTCCCCAACCAGGACAATTAACGCTCGGCGCGCCGGCGCAGCCTCCGTAAGCGGGAATCCTATTGATATTGCTGCCATCGGTATCTAAAATTTTATCTTTGAAGTCGTTTTTAAATAGCGTGATATTGCCGCGCAGATCGTCTGCATTGTCGTAATAAAGCCCGATCTCGTAGGTCGTGCTTTTCTCGGGCTTTAAATCCTCGTTACCGAAATCTATAATTCTCCAGCCGCCCTGAATCGTGCCTACTTCGGGCGAAATTTGATTGACGTCGGGAGTTTTATACCCGGTCGCGACGCCGCCTTTAAGCGTCCAAACGTCGCTTACGTTCAGTACCGCGTAGGCTCTGGGAGAGAAGTGGTTGCCGAAGTATTCGTTATGCGTGAGCCTGCCGCCGAGCGTTAAAAATAGCGTATTTTCCAAAATTTCAATCTCGTCCTCTAAAAATCCCGCATGCTCGTTCATAGAAAATCGCTGCGGAGAGCGTAAATTTTGCCTGCTCGCGTTTGAAACGATAAAAGTCGTTCGCACATCTTGCTTGCTAAAATCATAGCCGAAGGTAAGCGTATTTATACCGAGATAAATCGTAAATTTGGAATTAAAATTTCTATTTTTTACGATTGCGGGAGAAAGACTATCAAAAATGCTCGTACGGCGAGTCTTATCCCAAAAATAACTTATATCAGCACTTAAGCTCTCGAACTCACCCAAATATCCGACGCCGTGATTTTCTCTTTTATATTTATAGTGATTTAATCCACGCGCGTTGGGATAAACGGCGGTTTTACCAAGGGTCCTTGAATAATCATGATTTTGTCTTCCGGTTTGAAAGTAAAATTTATTATTTTCATCCGGCGTTAGCCAAAGTTTGGCGTTAGAATCCGATTTATCACTCTTCTGATAGCCTCCCTTATAGCCATCCTCGTCGCGCAGCTTTTTATATCCCCACAGCTGAAGTGCCGCATACTGCCCGAAGGGAATATTGACGTAGGCTTCGCCCATCTTGCCGTCTCCGATACCTTCGTGATCTTGGATAGTTGTAGATATAGCAGCGCTTCCGCTAAATTTAGAAAAATCCTTTTTCGTAATGATATTTATCACGCCGCCCACCGCGTCACTACCGTAAAGCGAGCTCATCGGCCCTCTGATGACCTCGATCCTCTCGATCGCTCCGACAGGCGGGATAAAATTCGAGTTCATATCGCCCGCTCCGCCTTTTGGGTTCGCCGCCGCGGAACTTACACGTTTGCCGTCGATAAGCACAAGGGTTTGGGAGCTTTCCATTCCTCTGATGGATATCCCGCTTGCCGGGCCGTCATCGCCTGCAATAACGCTGACGCCCGGCATTTTATTCGCAATATCGTGTAGCGAATTGAATCTGCCGCTTGATATCTCTTTATTATCCAAGGTGGAGATGGAGGCCGGCGCCTGCCTGATATCTTGGCGAAAGCCGCTCGCGCTTACTACGATCTCGCCAAGATTCGTGCTATTTGCGTCACTGCTTAGGCGCGAGCCTTCCATGCCGCATAAAATCGAAACGCTCGTGCATATCGATAATGCGATAAATTTCGCCTTTTTAAAATACATATCTTTTCGCATTTCTGTTCCTCTATTTTGAAATTTAATCGCGAATTATAGCTCAAAGCGGATAAATTTAATATTAATTATTAAAGTATTTTTATAGAATTAAATTTGACTAATAATTCCCCATTCCATCGATATTTTTATAAAAATTATTTTAAATAAAGTACAACATATAATCAAGGAATCGCTCTAAATAAGTAAAATTTTGTAACGCTAATCCTTAATCATCAAGTTGTTTTGGAGAAATTTTGCACAGTTTTTGATTTTATCTGCTTTAAGAATCATTTTCGCTTTTGTGGATGTGTATATTTAAACCATCGAAGGCATTTCAAGCGGCAAGGCAAAAATGGATTTTGCTCTATTGATTTCGCGTATCCTGTGGCTTGCGATAATCATATAGACAAGCATGAATTTAGTACACGATAGTTTTAACACGGTAACTTCGTATGAATAAATTCATCTACTAAGCAGCATAATTACTTCGGCGCAATTTAAAATTTTGAGTAGTTTAGATAGACGGATTTAAATTTAGAACAAAGAGTCGATTCAAATTTAAAATCCTGGCGCAAGAATACAAAGTAAGAAGAGAAATTTAATAAGACCCCGCAAATTTATCTTAAAATTTAGCGGGATCAAATTTGATTTTACGCCGCAGGCGCGCTATTTTCGGCGTGCGAATCGCCCGAGTCTTTAGGTCTTAAAACCCACTGCTTTGCAAATATCAGCGCGTAGATCGCAGCGCCGATGCCGTAGCTTGCATATTCGCTTGGGATAAACTCTATAAATTTCGCGCAGATATTAGGCACCAGCATTAGCGGCGTTACGAGCAGCAAGAGCAGGCGCTCTACCGGGTTGCACTTGGTTACGAACCAACCTTGCAGCGAGGAGCTGAAAGCAAACATACCCACGATCGCCGTAGCAAAAATCAGCGCTATTTGCAGCGGATCGCCGATCCAAACGATGCTCTTTGAATCCGTCGGATTGCCGACGCTTTGAATCAAAAGCAGCTTGTTGTTGAAAAAGAACGCAAACGGAAGTACCGCCGTGCGTAGATCGTAAATGAAGCCCTGAAGTCCTACGATTACCGGATTTGCTTTTGCGATGCCCGCGGCGGCGTATGCAGCGATGCCCACGGGCGGGGTATCATCGGCTAGAATTCCGAAATAAAATACGAAAAGATGCACCGCAATCGCCGGGATCAAAAAGCCGTTTTTGCCCGCTAGTATTAAAATCACCGGAGCAATAAGGCTCGAAACGACGATATAATTCGCCGTCGTAGGAAGCCCCATGCCCAAAATCAGGCTCATTATCGCAGTCATCAGAAGTATCAGCACTATGCTATTTCCCGCGACCGCCTCCACGAGCTCCGAAAGAACCTGTCCCAGCCCGGTAAGCGAGATCGAGCCGATGATGATGCCCGCTAGCGCGGTGGCTACGGCGACGGTAACCATGTTTTTGGCAGCACCCACCATAGCCCAAAAGATATCGACAAAGCCGACGATAAAATCGGACTTGCCAACCTTTTCGCCAAATATCGTTTTCTTAGCGGGCTCTTGCACGATCATTATTAAAAACAGCACGCAGATCGAGTTAAATGCCGCAGAGATCGCGCTTTCTTTCAAAATCAATAGAGTATAAAGCAGCACCAAAATCGGTATTATGTAATGAATTCCACTAAGGATCAGCTTCAGCTTCGATGCCTTTGCGTAATCGCGGCTACCGTGAAGCCCTAGCTTACAGCTTTCCAGATGCACGATAAAAAATAGCCCCGCATAGCAGACGAAAGCGGGGATCACCGCCGCGACCATTACGTTGGTGTAGCTCATACCCAAAAATTCCGCGATGATAAACGCCGCAGCGCCCATGATAGGCGGCATTAGCTGCCCGTTTACGCCCGCGGCTACCTCGATAGCGCCCGCCTTAGTAGCGGTAAGCCCCGCTTTTTTCATAAGCGGGATCGTAAAGGTGCCCACCGTCACGACGTTTGCAGTCGAACTGCCGCTTACCATGCCGGTTAGTCCGCTGGCGATTACGCTAGCCTTGGCAGGACCTCCGCGGAAGCGACCCAAAATAGCAAACGCTACGTTTATAAAATACTGTCCCGCGCCTGCTCGCTCAAGTAGCGCGCCAAATAGCACGAACAGATAGATAAAGCTGGTGCTGACCCCCACCGGTACGCCGAATACGCCCTCCGTCGTTAAAAACATATGTCCTGCGAGCTTTTCGAAGCTTGCGCCTCGATGCGAGATGATATCGGGCATATAGGGGCCGAAGTAGCAATACAGAAGAAAGGTAAAAGCGATAATACCTAGCGCAGGTCCCATCATGCGGCGTCCGGCTTCAAAAAGGATAAAAATTCCGATAAACGACGCTACGATATCTCTGGTTAGATAATCTCCCGGACGATGCGCTAGCCCGTTAAATTCTATCGCAGGATATAGGATCGCGGCGACTCCGACGATTAATAAAATATAATCGTAAAACGGGATGTAAAAATGTGCCTTGGAGCGCGGGCGAAACGGAAAAAGCGAAAAAATTATAAAAACGGCGAACGCTAAGTGGATCGAGCGCGCGATATTCGTATTCATCGGGAAATATGCGATGTAAAGCTGAAAGACCGACCACGAGAAACAGACCAGCGTCACGAGCCAGAAGAGCTTTTTAGAGGTAAATTCTCTACTCTTTACCTCTAAAACCTGCTCATCTTTTTGTGTAGATTTCTCCATCAACTAGCCTATTTCAACAACCCGGCTTCTTTATACACCGCCTCTGCCGCAGGATGAAGCGGCGCGCTAAGCCCCTCTAAAAGAGATTCTTTGCTCACTAAATTTAGCGCAGGGTGTAGCTTTTTATACTCGTCGAAATTATCAAGTATCGCTTTAACTACCGCCCTAACCGCCTCGTCGCTTTGGCTAGCGTCGGTTACGAGTACGGCCTTTACGCCGATAGTCTGCGTGTCGTGATCTACACCGTCATACATTTTAGCAGGAATCACGCCTTTAGCGAAATACGGATATTTCTCCATAATTTTTTTAATATGCTCATCGTCGATGCCGACTAAGTCGATAGGAAGCGAGGTCGCCGCATCGGTGATGTTAGCGGTCGGATGTCCTACGACGTAGAAGTATCCGTCGATCTTCTTATCTTTTAGCGCCATAGGGCATTCTTGCGCGGTCAAAACGCCGTGCTGGGCAAGCTTTTTAAGATCGAAGTCGTAGTTTTCAAAAACTATAGTACTGGTTAACTCGTTGCCGCTGCCCGGATTTCCGATATTGATCTTTTTACCCGCAGCGTCGCCGTAGGCTTTAATACCGCTCTCTTTAGAAACTACGAAAGCCAAAAGCTCTGGATAGATCGAGATTACGGAGCGTAAATTTTTATCCGCTGCGCCTTGGAATTTGCCCGTGCCGTTGTATTTATCATAGACGACATCGCTTTGAACGAAGCCGAAATTTAGCTCTTTTTTAAGCACGTTATTGACGTTATACGTCGAGCCGCCCGTCGATTGCACGGAGCATTTCATATTTTTATCCATATTTACCAAGCGGCAAATCGCACCGCCTACGGGATAATAGGTGCCGGTCATACCGCCGGTGCCGATATTGATGAACTCCTTAGCGCCAGAAACGCTCGCCAATAGGGCCAAACCGGCCAAAGCAACAGAAAATCTTTTCATCTTCGCTCCTTTTCGAGTTAAAAGTTTGGTAGTATTGCTAAATTTCTATAAAAATCTAATAAAAAAGCGATCTTACATTTAAATTTAAGATTTTGTGCGTTTTGTAGCAGCAGGGGCAGGTGGTAGGCGAATGTGCAAACCGCGAGTAGCTACGCCATAGCATGTATACGGGCGGGCGGGCGGCTGCGTCGCGACATGCGCACAGCGGGCGATTAAATCATGACGGCGCAACTGAGGCTAAATTTTAACGGCGTCGCGAATATAAAATTTTGACGACATCGCAAAGTAAAATTTACGAGAAGTGCGAAGTAAAAAATTTAAAGGCTGGCGATCAAATTTAAAAACGATGCCGAGATAAAAATTTAAGCGGCAAAATTTCAAGCCGTGCGCTGAAGCGCAAGCTGTGCCGATACGCTCGAGCTACATCACAACGTAAATTTAGCCGGGTTTGAAGCGTTAGATTTAATCTGCTAGCCGCGCGGCAGAGCCGGCACGAGCTGTGAAAACGAGCTTAAAATTTCGCCGTATTCGCTCTGCCATAGTTTATTATTCTACGCGAGCTGCGTCAAAATGGGCGCTAAAGTAGCACGCTGTCCATCGCGCGCATTAGATTTAGCATTTGAATGTGCTCGAAAACATCGTGAGTGCGGATGATCGCAGCGCCGTTTAAAGCGGCGATCTGGTGCAGATACAGCGAGCCTGCGAGCCTATCCGCGACCGCAGAGGGGCTGTAAAAATCGATAACGCTCTTTCTGCTCGCGCCCACGAGCAGCGGGCAGCCAAAGTGCAAGAAATGCTGCAAATTTTTAATCAGCACCAAATTTTGCTCGGCGGTCTTGCCAAAGCCGATGCCCACGTCAAGGATGATCTTTTTAAGCCCCGCGCTTCGCAGCTGCTGCAAATTCTGCGCAAAAAATTCATCGATCTCGCCCATCAGATCGTCGTATTTGGGCGCAAGCTGCATATTTTGCGGATTTCCCTGCATATGCATCAGCACGTAAGCGGCGTCGTAGCGAAGCGCAAGCGGAGCAAGAGCGAGGTTCGCGCTAATGTCGTTGATGATGCTAAAGCCCCGATCTAGCGCGAATTCCAAACAATACTCATCGAAGCTATCGAGGCTCAATTTAGCCTTTTCATGCAGACCTAGGCGGTAAATTTCGCTCAGCACATCCTTTATGCGCGCAAACTCCTCATCCCTGCCGCAGTACTGGCTGCCCGGGCGCGAGCTCACGCCGCCGATATCGATGATAGCGGCACCTTGCTCGATCATCTTTTCGATCTTGCAGATCGCCTCTTTTAGGTTTGCCGCGCGGCTTGCGGGGTTGAAGCTATCGGAGTTGATATTGACGACGCCCATTATTTCGCAGCTTTGCGGCTTAGCAAATTTCTTGCCTAGAAATTTCGCGAGCTCTTTTAGCCCGAAATCCTGCAGCGCTTCCTTTTGCGCCAAAGCCTCGATCTGGCGATCGTTTGCGATCAAAACCGCGTCCGTATCATCGCGCCCCAGGATCACCCCTTCGTTGCACGCAAGCTCGGCGCCGATACTAAGGGCATCCTGCTTCAAAATATTCGCCGCGGGCGCCCGCAGGTCTTTTAGATAGAAAAAGTTTAGCCGCGATTTTTTCTGCATTATCGCCCGTCCCGCATTTCGCACGCCGATACGCTCGCAAATCAGCGCAAAGTCGGCATCATTTGAAATTTTATAAATTTTCATCTTTTCTCCTCTATCATCAAAAGTAGCGGAGTAAGCACGGCGTGGGCTTTGGCGTTGTGCTCGGCGAGGTAGCTTAAGCGATCTATTCGCTGCAACTCATCGCCGCTTAGCCTAACGCCCGCCTCGAAGCACTCTAGCGCGATCTCGCCGATGAGCGCTTTTAGCGCCGTCTTATCCAGCTCGCCTTTGCGCTCCAGCGCGATCTGCGTGTCGATAAACTCCACCGCTTCCTTTAGGCTGAGCCTGGCTAAATTTAACCCAGTGCGGTATCTGGGCTTTCGCACGCAGAGATTTTGCACCACGAGGCGCGATCGGATGGTAGGCAGCAGGGCGTTGATGAAGGGAGTGACGAGGAAAAACACCGTATTTTTGGGCGGCTCCTCTAAAATTTTAAGTAGAGCGTTTTGCGCCTCCTCGCCGAATTTCGTAGCGGCGATGACGATGATCTTATCCTCACGCTCGGCGACATAGGCTTCGTCTATAATCTTTCGCGCCTCGTCGATCTTAAGCTCGATGCTTTCGAAAAACCTTAAATTTTTGCGCGGAATTTCGGCTAAAATTTTATCTTTAAAGCCCTCATAATCGCTCGTCAAAACGATCTGATTTATGATTTTCAAAGCACCACTTCGTCAAAAAGCACGGCGTCGATGCTTTTGTCTAAAATTTTAAAAAGCTGGATAAGTTTGAGATCCAGGCTCGGATCGTTCTCGCTCATGTAAAAGCTGTTTTGCAGCCTCTCGTCGATGAGCCACAGATAGCTATCCTCGTGGCTTTTGGCGATCTTGGCTAGCGGATGGTTGCCGTTGCCGATGTAAAAATATATAAAGCCGTTGGCAAACGCAAGGCTTAGCATATCGTTTAGCAGCAGCGCGTCCTCTAGGCTATTTACGCCGCCGCGATAAAGCGAGCGCAGCGAAAAAAACGGTAGCAGCGGGCGTGAGTTGGTAGAGGAGTTGATCTTTTTGATGATGTATTCGCTAAACCAGCTTCGCTCATCGTCGCAGATGACGATGAAAGCAAAGCCGTCGTGGAGAAATTTGAGCTTTGAAGCCAAAAGCGGAGTCCAGTCCTCCTTGCGATTCTCGAGCCACTCAAGTCCAGGCTCGGAGCGCATCGCCGTGACGCTCCAAGTGTGCAGATCCTGCATTATTTATCCAAATCGTAGGCTTTATGCAGTGCGCGCACGGCGAGCTCGCCGTATTTAGCCTCTACGATCATCGAAATTTTAATCTCGCTCGTGGAGATCATCTGAATATTTATCCCTTCGTCCGCAAGCGTCTTAAACGCCTTGCTGGCTATGCCGCTGTGGCTTTTCATACCTACGCCGACTAAAGAAACCTTTACGATGTCGGCATCCGATTCGATGATGGAATTCGGATTTGGATTTACCTCTTTCATTACCCTATAGGCCGTCTCTAGCTCGTTTTGCGGCACGGTAAAGCCCAAATTCGTCTCGCCGTTTCGTCCGATATTTTGCACGATCATATCGACGTTGATCTCCTTGCTCGCGAGCGCGGAGAAAATTTCAGCCGCGACGCCGGGGCGATCCTCTACGTTTCTAATCGTGATTCTTGCTTGATTTTTATCCAGTGCAATGCCGCTAATTACCGCATCTTCCATCTTTTCTTCTCCTGTTATGAGTGTTCCTTCATGATCGTTAAAACTGCTTCGCGTCACCAAATTTACGTTTAATTTCTTCGCAAGCTCGACGCTTCGATTTTGCAAAACCTTCGCTCCCAAGCTCGCAAGCTCAAGCATCTCGTCGTAGCTGATGCGATCAAGCTTCTTAGCCTTTGGCTCAATGCGCGGATCGGTCGTATATACGCCGTCTACGTCGGTGTAAATTTCGCACAGATCGGCATTCAGCGCTCCTGCGACGGCGACTGCGCTAAGATCGCTTCCGCCTCGCCCCAGCGTAGTTACTTCCCCTGCGGTGCTGATGCCTTGAAAGCCCGCGACGACGACAATTTTGCCTTGCTTTAGCGCCTCTTGCATGCTTTTTGGATCGATCGAGACGATGCGAGCTTTAGTGTGAAACTCGTCCGTCACGATGCCCGCGCCTCGCCCGCTAAATGCGATCGCAGGATGGCCCTTGGCATTTAGCGCGATAGCCAAAAGTGCGCTCGTAACGCGCTCGCCCGAGCTTAGCAGCACGTCCATCTCCCTACCTTCGGGAGTTTTAGTAAAAAATTCCGCCTGCTCGATGAGCTGATTGGTAACGCCGCTCATCGCAGAGACGATTACTACGACGTTATGCCCTTCGTTTTTGGTTTTGATCACGCGCTGTGCGACCGACTCGATCCGCTCTAGCGTGCCGACGCTCGTGCCGCCGTATTTTTGAACGATTAGCATTAAATGTAGCCCTCCTCTTTAAAATATTTTAAAACCGTCGCGTAAATCGGCTTTTTGAAGTGATTTACGTGCCTTAAAACCTCATTTGCGCCTACGAATTTAAATGCGTCGAATTCAGGAAGCTTGGTATTGATGTTCAGATCGCGTAAATTTCGCAATCGCACCAAAAAATACCTTTGAATTTGCCCGTCGTATGGGCGCATCTTTTGAGCTATCCCATCGGGAAAGTCGTAGCTGTGCCAATGCGGACACTCCGAGATGATATCGACCTTGTTCGTTCCGATCTCCTCGCCAAGCTCCCTAAGAAGCGCGGTCTTCGGCGTTTCGCCGTCGTCGATACCCCCCTGAGGGAACTGCCATGCTCCTCTGACGTCGCTTCGTTGCGCGATCAAAATTTCGCAGTTAAACGGATACGATGGCGAAAGCACGATTGCAGCGACATTCGGTCTGTAATTTTTCTCTTTTTCCATCTCGTTTTTCTCATAAAAAATTTCCAAAATCTTACCGAAAAAATATTAAAATTTGCGTTAATAGGCTCGAAATTTATCTGAATTTTCGCTTTATTTGGCTAAATTTTGCTTTTGAAATTTCACGCTCAAGGAAGCCCTTGCACATCTACATCCACGTGCCGTTTTGCACCTCCAAATGCCCGTATTGCGCCTTTGGCTCTTTCAGCGATAAGTTTAACCTCGTAAAAAGCTACTTTCGTGCGCTAGAGCTTGAGGTACGCGACTTTTTGACGAAAAATCCGCACGCGCAAATTTCGACGCTTTTTATCGGCGGAGGTACGCCAAGTGCCGTGGATGCGGGGCTTTATGATGAAATTTTTGCGCTGCTCGCGCCGCGTTTTGCCGCCAAAGCCGAAATCAGTTCTGAAGCCAACCCAAACTCCGCTAGCTCCGCTTGGCTTAGGGCGATGCGAAAGCTCGGCGTAAATCGCATCAGCTTCGGCGCGCAGAGTTTCAACGACGCCAAGCTAAAGTTCCTCGGTCGCACGCACAGTGCGGCGCAGATTTTTCTCGCGGTGCAAAATGCCAAAGCGGCGGGCTTTGACAATATAAACTTAGACCTAATCTATGCGAGCAAATTTGACGATAAAAGGAATTTAAAATTTGAAATGGCTGAGCTTGCGTGCTGCGAAGTGCCGCATCTAAGCGCCTATGCGCTAAGTCTTGAGGAAAACACGCCCTTTTTCGGGCGCGAAAGCTTTAAAAAAGAAAGCGCGACTCTAGCTAAATTTCTCTTTGCTCTTGCGGCGGATAGCGGCTTTAGCCAGTATGAAATTTCAAATTTTGCCGCGCGCGGACTGCGCTGTAAGCACAATCTCGCTTACTGGCGCGGCGAGGATTACGCTGGATTCGGAGCATTTGCGGTCGGAACTAGCGGGCAGGTGCGCCTTAGCTCGCCTAAAAATTTGCGAGACTACATCGCAGATCCGCTGCAAAAACAGCGCGAAACTCTAAGCGCGCAGGATAAAAAGCTTGAGCACATATTTCTTGGGTTGCGCTGCGTTTTGGGACTTGAAGCGCAAATTTTAAACGCCACAGAGCTAAGTAACGCGCGGCTGCTCGTGCAGGCAAAAAAGCTGAAATTCGGCGAGGGCAAATTTTATAATCCTAACTTTTTGCTCGCCGACGAGATCGCACTTTTTATCACGCAAAGCAGCCACAGCGGGCGCTAAATTTAAGATTAATGAAATTTTAGTTACAATACGCCACTTTTTACGTTAGGAAATTTTATGTTTGGTATCAGTATGCCTGAAATTACGGTCATTTTAATCATCGCGATAATCGTGCTGGGGCCCGAAAAGCTCCCGAAAGTGCTGGTCGAGCTCGCGAAATACTTCAAAGTCATCAAAAAAACCATCAACGACGCAAAATCGAGCTTCGATCAGGAGCTTCGCATCGCCGAGCTCAAAGAGGACGCAAAAAAATATAAAGAGAGCATCACGCAAGCAAGCGAAGGCGTGCGCAAAAAGCTCACGTTTGAGGAGCTCGACGAGATAAAAGGCGGCATAGACTCGGTCAAAGAGACGCTAAATGCTGGGCTAAAAAATATAGAAGGCTCCGTAAAAGATACGCTAAATTCCGCGGAAGTCTCGGCGCAAAAACAGAGCGAGACAGCAAATTTAAAAGTAAATTCAAGCGACGAAAATAAAGGCGAAAATTCCATACCGAGCGCGGGCGGCGCAGAAAATTCCGCACAAAATACAAACGCGAACGGCGAAGCGAAAAGCGCTGCGCAAAATGCAAATGTAAATTTAAACGGCGATGCGCAAAATTATATGCAAAATTCCGCGCAAAATAGCGATACGCAAAAATCATAATGAGAGAGAAATTTAATGTTTGAAGAGCTAAAACCCCATCTAGCCGAGCTTCGCAAGCGCCTAGTGATCTCCGTGCTGTCCGTCATCGTTCTTTTTGTCGCGTGCTTCGGCTTTTGGGAGCAGATCCTAGGTCTAATGACGCGCCCGCTAGTACGCGTGCTTCCTAAGGGCAGCGAGATCATCTTTACCCAGCTCGGCGAGACTTTTTTTACTGCGATGAAGGTATCGTTTTTCGCCTCGCTGCTTCTAGCGATGCCGATAATTTTCTGGCAGGCGTGGCTTTTCATAGCGCCAGGACTTTACGACAACGAGAAAAAATACGTCATCCCCTTCGTTAGCGGCGCAAGCGTTATGTTCTTTTTGGGCGCGGCGTTTTGCTATTTTTTCGTAATCCCCGTCGCGTTTAATTTCTTGATAAATTTCGGCGCGGAGCAATTTACCGCAATGCCTAAGATCGGCGAATACGTGGGATTTTTTACCAAACTCGTCGTCGCATTCGGCATCAGCTTCGAGCTTCCGGTGGTGACATTCTTCCTCGCTAAGATCGGGCTTGTGACAAACAAAAGCCTGAGCGATTTTTTCCGCTACGCAATCGTCATTATTTTCATCTTTGCGGCAGTCATGACGCCGCCCGATATACTTAGCCAATTCATGCTCGCAGCCCCGCTGATAGTGCTTTATCTGCTTTCGATCTTCATCGCCAAAATGATAAATCCGTATAAGCAGGAGGATGACGAAGGCGAAAATTCCACGGACGTAGCGCAGGCGTGAGATGGCGGATCTAAATTTAGTTGGCAGCTACGATTACGAGCTTCCTAGCGAGCTCATCGCAAGCGCGCCCGCGATGCCTAAACAAAGCGCGCGCCTACTGATCTACGACCGCGCCAAAGAGCAGATCACGCACGCACGCTTCGGCGATCTAGCGGACGCCCTGCCGTCCTGCGATATTATTTTCAACGACACGCGGGTAATTAAAGCGCGCCTCTTCGGTCGCAAAAGCAGCGGCGGCAAGATCGAGCTTCTGCTAAATTCGCCGCTTGCGGGCGATAAATTTAGCGCATATATTCGCGGTAGCGTCAAAGCAGGCAGCGAATTAAAATTTCAAAGCGGTCTTAATGCGCGCGTTTGCGAGCTGATGGAGGGCGGGCTTCGCATCGTGCAGTTTGAGCGCGGCGGTGAAGTTTTAAACACCCACGACGTTTTTGAAATGTGCGAGCAGATCGGCCACGTGCCGCTGCCGCCGTATATCAAACGCGCCGATACGAAGGATGACGCGAACTGGTATCAAAGCATCTTCGCGCGCGAGCAAGGCGCCGTCGCCGCACCCACCGCGAGCTTGCATTTTGATAGCGAGATGATCGAGGATTTACGCCGAAATCACGAGATCCGCTTCATCACGCTGCATGTGGGCGCAGGCACCTTCAAGCCCGTGGAGGTAGCGGATCTGCGCGATCACAAAATGCACGGCGAGCTCTACTCTATCCCGCCGCAGACCGCGCAAATTCTAAAAAGCGAGCGAAAAATTTTAGGCGTGGGTACGACCGTTACGCGAACGATCGAAAATTTCGCGCGCAACGGGCAAAACAGCGGGATCTGCGAGCTGTTTTTGCACCCGGGCAATCCGCCGATAAGACAGAATTTTCTGCTTACGAACTTTCACCTGCCCAAATCCACGCTGATAATGCTCGTAGCGAGCTTCATCGGCCTTGAGCGCACGCTTGAGCTCTACCGCATCGCAGTGGAGCAAAGATACCGCTTCTACTCCTACGGCGACGGGATGCTGCTGCTATGAAGGCCGTGGTTTTAGGCGCGCTGGCGCTGATAGCAGTGATCGCGTGGTTTGCGGCGAAAAAATTTTTTATCAAAAAACATAGCGGCGGTAAAATTTTCTCCGCCGCACCCGGACTGCAAAGCGATACCGCGCTCGCACCCAAGCAAGAGGATATCGCGCAGATCGATATTTTAAAAATTTTAAAATTTCAAAGCGAAATTTTATTCGAGGAGTGCACGAAATACGATAGTACGCTATATCTTAGCTTCCCGCCGCAGCTTCCACGCATCTACGGCAGCGAAATTTTAAACCTAAGCAGCGCGGTTTTTGACGTGTGCGAGTTCTTTTTACAAAACATCACCGAGCCGATCTGCGTGAGTGTGGAATTTAGCACCAAAGAGCTTAAGAAGAATATGAGTCATATAAAGCTTGACGTGCGAGTCGGTATCAATAGGCAGCTCAAAGATCCGCAGACCTACGCGATCAAAAGCGCGCTAGAAAGCGTCTCAAACGCCGATGATGAATATCTAAGATCCGCTCAAGCCCACCTTGCCTCGCTGGGCACCCATCCTGTGCTGGGCAGCGACGGGCGCGGAACGTTCATTAAAATGGATGCCATGGTGGGCTGCTTTGCGCAAAAGCAGGATTTTAGCGCTAAAAAATACGACTACAATGTCATCATCACGCATAAAAACCGCGCGATCTTCGAGGAACTGAGAGATTTTTTGAACGGGCTTGGTTGCGACGTGATGCCAAACTCCAACTGGGAGAGCGCAAAGAGGCATCTAAACGACTTCATCTACGTAGCCGACGTCGTCATCCTTGACGCCGAGATCCTGCGCGCCAATATAAGCGAAATAAACTACCTCAACGCGCTGGAAAAAGACGGGGTGTTTTTCATATTTTTACTTAAAAACAAACACTCGCTCAAGGTGTTGGAGGGGTTAAGCTTTAAATTTTTCAAGCTCGAGATGCCATATTTCTACGACGAGTTCTACGCCACGCTCGACATCATCGAAAAGATCAAAAACGATGAGAATTTCTTGGGGCTGTAGCGAACGGGTAACGACAAATTTAAAACCAAAGAAATTGAAGTGCTATATTTTGACTTAGATTGGATCAAGGGCAATATAAAAGATAGCGAATATGCCTCAAGAGAGCGGCGATACGAGGCGTATTTAGCAGGGCTGCATAAAAATATGCATACGCTAGAAAGAATTTTTGCTGGCATAAGCTTCAACGATGCGCTATTGCTACCCAAAAAGCAAATTAATGAAAAGTTGCATTTGAAATTTTACATCGGAGATTTGCAAAATGGATATTATGAACTAAAATGCGTTATGAGCTCGGATCAAAGATGCGACGCGGCGCCCGGCGAAATAATAACGAGCGAGATATTTTACGAAAATGGCAATTACCGCTTCTCTTTCATCCTCGCTTGCTTGAAGGAATACGCCGTTAACTTCTCCAGGATAGATAGCCTTAAATTTAACGCGATTTCGCAGAAAAAATACCACTTTGAGCATAAGAAATTTAAACTTTCATAGAAAACCGCGCGCCCAATCGGTCGCGCATAAAATTTACCCATAAAGATCGCACCCTTAAATTTATCCCACTTGCAAGCCACAAACAGCGTAAATTCCGTCGCGCCTTACAGCTAAATTTATTAAATTTAATATAGTCCGCGCACAAGCAAGTTTATTTCGTCCGCTTACCTCAAAAACGCTCAAGCCCCATTTTTAAAATTTACGCCTCAATCGGACTTAGGAGATTTTGACAAACGGCGCGATCTATTTTGAGGCGCCCGATAATACGTATATAAAGCGAGTAAATTTAAGAATTTAATGCGGATGGCTTGGCTTGCGATTTAATAAATTTTATCTTTCGCTCTCTTTTTTGGCTTTGACCGCTTCATAAAGTTCGTCGATCGATGTCGCGGACGAGCCAGAGTATTTCTGCGCCGCTCGCATAGTCTTTTTGCCAAATTTACCGTCGAGCGCCGCACCTTCAAACATCAAGCTGTTCTGAATATAATAGATCTTATCTTGCTGCGTCAAATTCTGCTGCGCTTGTTGGACCTGCACCTCGGGCTTAAGCTCTTTGGGCTGCTCCTCTTCATAATTCAAAGCTCCCGCCAAATAGCCCAATGCCGCCGCACCGATCAACGGCACGAAGGTTGATACCATAATGCTGCTCGAATCTTTGGCAAGTTCGTTTAAAATTTCTTTTGAAAGAAAGAACACAAAGCAGCCTATAATAAAAGCGATTATGTTATTTATGCCGAACATAAACCCCGCTATTATGATTAAAATACCGATAATGAGCTCGCCGCCCAAGCGACTTGTTAAATAATAGCTTATCAGGAAATTATTCACGATATATCCTTTTTATAAATGCTCCATTTAGATTGAAAGGCATAAATTTTATTGATGCTAAAAGTCTCTAATAAATCTCGGTTCATGATCCTCGGAATCTTTGCGTGCCGAGACTAGACAGACTGCGCCGGTGCCTATTATTACCGCACTTACGACTATGAATCCTTTTACCAAACCGTAAATACCGATAAAGATAAGTATCGCGCCGCCCACGAACAATTTAACCCAAGCTCTGCCATAATGGATCTCCGCCTGACATTCGCTGCATATAACCGCACCGTATCTGACGTCATCCTTGCCACAAAAAGGGCATGTTAAATAATCCGGATGCTCGCTATCCGCCATAAATTTCTCCTTCGAAAAATATGGTTATATTATATATGAGATGGACTTAATAATTTAAAAATAGAGGAATTTTAGCGGCGTAGAGCCGCTAAAATTTAAAGATTTTCGAATGGATTTGTGACCACGTCTTTGCGATCGACGATGTAAGGTATGAGGGCTGCTTGGCGTGCGCGTTTGATAGCCTTTTCTACCATCTCTTGGTATTTTTTGCTGGTGCCGGTTAAGCGGCGCGGCATAATCTTAAAGCGCTCGCTTAAGCAGTGCTTTAGCAGCGCCGTGTCCTTATAATCGATAAATTCGATCTTTGCTTCCGTAAATTTGCAATACTTTCTAGTATATTTTCTCTTATCTGCCATGGTTTTTCCTTAATTAAAATGGGATCGTATCGTTGCCGTCATCGTATTTATCGGCATCGACGTCGACTTCCGGAATCGTGCTTTCGTAACTCTGCTCTTTTTGTTTAGGCGCGTTGTAATCGTTTTTTGCGCCTCTAGGATTTGAGTTTTGTCTATTAGCATAGCTATTTCCGCCGCCGTAATTACCGCCGCTATAGTTAGAATTTCCTCCGCCGTAGCCGCCGGAGCTTCCGCCATAATTGCCGCCCTCGTAATTGCCGCCTTGATTATAGCCGCCGCTTCCACCTTGATTGCTTCCTAGCATCTCCATCGTATCTACGCTGATGGAGTGCTTGCTTCGGTTCTGTCCGTTTTGATCCTGCCACTGATCTAGCTTCAAGCGGCCCTCGATCAAAATTTTACTGCCTTTTCGCAAGTATTGGTTTGCGATCTCGGCCGTGCGACCGAAAAAATCTATGTCTATAAAGCACGTTTCTTCGCGTTTCTCGCCGTTTGAGCTATTGTATCTGCGCGTGACGGCGATGCCGGTTTTGCCTACGGCGGTACCCGTTTGCAGATATCTAAGCTCGATATCTCGGGTCAAATTACCTACCAAAACTACTTTATTGAACATATTTTATCCTTTATTCGCCCTCTTTGGCTGCTTCTTCGGGTTCTTTCGGCTCTGCCGGCGCTTTTGGCTCGCGCTCTTTTTTCGCAGGGCTTAGCTTGATACCTTTGCTTAGCTTGTCCCAAGCGGAAATTTCGCGCTTAGTCTCATATTTGACGGTCAAAAATCTAATGATATCTTCGTTGATGCGCAGATTTCTAACAAGCTCGGAGATCAAGCTCGGCTCGGCTTTAAAATAGATTACGAAATAAACTCCGCGCTCGTATTTATCGATCTTATAGGCTAGCTTTCTAGCGCCCATTTCGATCACGGAAGCGATCTCTCCGCCGTTTTTGGTTATGATTTCTTTGACGAAATCGACTTTTGTTTTAACTTCATCGTCGGTAAGCGTGGGCTTAACGATGAATAAAACCTCGTAATTTCTCATAAATTCTCCTTATGGATTTTAGCTCGCAAACAGCGTCTGCGGGCAAGGATTTTGCAAAAAATGCGAAGGGATATTACTAAAATTTCACTTAATATTTGCTTTTTGCCCGAGCGAACTTAGCAGCATGCGCTGCAACCTCAAAAACGACGCAAGCAAAAGCTCGTCCTTCGCCGCGTTCTTTTCGCTTTTGAGTTCAAATTCCAAATCGTTTAAGTGAGCAAAAATTTTATAAAACGTCCGCGTTGAAAAGCTGGTGGCGTAGCGCTGCATCTGTGCGGCCACGGAAGGTGGCGGCTGATAGCCTAAAACCGCCTTAAAATCAAATCTGCCGCTTATCTTCACGTAAGCATGCAGGCGAAAAATTCTATAAATCAAGCGGTAGAAATAATTTATCAGCTCCATCTCGTTGTATCCGCCGCCAAGAGCCATTTTGTAAAAATCTACGCGAAAATCGCAAAGGCCGAAAATTTTATCGAAAAGCTCGTCGTAGCTTACCTCGCTAAGGCCATAAACCATCAAATTTACGTTTTGCAGGCTAAGCTCAAGCCCCAAACTTGCAAATTTCTCTATCTCGCTCGCGCTTAGGCTCAGGCTTTCGTTGTGGATGGCGTAGATCCTGCTAAGCGCGGCGGTGTTTGCAAAAAGCCCGCACATCTCGCATTTTTGCGCAAGCAGCGCTATGGCTTCGTTTACGCCCGAGGGTTTGAAAAACCTCACTTCGTTTCGTTCAAATTCTTTGATAAAATCCACGCTTACAGAAATTTCGCTATCGTTTAGCTCGTAGATCAGATGGTTATTCGCGTCCGACTTGCACAGCGCGATGAGCCTTCGCAACTCCTCTTTTTTGATGAGCGAGACGGTTTTAATGTGAAGCGTGTTGCTGCCGCCAAAAAGCGAGGGCTCCAAAAAGCTTCGCGCCTGCTCAAAATCATACTCTAAAAAATACAAACTCAAAAAATTTTCCGAGGCGTAAATTTGCTTCAATCGCTGCGCGTAAAGCTCGTTTGAAAAATCGTCTCCGCCACGCAAAAGCACGAAATTCGGCACCCTGCCGCTTGCGATAAGCCCGTCAAATTCTTTTCTATACATCAGATTTTCTTTACCACCCTGCCTAGGATCACTCCGCTAGCGATGTTTGCATCCGTAAGCTCCACTAGTACGGGCGTTAAAATGTCGCCGGCGAAATTTGAAACCAAAATTTTAGCTCCCTTTAGCTTGTCGTCGAGCTTTGCGGTGACGGAATTTCCGTTTTCGTCGATATAACAGCGGAATTTTTTACCTAAATTTTCTGCGGCCCAGCGCGCAAATTTTCGGTCCATAAAATCAAATGCGACCTTATCCGCCTCGCGCTCTAGCTCGTTTAGCCGCGCGCACGTCGCGTCGATGTTTAAAAGCAGGTAATTATAAAATTTCTCATCCCCCCTCATCTGCGCCTTTAGCAGACGGTGCAAAATGAGATCGGAATAGCGCCTGATCGGGCTTGTGAAGTGCGTATAGTTATCAAATCCGAGCCCGAAATGCCCGCGCGATTCGGATCCGTACTCGGCGCGCTTTTGAGCTTTGATGATGAGCTTATCGACCTCCTCGCGGATACCCATAGTATCGGCTTGCGCTTGGATTTCGCCGATCATCTTAGCGAGGTTGCTCTGATACGGCGCGTCAATACCGAACAGCGCCAGATCGTCAAGCAGCGCGTAAATTTTTTTAAGCTCGGCCGAGCCGTGATTTCTAAAAACGCCTCGCTCGATGCGCGCCGCAGCGGCTTTGTTGGCCAGCAGCATACAATCCTCGATGAGCTTGTGCGACGGAGTGTCGGTCTCAAAGCGGGTGGAGCTTATAAAACCGTGCTCATCAAGCGTGATGCGAAGCTCCTTGGTGCGAAAATCAAATCCGCGCTTCAGCCTCGCGCGGCGCAGTCGCTCGCAAATTTCATTAAGCGGCAAGAGCCAGCTTAAAATTTCGGGCTCGCACGCCTTGCGAGTGCGTAAAATTTCATCGACCTCGTCGTAATTAAAGCGGCGCTTTGATCTTATGATCGCTTCGAAAAGCTCCTCTTTTTGCGGGTTTAAATTTTCATCCAAAGAGATTTTAAAAACAAAGGCCAGTCTCGGCAAATCAGGCATCAGCGAGCAGATATTTTCGCTAAGCTCGCGCGGTAGCATCGGCACGGATCGGTGCGGGAAGTAGATCGAAAAGCCGCGAAATTTCGCCTCCTTATCGATCGGCGAGTATTCGCTTACGTATTCGCTCACGTCGGCGATCGCAACGTAAAGCGTGCGCTCTTTTACGTCAAAATAGATCGCGTCGTCGAAGTCCTTGGCATCGATAGGATCGATGGTGCAAAAGGGCAAATGCTGCAAATCCACGCGCTGCGGATACAGCGCCTCGTCCACTTCGCTGCCGAAGCTTGCGGCTTGCTGCTTGCACGCTTCGTTAAATTCGTCGTTTTTATCGTAGATCGCTAAAGAAATTTTCTCATCGACGAAGGGATCGGCCAAGCTTCCGATCACCTCGGTAATTTCGTTCGTTAGATTATCGATCTTTAAAAGGGTGCCTGACGGTAGCTGCTTGAGCGATTTTTGCGTGGCTTTGAGCGGATTTGCGAGACCGGTTTTGACGTTCACGCCTAAAATTTCGCGCCCGAAGCTTTTGGTATAAACCACGCTCGTTAAAAACGCGGGCTTGACGCACATCAGCACCTTTGCGTGCAGGCGGGACTTTCTTGAGCTTAAAATTTTTGCTAGGATCAGATCACCCAGATGCACGCCGCTTAAATATCTGTTTTCAATGATGAGATCTGCTTTGAAGCGATCGTCGAAGCTTTGTAGATAGCCCGTGCCGTCGCGCGCGATGTCGAGCCTGCCGAAAACATAGCCGTCGTTTAGATAGAGCTTGCCTTTGTGCGCGCTGATGGCGCCGATATTTAGGAGGTTGCGCACGAGCTCCTTTTGCTCGCCGCTAAGATCCTTTTCAAATACGCCCGAATTAAAGGCGCGCAAGAACTCTTTCATATCGAAATTTCGCCTTTAGCCTCTAAAAACGCCTCTTGCTCGAAGCCGAACTCGACTAGTAAATTTAAAGCGTTGTCGATGCTAAGCTCGTCGAAATGATGGTAGATATTGACCGCGGTTTTGGCGATCTTTAGCATCGCGTAGCGGGATTTGTTCTCAAAAGGCGCGTCGTCGGGGGCGTTTGAATACAGCGCGTCCTGCGCGATCTGCTCTAGCCCGAAATGCGCAAATAGCGCGTGCGAGACGCTTTCGCGGTTCGTGCCGCTAAATTCCATCTCCACGTCGGTAAAATCCTGCGGAAAGATCGAGCCCTTGATGGCGTGGTAAAATTCCTCCGCCTTGCCCGCCGCACACACCTGCTCGTCGATAAAAACCCGCCCGAACTCCACTAAAATCACGCTTGAAAGGATGCTTTGCTCGATCTGCGGGTAGGATTTTATCCACGAAAACATAAGCAGATTTCGCAGCAGCGAGACCTGCGTGAGCTTTTCGCGGTCGATGCGATACGCCTGCAAATCGGGCTTTAGCATAGCGTCAAATACGGCGAATAGAAAAAACGCCCGCATCTGCTCGCGCCCGTAAAGCTCGAACGCTTGCTGCAAATTTAGCATCTTTAGTGCCGTGTCGCCCTGCTCCTGCTTCGCCGGCTGCTCTCGCCCCTGCTCCTGCGCCTTTCCCCATTCTTGCCCCTGCTCTCGTCCATGCGCTCGTTCGGCTTGCGCGGAAATGCTCGAACCTAGCGCGCAATCAGTTCTCGCGGCGACATGCTGATTTTGTCGCTGCGTATCGCTTGCTGCTTGCAAGGGGTTAAATTTAAAATTCTCGTCGCTGTAGTTCACGCCGCTTGCGTCATTTGAGTGATTAAATTTAGGACTGTCGCCCCGCACTGCTAAATCTGCGCCTTTTTGCTCGCTCGCGGCGCACTCGTTTTGCCGCCACTCGTCTGCGGCATCTTGCAAGCCGCATCCTATGGGCTCCGTGCTTTGGAGATCGCACCGCTCATCTGCGGTAGCGAAATTTTGCCTCGCGAGCCCTTCGGCGCTAAATTTAGACAAACCGCAAAAGGCTAAATCTAAAATTTTATCCGCAAGGGGGGCGTTTTTTGAAATTTGCAGAGCGAGCCTGACGTCCGAAACGTCCGCGTCAAACGATGCTAAAATTTTTAAAATTTCATCGCTAAAGCCCGCAAGAGCGCCTATTTTTTGGGTTATAAATTTATTCATTTTCAAAAGCCGTTCAATATAAATTTCGCACAATCATATCAAATTTTAACTCAAATTGCAAAGCAAAACGCCGCCGTTGCGCCAAAATTCCACTTCGGCTCACGAGGCTTTTAAAGTACTTTTTTACGCTAAAAAACGTGGATCGACCTGCCGTTTATTGCGGCGGCAAAACCGAAATTTCAAGCGCAGTTTTATAAAATTTTAATCCCCTTTCGTATAGAATGCCTTAAAATTCCGTTTATAAAGAGCTCGATTTGGACAAATTTAAAGCCGGTGCTGCGCTAAGGAAAGAAGAGACTAGGGACTACGACAAAGAACTGCTAGTTTTGCGTGATTATTCTGGTTTTCCTTTAATTTTACACTATTTGATTATTTTAATATTTTGGATTACTGCTTCTGGGTTTTGCATTAGTTGCTTAGACGATTTTGAAAGCGGTATTTTAGATTTTGATCGCGACGAAGACGGCAGTCCAAACGATACTTTCCCCGATACGACTCCGGCTTCAACTAAAACTTCTCCGATTGTGATTGATTTAAACGGTGACGGAGTAAAAACAATATCAAGAAAAAACAGTAAAACATACTTCGACCTAGATAACGACAAATTTGCCCAAAACACAGCTTGGATAGATAAAAATGACGGAATTCTCATCAATAAAACCTTAATCACAAATAGCATAACAAACGGAAGCGAACTATTTGGAAATCATACTTTACTAAGAGATGGAAGCTTGGCTAATAACGGATTTGAAGATCTAAAAGAATTTACAAATTTAAATTTACTTGTTGCGCAAGTCTAAATTTGTAAATTTAATAATTTTGTATCGTATTTAAACGATACGACCTGAATTTACAAAAATAGTGAATTTAAGGTTAAAACAAATCAAATTTAAGATTGATTTGTTGTATAATGCAGACTCGCAAAAAAGGAAGTAAAATTGGAAAATTTAAATTTCAAAAACGATATTTTTGATAAAAACAAAAACCGACGAGATTATGATAAAGAACCATTAATTTTACGGAATTATACTAGTTGGGCTTTATTTATCCATTTTTTATTAATTTTTGTATTTTGGGTGATTGTTTCAGTATTCGTTTTGAATAAATTTGATGAATTTGAACATGGAAATTTAGAAATCGATATAGCTATACAAACAGCCATTTTCTTTGGTTTTATAACAACTCTTATTTTGATATTAGATTTTATAAATATTTTATCAATAAAGCCACATTATACTCATTTTTACAACTAAAAAGTTGTGTTTTGTAATCATAACAATAAAATTGATGAAACAATACATTTCCAAGTTATGGGAGATAAAATTGTGCTTCATAATCCATTCGACAATCCAATTGGTTACAATATTTCGCATGTAAAAAAAGAAGAAGGCAAAATGGTTTTTTGTTCTTTTATGCGAATAATTACAACAACAGGTTTTGGTTGGGGATTTTTGAGCGCATGTACGATAATAAATTTTGGCTCTAGGCATAGTTTCGGACTATTCTTGTTGTGTGTGCTTGTTACAATATTTATATTATTTTTAGCTGAATTTTTAGAAATTTTAGTTTTCATGGGAATTTATAAAAAATCAAACAAAACTCTTAAAAATTTTTGGAAATATGCTAGAAAATTTCAAATAAACATAGAGTGGGCTTCGATTGAAAGGTGGAAAATTACTCCGACTATCAATATGTTTTATTTCAATCAAAAAGACCACGACGAGTTGAGGCAGTATATTTTAACTATATTTAACAGAGATATTGACAATAATTTAAAATAAAAATTTTCTTGATACGTACTTTTACCAATATAAATTTTTTCTAATCTTCTACATAAAATTTCCTTTAAATAATTTTCCTTGAACTCTTTAAAATTAGAATTTTTCTCTTCAAATAATTTTTCTATGTTTTTAGATTTTACATA
>NZ_CALHIK010000177.1 GCF_938030785.1 uncultured Campylobacter sp.
CTATCGCCGCACCCTAGCGTCCGTTAAGCTTAGCCGTTGCGCTTTTTAATGATCTCTTCGCCGACGTTTTTAGGAACCTCGTCGTAGTGATCAAATTCCATCGAATAGGTCGCGCGACCCTGCGTCTGAGAGCGCAGATCGGTCGAGTAACCGAACATCTCCGAAAGCGGGCAGAACGCGTCGATGATCTTGTTGCCGCCGCGCTCGCTCATATTATTGACCTGTCCGCGGCGTTTGTTTAGATCGCCGATGACGTCACCCATATACTCCTCAGGGGTTTCTACCTCGACTTTCATCATAGGCTCCAAGATTACGGCGCCTGCTTTTCTAGCGCCCTCTTTAAAGCCCATAGAAGCGGCGAGTTTGAACGCCATTTCGGAGCTGTCGACTTCGTGGTAGCTTCCGTCATAGACGGTTACGCGCACGTCCTCGACCGGATATCCCGCCAAAACGCCGTTTTGCATCGCCTCTTGGCAGCCCTTATCTACCGCAGGGATATATTCTTTTGGAATCGCGCCGCCTTTGATATCGTTTACAAACTCATATCCGGTGCCCGGCTCCAAAGGCTCTAGGCGTAAAAATACGTGACCGTATTGACCGCGACCGCCCGATTGTTTGGCGTATTTGTACTCTTGCTCGACCTTTTTGCGGATAGTCTCGCGATATGCAACCTGCGGCTGTCCGACTTCGGCATCGACTTTAAATTCTCTAAGCATTCTATCTACGATGATCTCAAGGTGCAATTCGCCCATTCCCGAAATGATCGTCTGTCCGCTCTCCTCGTCGGTCGCAACCCTAAAGCTCGGATCCTCTTGCGCCAATTTTTGAAGCGCGATTCCCATTTTCTCTTGATCGGCTTTGGTTTTAGGCTCTACCGCTACGCTGATGACGGGATCAGGAAATTCCATACGCTCCAAGATTACCTTATCTTTTTCGCTAGCTAGCGTATCGCCCGTAAGGGTATCTTTAAGACCCACGACGGCGCCGATCTCGCCCGCATAAAGCTCCTTTATCTCTTCGCGTTTATTTGAGTGCATTCTTAGCAAGCGGCCGATGCGCTCTTTTTTGCCCTTGCCGGTATTTATGACGTAGCTACCGCTCTCTAAAACGCCGCGATAAACGCGTACGAAGGTAAGCTGACCTACGAAAGGATCGGTCATAATCTTAAATCCAAGACCCGCAAACTCGCCCTCGTCGGTAGAGCTTACGCGAACCTCACTGCCGTCCTCATACTGGCCTTTGATCGCAGGCACTTCATCAGGCGCAGGTAGATAATCAACGACTGCGTCTAGCAAAGGCTGAACGCCTTTATTTTTAAATGCCGTACCGCATAACATAGGGAAAAAGCTTAAGCTTAAGCAGCCTTTTTTTATGCCCTTTTTGATCTCTTCTACGCTTAGCTCTTCGCCGTTAAAATACTTCTCCATCAAGGCTTCGTCCGTCTCGGCTACCGCTTCGATCATCTTATCGCGATATTCTTGCGCTTTTTCTCGTAGCTCGGCAGGAATTTCGACGGTCTCCGGAGCCGAAGGACCCTTGCTATCGTCCCAAACGAGCGCTTTCATAGTTACTAAATCAACGACGCCTTTAAAATCATCCTCGGCACCGATCGGAATTTGAATCGGAACCGGATGGGCTTTTAGTCTATCTTTTACCTGCTGCTCGACATTGTAAAAATTTGCGCCGACGCGGTCCATTTTATTTACGAAGATGATGCGCGGAACGTGGTATTTATTCGCTTGTCTCCAAACGGTCTCACTTTGCGGCTGCACGCCGCCTACGGAGCAAAATACGGCTACCGCGCCGTCTAAGACGCGCATCGAGCGCTCTACCTCGATCGTAAAGTCGACATGGCCCGGGGTGTCGATCAAATTTATCTGATGATCTTTCCAAAAGCAGGTAGTCGCCGCAGACGTAATCGTAATGCCGCGCTCGCGCTCTTGCTCCATCCAGTCCATCGTAGCCGCACCCTCATGAACCTCGCCGATCTTATGACTCATGCCGGTAAAAAACAGAATTCTTTCGCTCGTAGTAGTCTTTCCGGCATCGATGTGAGCGGCGATACCGATGTTTCTAACCATATGTAAAGGGGTTTTTCTTGCCATAATGCCCTCCTACCAACGATAATGCGCGAAAGCCTTATTGGCTTCCGCCATCTTGTAGGTATCTTCTTTCTTTTTAAACGAAGAGCCTTTAGAATTTGCGGCGTCCATAAGCTCGTAAGCCAGGCGCTCTATCATCGTGCGCTCGCTTCTTTTTCTCGCAAAAGAGATGATCCAGCGGATAGCCAAAGCCTGCTGGCGAGCCGGCCTAACCTCTATCGGAACCTGGTAAGTAGCGCCGCCTACACGACGAGATTTTACCTCCATCAAAGGTTTAACGTTATCGATGGCATCGTTGAAAATTTCGATACCTTTCTTTTCGCCGCCTTTATTGTCGATGAAATTTAAGGCGCCGTACATGATCTCGGTAGCGACGCTCTTTTTGCCGTCGAACATAAGCGAATTAATAAATTTTGTGATTACTTTGCTGTCATAAATCGGATCAGGCATAACTTCCCTAACGGGAGCTTTTCTTCTTCTCATTTTATTCCTTCAAATTTTAAAATTTTACTCAAACTCGGCAAAATCTAGTGCCGGTCTGTTTAGGCCAAACTATTTTTTAGGTCGTTTAGCACCGTATTTTGATCTTGCAACGGTTCGTTTCGCAACGCCTGCAGTATCGAGCGCACCGCGGACGATGTGATATTTAACGCCCGGTAGGTCCTTTACACGACCGCCGCGAACTAGCACGATAGAGTGCTCTTGTAGATTGTGACCTTCACCGCCGATATAGCTGATGACTTCAAATCCGCTAGTAAGCCTTACTTTGGCAACTTTACGAAGCGCAGAGTTTGGCTTTTTAGGGGTCGTAGTGTAGACCTTAGTGCAAACTCCTCTTCGTTGAGGGCAATTCTTTAGCGCGGGAGACTTCGATTTCTCGGTAATCTTCTTGCGCTCTTTTCTGACCAATTGATTTATGGTTGGCACATCTTTCCTTTCACAAAAATTTATTCAAAAAGATTTGGATTATACTTTGTTTAAACTTACAGAAACGTAAATTTAACTAAATTTTAATCTCTAATCAGCACAAACTCTCCGCCGCCGCAGATTACTAGGCAGATCGCGGCAGAGAGATACAGATATACGATTTCCAGCTCAAATCCGCCCACTCCGGTAAGCGCGCTCAACGGAGTGTATAGGACGTATATTATCATAAGCACGTTTGCGATCACAAGCAGAGCGCCTATGCGGCAAAATACGCCTATGATTATCATCGCGGGCGCCAGCACCTCGCCTACGTATGCGCCGTAAGCCACCAGATCCGGAATTCCTCTGGCTACCAGCATCGATTTTACGCCGTCTATGCCGTGAGTGAGCTTAAAAATTCCATGCATTAAAAGACAAACTCCGAGCCCCAACCTGATAAACAACAGACCGAAATTTATATTGATCATATTCATGTCTCATCCTTTAAATTTAGGTAAATTTAGGGCTTTTTGCCCTAAATTATTTTTTAAGTTTAACTTCCTTGTCTTTATACAGACCCGTTCCGACCGGGATTATGCGACCTAAAATCACGTTTTCTTTTAAGTCCTCTAATCGGTCAAATTTACCCGCGATACTAGCCTCAGTTAGAACCTTCGTAGTCTCTTGGAAGGACGCCGCCGAAATGACGCTATCGCTTCCTACGGCCGCACGAGTTACGCCAAGCAACACGGACTCTGCGATCGCAGGCTCGCCACCCATCTTTACGATCCGCTCGTTTTCCTCTTTAAATCTGCGGCGGCTGATCAGATCGCCGACGATAAGCTGAGTATCGCCGCTATCGACGATTCTGACTTGGCGGAGCATCTGAGATACGATGATCTCGATATGCTTGTCGCTGATGACGACGCCTTGGGAGCGGTAAACCTGTTGAATTTCGCTGATCAGATAATAATGCAGCGCTTTTTCGCCTAAAATTCTAAGCACGTCATGCGAGCTGATAACTCCGTCGGTAAGCTTCTCGCCTGCGTGGACGAACTCGCCGTTTCGCACTTGGATCTGACGACTCTTATCGATTAAATACTCGGCACTCGTTCCGTCCTCGCCCTCGATTACGATGCGCTCTTTTGCGCGCAGTGCTTTATCAAAGCGGACGGTTCCGTCGATATCCGCGATGATCGCGGTATTTTTCGGACGGCGCGCCTCAAATAGCTCCGATACGCGCGGCAAACCGCCGGTGATATCTTTTGATTTAGCAGCCGCTTTCGGTGTCCTAGCCAAGATATCTGCAATCGCTACCTGATCGCCCTTATTCGTAAAAATCGCAGTCTTCGGTCCTAGGTTATATTTGATAGGCTCGCCCTTGCTAGGAGTTACGATAATGGCCGGTTTGACGCCTTGCGGAAGGTACTCGTTGATGACCAAACGGCTTTGGCCGGTAGTCTCGTCATATTGCTCCGTAGCAGTGTATCCCGGCTCGATATCCTCGAAGCTGATCTTACCCTCGCACTCTGCAGCCACAGGGATAGAATAAGGATCCCACTCGGCGATAATTAATCTATCGTCTTTTTTAGGCTTGGCGATAAGATCTTCGCTTTTTACGACGCTATTATCATCATAGGTAATGACCGATTCACGCGGTATATAGTGGCGGATCGCCTCTCTGCCGTTTTCGTCGGAGATGACTACGTACATACCCTTTTCGCTTACGACGTGGCCTTTTTTGATATCCTTTAAGCGCTCTAAATAATCGCCCTTGAGGATGAAATATTTAAGCGTGCCGCCTACGCCCGCTTTGATCTTTTTGGTCACAGGCTCGCCGTCTTTGACGCGAAGTTCACTTGCAAACGGAATTCGCGTAGGGATATTCCAATCCTCTTTGATAACCTCGACTAGGCTATCGTTTTCTTGGATCGTATCGCCGTTTTTAAAGACGATATAAAATTTACCCTCTACCTTGCCGCTTACGCCCGCAAGCTCGGTAGGCTTAGCTAGATCGTGGCGTCGGATCGAATATTTAAATTCTTCTTTTTTGCCCTTTAGCGTTATATTTACGTCGTCGTGGGTTATATCGATGCTTACTTTGCCGGTAATCGGAGCTTTAATCTTAGGCTCGACCAAAAGCACCGCGGCGTTTCTGCGGTTCATAACGATATTTTTGCCGCCGTTTTCGTAGGTCTTGACGTTGTAATATCTGATAAAGCCCTCTTTATCGGCGATTACTTGGCGATCTTGCTGCTCGGTAGACGCTGTACCGCCGGCGTGGAAAGTTCGTAGCGTAAGCTGCGTGCCCGGCTCACCGATCGATTGCGCCGATATTATACCGACCGCTTCGCCCGGTTTTACTAGCTTGCCCTCGCCTAAATTTACGCCGTAGCACTTCGCGCAGACCCCTTTTTCGGCCTTGCAGGTAATCGGCGTGCGGATATTTACGGATTTGATACCCGAATCCACGATGGTTTTTACTTCGCCAACGCCCAAAAGCGTGCCCTCGGTAAATAAAATTTCATTCGACACCGGATCGATCACGTCTGCGCTTAGCACTCTTCCTATGATTCTATCGGCTAGGCTTTCGATCTGGGTTCCGTTTTCTACGATCTCGGTAACCTCGATGCCCTCGTGGGTGCCGCAATCATGCATACTAACCCTGACGTTTTGCGCGACGTCGATCAGCTTTCGAGTTAGATATCCCGCATTCGCGGTCTTAAGCGCAGTATCGGCAAGACCTTTACGTGCACCGTGAGTCGAGATGAAGTACTCGTTTACGTTCAAACCCTCTCTAAAATTTGAAGTGATCGGCGTCTCGATGATCGAGCCGTCCGGCTTACTCATCAGACCCCTCATACCCGCTAGCTGTTTGATCTGCTCCGCGCTACCTCGCGCGCCGCTATCGGCCATCATATAGATCGAGTTAAAGCCATCCTTGTCCTTCTCCATCATCTTCATCATCTCATCGGCTAGCTTTTTGCTGGTGCTGGTCCAGATATCGATCGTTTTATTATAGCGCTCGCCGTCTGTTAGCAAGCCCGCGCCGTATTGGTTCTGAACCTCTCGTACCTGCTTTTTGGCCTCTTCGACAAGACCAGGCTTGGACTTCGGCACGATGATATCCGAAACGGAGATCGAAACGCCCGCTTTAGTCGCAGATTCAAAGCCTAAATTTTTAAGATTATCCAAAAATTCTGCGCTTATCTCAAGGCCGCCGTTTTTATAGACGTAATCGACAAGCTCGGCGATATCCTTTTTCTTCATGATCTTATTCCAAAGATGATCCGGAATAAAGCTAGGCAGGATCGATTTGATGATCAATCGCCCTGCCGTCGTAAAGATGATGCGATGATCGATCATCGTTTTGATTTTAGCATGGATATCCAGAGCGTTTGCCTCTACGGCGAGCATTACCTCATCGACGTTTGCAAAAATTTTATTGGTTCCCTTGGCGCCCGGCTTTTCCAAGCTTAGATAATAAATTCCCAAAACCATATCCTGGCTAGGCACCGCGACGGGTTTTCCGCTCGCAGGAAGCAAGATATTCATCGAGCTTAGCATTAAAATTTTGCATTCCGCGATCGCCTCTTGGCTAAGCGGCACGTGCACCGCCATCTGATCGCCGTCGAAGTCTGCGTTGAATGCGGCGCAGACTAGCGGATGCAGCCTGATCGCTTTACCCTCGACGAGCACGGGATGAAACGCCTGAATAGACATCTTGTGAAGCGTCGGTGCGCGGTTTAGCATAACCGGGTGATCCTTTACGACCTCCTCCAAGCACTCCCAAACCTCGTTTAGTTTATTTTCGATCATCTTTTTGGCCTGCTTAACGGTCGTGGCGTAGCCCTTCTCTTGCAGGCGAGCGATTAGATGCGGTTTGAATAGCTCAAGCGCCATCGTCTTAGGCAGACCGCATTGATCCATGCGTAAATTTGGACCTACTACGATAACGGAGCGACCCGAAAAATCCACGCGCTTTCCGAGTAAATTTTGACGGAAGCGACCCTGCTTACCCTTAATGATCTCGCTTAAAGATTTAAGCGGTCGCTTATTGGCGCCCTTTACGGCGTTAGCGCGACGTCCGTTGTCAAAAAGCGCATCCACCGCCTCTTGAAGCATTCGTTTTTCGTTGCGGATGATGATCTCGGGCGCATCAAGTTCCAAAAGGCGCTTTAGACGGGTGTTGCGGTTGATGACGCGGCGATACAGATCGTTTACGTCCGAAACCGCAAATTTACCGCCCTCAAGGCTAACAAGCGGGCGCAGATCGGCAGGCAGTACTGGAAGATTCGTAATCATCATCCATTCGGGTTTATTGCCGGAATTTAAAAAGTTCTCTACGACCTTTAGTCGCTTGACGATGGTTTTTTTCTTCGCTTCGGAGTTGGTGTTTTCCATCTCCTGTTTAAGCGTGGATAAAATTTCGACCAAATCAAGCTCGGCAAGCATATCGCGGATCACCTGACCGCCCATTTTAGCGACGAAGCCCGTCTGCGAAAAGCGCTCCTTTAGGCTCTGATACTGCTCTTCGTTTAAAACGTCGTATTTCTCGACCTTTTTGGAATTTTCATTATCGTAAAACGCCTCGCCCGCATTCTCTACGATATAAGCCTCATAGTAAAGCACGCGCTCAAGATCTTTCATCTTGATATTTAAAAGCGTACCGATACGGCTAGGCAAGGAGCTTACATACCAAATATGAGCTACCGGCGTTACGAGCTCGATATGTCCCATTCTCGTGCGACGAACCTTCGAGCTTGTGATCTCGACGCCGCATTTCTCGCACTTCCAACCTTTGTAGCGCATCTTTTTATATTTGCCGCAGATGCATTCATAATCCCTTACGGGACCGAAAATTTTAGCGCAAAACAGGCCGTCGCGCTCCGGTTTGAGCGTACGGTAGTTGATAGTCTCGGGCTTTTTTACCTCGCCATGGCTCCAAGCCTTGATCTGCTCGGGGCTTGCAATCGTGATGGCAAATGCGTCGAAGTCGTGGACTCTGGCGTCCTCTTTGATCTCTATTCTTTCTAAATTTGTATTATCGCTCATTTATTCTCTCCATTCTCGTAAATTTCAACGTCCAGAGCAAGTGATTTAAGCTCGTTTGTTAAAACAAAAAATGTCTCGGGAATTCCGGTAGACGGAACGTTTTCGCCCTTTGTCAGCGCCTTATACGCGGCCAAACGTCCGTCGACGTCGTCGGATTTGATCGTTAGCATTTCGCGAAGCGTGTATGCCGCGCCGTATGCCTCCAAAGCCCAAACTTCCATCTCACCGAATCTTTGACCGCCGAATAGCGCCTTACCGCCGACCGGCTGCTGCGTAACTAGGCTGTAAGGACCGGTGCTTCTTGCGTGGACCTTCTCGTCGACTAGGTGGTGTAGCTTAAGATAATACATGCAGCCCACGTTTACGCGCTCTTTGATCTTTTCGCCGGTGCGGCCGTCGTAAAGCTCGGTCTTGCCGTCTTGATCGATATTTGCCATCTCAAATAGCTTTTTGAAATCCTCCGGCACGATGCCTTCGAATATCGGAGCGGAAAATCTAACCCCTTTCGCCCAGTCTCTAGCGTATTTCAAAAGATCCTCGTCGCTGATCTTTTCAAGAGTTTTTTTAGCCTGCATTAGTTTAGAAACGCCCGCTATCTCTATCATCTTGGCGCGAAGGGTTTTTATCCACTCGCCCGTTTTTTCCTCTAAAATTTGAGCGATCTGCTCGCCTAAGCGCCAGCCCACAAGACCTAGGTGGCTCTCCATTATCTGACCAATATTCATACGGCTTGGAACGCCGAGAGGATTTAGCACGATATCCACGCGCTGTCCGCTAGGCAGATACGGCATATCGACCTCAGGAACGATATTTGAAACGATACCCTTATTTCCGTGGCGACCCGCCATCTTATCGCCCACTTTTAGCTTGCGCTTAGTCGCGATATAGACCTTTACGAGCTTAACGACGCCGCTTGGCAAGATATCGTCTTTTTCTAAAATTTCGATCTTTTCGTCGTGCTCCTCTTTGAGTTTACGCTTTTCGTTTTGAAAGTGGTTTTTAAGCTCCTCGTATTCTTTTTGAACATTCTTGGAATACCCTTTGACGAAGGAATTTAACGCAAAGCGGTTGGAGCTCTCAAGCTCCTCTTTTTTAACCTTGTCGCCCTTTTTATAATCTTTTTTGTTGAGGCTTTGATCGCTTTGTAAAGCGCTTTTGGAAAGAAGCGCCACTACCTTTAGCATCTCCTCGCGATCGAGCATCAAAAGCCTGTCGTGATGCTCCCTTTCGAGCTCGGTTTTTTCATCCTCATAGGCTTTGTTCGTGCGCTGATCTTTCTCGTAGCCCTTTTTGGTAAAAATTTTAACGTCGATTACTACGCCTTCCATCGAAGCGGTAGCGTAGAGCGATTTATTTACCACATGCCCCGCCTTCTCACCAAAGATAGCGCGTAAAAGCCTCTCCTCGGGCGTTGGCTTAACCTCGCCTTTCGGAGTTACCTTGCCTACCAAGATCATGCCGGGCTTTACGTGAGTACCGATCTTTACGATACCGCTATCATCAAGGTGGGTAAGCTCCTCCTCTTTGATGTTAGGGATATCGCGAGTGATCTCCTCTACGCCGTCTTTTAACTCTCTAGCCTCGATATCTTTCTCATAAACATGCACGCTGGTGTATTCGTCGGCGCGGATCATCTTCTCGCTCATAACGACGGCATCCTCGTAATTGTAGCCGTGCCAAGGCATGAAAGCTATGAGGGCGTTTTTGCCGATCGCAAGCTCGCCGCCGTCCATACTAGGACCGTCGGCTATGATTTGACCGGCTTTTATCACGTCGCCTTTGCGCACGATCGGGCGCTGTGAAAAAGTAGTGTTTTGGTTTGTGCGTAAATTTTTCTCCATCGAGTAGTGATCGATAAACGGCCCCTTCTCATCCTCGCCCAAAATGAATATATTTTTATTATCGACCTTTTCTACGACGCCGTCGCGGCCGGCTTTGATCGCTTCCCACGAATCGCGCGCGATGATCGCCTCCATACCCGTTCCGACGATAGGAGCGGTGGAGTGCAGAAGCGGCACGGCTTGGCGCTGCATGTTCGAGCCCATCAAGGCGCGGTTGGCATCGTCATGCTCCAAAAACGGAATCAGCGATGCCGCTACGCCCGCGACCATACCGGAGCAAAGGTCTATCAAAGAAATATCCTCGCGCTTGGCCATGATATTTTCGCCGTCTTTTCTGACCTCCAAAAGCTCCTCTACGATATTGCCCTCTTCGTCCAATTTGGCGGACGCAGGAGCGATTACGAGCCCCTCTTCCTGTGTAGCGGTAAGATAGACGATCTCGTCGGTGACCTTGCCGTCTACGACCCTTTTATACGGAGCCTCGACGAAGCCCAGATCGTTTACCTTCGCATAGGTCGCTAGGGTATTGATCAGACCGATGTTTTGACCCTCCGGCGTCTCGATAGGGCAAATTCTACCGTAGTGCGTAGGATGAACGTCGCGCACTTCAAAGCCAGCGCGCTCTTTAACTAAACCGCCCTCGCCCAGCGCAGATAGACGGCGTTTATGCGTAACCTCGCTAAGCGGGTTGGTCTGATCCATAAACTGACTTAGCTGGCCGCCGGTGAAAAATTCCATAAGCGTAGTGGTAATGATCTTTGGATTTACGAAATCATACGGCATAAGCTCCTCTAGATTGCCGCTAATGCCGGTAAATTTATCCTTGATCGCCTTTTGAACCTTGATAAATCCAAGGTGCATCTCGTTTGCCAAAAGCTCGCCGATCGAGCGGATGCGGCGGTTGCCGAGATTATCGCGATCGTCGATGAAGCCGTCGCCATTTTTAACCCTGATTAGATATTTCGCGGTTTTGATGATATCTTCGCTGGTTAGTACGGTTACGTATTCCGGCGCTTCGATGCCTAGTTTATGATTCATCTTCATGCGACCAACCTTGGTCAGATCGTAGCGCTCCGGATTGAAAAACAGATCGTTTACGAAGCTCTTTGCCGCTTCTTTTACCACCGGCTCGCCTGGGCGCATTACTTTGTAAATTCTAATCGCAGCCAGATCGTTCTCGTCGTCTATGCCTTCGCTTTGCTGCAAGAGTTTAAGCGCATCGGCGTCCTGGATGAAAGAATTTATGATCGAGGTATCTACGCCGCTAGCTAGGTCGTTGGCGATCGTAAATTTTTTCTCGGTGTTAGCGATCTTGGCTAACTTGCCCTCATCAAGCGCGGTTAGCGAATCAAAAAGCACTTCGCCGCTGTTTTTATCGACGATGGCGTCGGCTAGGTAGCGCTCGGCTAAAATTTCAGCCGGATATTCGATTAGCTTTAGTCCGTCCTCCGCTAGTTTCTCCGCTTTTTTGGATGTTAGGCGCTTGCTTGCTTGATGAAGCACCTCGCCCTTTTCGTTTATAATGTCGTAATCAAGCCTGCCGGAATACTCTTTAGGATCGAAATCGGTCAGGAATTTTCCTTTTTTAATATAGATCGTCTTAATAGGATAAAATAATTTTATGATGTCTTGTTTTTTGTAGCCGAGTGCGCGAAATAGGATCGTGATCGGAACCTTGCGCCTTTTATTTATGCGCACGTATAGTACGTCTTTTACGTCGTACTCGAAGTATAGCCAGCTGCCGCGATCCGGTATTATTTGAGCGGTGTAGATAAGTTTATTTAGAACGGTTGGACTCTCTTCCTCTTTGAAGATTACGCCCGGACTCCTGTGTAGCTGATTTACGACGACGCGCTCTACGCCGTTTATGATAAATGAAATTCTATCGGTCATTAAAGGAATGTCGCGGATAAATATATCTTGCTCTTTGATCTCTTTTACGCCGATTTTTTTGCCCGTCTTTTCGTCGCGCTCATGCACGAGCAAGCGGAGCTTCATCTTTAAATTTACCGAATAAGTAAGCCCTCTTTCCATGCATTCTCTGATCGAATACTTTGGCTTTGAAATTTCGCTGCTTACATACTCGATACTTAGTCTATTCTGTGCGTCGTGGATAGGAAAAATGGCTTTGAAAACTTTCTCTATGCCGCTTTCTCCACCCGAGTTATCAAGATTTAAAAAATGATCAAAACTTTTCTTTTGCAGTTGTAATAAATTCGGAATTTCGATCTCTTTAGGGACCTTTGAAAAATCCACCCTGAGACGATTTCCTGAATATAGGCTATTTAACATTCCACTACCTCGTAGTTGTATTTTAAAGAAAGAAGTGCCGATGCGACGCACCGGCACACATTTGTATGCGAAATTTTAAAATTTCGCGATTTATTTGAGTTCGACTTTAGCGCCTGCTTCTTCAAGCTCTTTTTTAGCCTTCTCGGCGTCTTCTTTGTTAAGTCCCTCTTTAAGAACGGACGGAGTAGCCTCGGTAGCGTCCTTGGCTTCTTTTAAACCAAGGCCTGTTAAGGCGCGAACAACCTTAATTACGTTAATTTTCTTATCGCCAGCATCAAGCAATACGACATCGAATTCTGTTTTCTCTTCAGCCGCTGCCGCGCCTGCGCCGCCAGCGCCTGCGCCACCGGCTACCATAACCGGAGCTGCGCTTACGCCGAATTTTTCTTCGAATTCTTTAACTAACTCGCTAAGCTCTAGCACCGAAAGATTAGAGATATACTCTAAAACATCTTCTTTTGAAATTGCCATTTTATTCTCCTAAATTTTAATTAAGCGCTAGCTTCTTTTTTCTGCTTAAGCGCATTGAGGCCGATCGTAAAATTTTGAATCGGCGCATTCCATACTTGAAGTAACATCGCGATAAGCTCGTCTCTCGAAGGCATCTTCGAAAGCGCTCTAACCTTATCTACGCCGGCTACTTCCCCATCGATATGAGCGGTCTTAAGCTTAAAAATTTCGTTTTTCTCTTCAAATTTAGCCGCTACTTTACATACAGAAAGCTGCTCGCCCCATAAGAAGATATTGGTATCTTTAAAGCTAAGTCCGTTTTTTTCGGCATTTTTTAAAGCGATATTAGCTAGGGTATTTTTGATAACTCGAACCTTTACGCCCGCTTCGCGCGCGCTATTTCTAAGATCTTCAAGCTGCTTAACGCTAAGGCCTTTAAAATCGGAAATTACTATAGCTTCGCTAGCTTTGAAAGCCTCGCCAAGCTCCGCTACTATCTTTGATTTTTCGTCTCTCGTCATTAGGTCTCCTTTCCGATCGGTGATTTCAAGCCAAGCGATCGAAATTTTAAAATTTCGATCAATTAAGTTAAAAACCTTGAGCTATCTCCAATCTAAGATAAAAATTTAAAATTTTATTTTAAATCGATTATTTCTTGATTATCCAGCGTAACCGCAGGGCTCATAGTAAG
>NZ_CALHIK010000178.1 GCF_938030785.1 uncultured Campylobacter sp.
ACCAGCGTTTACGACGAGGATAGCGGCGAGCTGGTGCTTGATATGCTAAACGACGGCGAAACGAAGCTATTTTTAAAAGGCGGCAAAGGCGGGCTTGGCAACGTGCATTTTAAAAGCTCGATCAATCAAGCCCCCGAATACGCGCAAAAAGGCCTTGAGGGCGAAACGCGCGAGGTGCGGCTGGAGCTTAAGCTCATCGCCGACGTGGGTCTCGTGGGCTTTCCAAACGTAGGTAAAAGCACGCTAATCTCGACCGTCTCAAACGCCAAACCGCAGATCGCAAACTACGAGTTTACCACGCTCACGCCAAAGCTCGGTCTCGTCGAGGTTGATGAATACAGTGGCTTTGTCATGGCCGATATCCCAGGCATAATCGAGGGCGCAAGCGAGGGGCGCGGACTTGGCGTGCAGTTTTTAAAACACGTCGAGCGCACGAAAATTTTGCTTTTTATGCTAGATCTTGCGAACTACCGCAGCCTTGAGGAGCAGTTTGACGCGCTGCGGGCCGAGACGGCGAAATTTTCAGGCGAGCTTGCAAAAAGAGACTACGCGATCGCTCTAACTCGCGCGGACGCGGCCGAAAATTTGCAGGAAAAATTTGACGCTTTTTTGTCGCATTTGGGACTTGCGGGCACGGCTGGCGAGATGAAATTTAAACAAGATATTTATGAGTTTGACGCCGCTAAGCCGTTTTTCGTGATGCCGATCTCCTCGGCGACGGGACAAAATATAAACGAGCTAAAATTTAGCCTGCTTGAGCTGCTTAAAAAGGAGCTGTAGGTTGTGCTAAAGCCGCGCCGCAGAGGGCTTTTGTGAATGCGGGCCTTAAACGCGCCCGTGTATGCGGGTAAATTTTATGTTTATCGCTCGCAAACGCCGCAAAAAGATAAAATTTAAGAAGGCGAAATGAATAAAATTTTTATCCTCGCACTGTTATGCTTCGGCGTATATGCGTGTGATCCCGCCGATCCGGTGCCGAATTTTATGGACTTTAACGATAAAGATCGCGACGGCGCGCTAAGCTTGCAGGAGTGGATGGCGAGCGAGGTGCCGTCTGGGCTGAGAGTAGAGCTAAATTTGCGCTCAGGCTCGGAATTTAAGAGGTTAGACGCTAATCGTGACGGCAAGATTAGCCTGGATGAGCTGGCAGCGAAACCGTCCGCAAAGATTTATTGGTCCGAAGATCCGTGCGCTTTTTGGCCTTGGAAGGATCAAGGCGGAGATGAAAATCAATCCGCCGTCAAATAGCGCGCGGGCGAGTATGGACTCTGGTTTGCTCCACGGTTTACGTAAAATTTTGCTTCACACATTGCCAGCGCCCGCATTATTGCTCGCGCCGCGATTTGACTAAATTTAAAGGAAAAGAATGAATATAGTTTTTATGGGAACGCCCGAGTACGCGGCTAAAATTTTGTGCGCGCTTGCGGAGGCGAAATTTGAGATCGCGGCCGTATTTACGCAGCCTGATAAACCCGCCGGCAGGAAGCAAATTTTAACTCCAAGCGAGGTGAAAACTTACGCGCAGCAGCACCTGCCCGCCGCACCGATCTTTCAGCCTGGGACTTTAAGAGACGAGACGGTCGCAGCTCAGATAAAAGAGCTAAAGCCTGATTTTATCGTGGTTGCCGCATACGGTAAAATTTTGCCGCAGGCTATCCTTGAGCTTGCGCCTTGCATAAACCTGCACGCCTCGATCCTGCCTAAATACCGCGGCGCGAGCCCCATTCAAAGCGCGATCTTGGCGGACGAAAAGCAGACGGGCGTGACGGCGATGCTGATGGATGCGGGGCTTGATACGGGCGATATGCTTGATTTTGCCTACACGCCTTGCGAGGACAAAACGGCGGCGCAGCTGTTTGACGAGCTCGGGGATCTGGCGGGTGAGCTTATCGTGCGAGTGCTGCAAAATTTTGCAAAATTAACGCCGCTAAAGCAAGAGGGCGCGCAGGCAACGCACTGCAAAAAAATAAGCAAATCCGACGGACTTTTTAGCTTCGAGCAGAGCTCGGAGCAAATTTATAATAAATTTCGCGCGCTAACGCCCTGGCCGGGGATTTATCTAGCTAGCGGACTAAAAATCTTGGATTTAGAAATCTTGCGCGAATCCCGCGAGTGCAAATTTGAACGCAAAGGCGAAATTTTAAGCGTCGATAAGCTCGGCTTTGGCGTCGCATGCAGCGAAGGCGCAGTTAAGATTTTAAAGGTGCAAGAGCCGGGCAAAAAGCCCGTAGATGCTAGCGCGTATCTAAACGGCAAGCGGCTAAAGATCGGCGATCTGCTATGCTAGGTTGGGTTTTGAAGGCTCGCGTTTTGCGCCGCACCTTTAGCGTAGAGGCGAAATTCCGTCGCGATCGCGAAGTAAAATTTTACTTCGCGGAATTTCTGGACGAAGCCCTGAAATCGCATTTCTATAAAATTTTAAAATCTCGCTTCTATGCTCTAAAATTTTACGCTCGCAGGAGCTTAAAATTTTGCTTTGGCAGTTGCGGACCTTGCGGCGTCATACTAAACACATACCACTTAAAATTCTGCGATAATACAGCAGAATTTTTACGAGGCGGAGCTTTAAAATTTTATCGCCGTGCTGTCAAAAAGATCCGTATCACCGAAAAATTTAGTAAAATCGCTAAATTTCATCGCACAAAATTCCGCTATGCCGTAAAATTTCATCGTCCGAAATTTCATCTTCTTGCAAAATTTTATCGCAGCGCGGAATTTAAATGCTTACAATATCGTAAAATGAGCGCCTTATTTTACGCAAGGAGCGGGTTTTGCAGATAGAATTTGTAGAGCAGATGCCCTCCACGCAGGAGTTTTTGGTGGATGCCGTGCGGGAGGGCAGAGTAAAGCCGCCCTTCGCGATCGCGGCAGAGCGTCAGATAGCAGGTATCGGCTCGCGCGGCAACGACTGGGAGGGCGCGAGCGGCGATCTTGCCTTTTCGTTTTGCATAGCCCAAACGGATCTGCCCGCGGATGTACCGCTACAATCGGCAAGCATATATTTTGCGATGATTATGCGGGAATTTCTCGCATCGCTCGGTTCGCAGCTTTGGCTGAAATGGCCCAACGATTTTTATCTGGGCGAGCGTAAAATCGGCGGAGCAATGACGAATAAGATTAAAGATAACTTAATTTGCGGCATCGGAATTAATCTAGTCAGTACGCCCGAATATGCGGGAATTTTAGATGTAAAAATCAGCGCAAAAGACGCAATAACGGGCTTTTTCGCGCTATATGAAAATAAAATCTCGTGGAAGCAAATTTTTAGAAATTTTTCGTTACAATTCCAAAAATCGCAAAATTTTAGCGTCCATTTGGGCGGCGAAAAAATTTCGCTTGCGCAGGCGAAACTTTGCGATGACGGATCGATCATAATAAACGAAGAAAGGGTGTATGCTTTAAGATGAGTGAAATAATTACGATAGCAAATCAAAAGGGAGGCGTCGGTAAAACGACGACAGCGGTCAATCTCGCCGCATCTTTGGCGAGCAAGAAAAAGCGCGTATTGCTAATCGATATCGACCCGCAAGCAAACGCCACTACGGGGCTTGGCTTTAACCGCAGCGATTTTGAGTTTAACATCTACCATGTCCTAACGGGGCGCAAGAATATGTCCGAGGTGATCCAAAAAACCGAGCTTGAGTTTATGGATCTGGTGCCGTCAAACATCGGTCTAGTGGGTATCGAGCGCGAAGCGTCTGAGGAGAAGGATTTCAAACTGACGCTGAAAAATAAAATTTCCGAAGTTGCCGATAGATATGATTTTATCATTATCGATTCGCCGCCTACGCTGGGTAGCATCACGGTAAACGCCCTAGCGGCAAGCGATAGCGTCATCATCCCGATTCAGTGCGAATTCTACGCGCTTGAGGGCGTCGCGCTAATCCTAAACACCGTAAAGGTCGTCAAACAAACGGTCAATAAAAATTTAAAAATTCGCGGGTTCTTGCCGACGATGTACAGCTTGCAAAACAACCTAGCAAAAGAAACCGTTGCAAATTTGCGCGAATACTTCGACGATAAGCTCTTTCGCATAGGCAAAACCGACGATTTGGTTATCATTCCGCGCAATATCAAATTGGCTGAAAGCCCAAGCTTCGGCAAACCAGTAATTTTATACGATAAAAAATCCGCCGGCTCCATCGCCTATCAAGACCTTGCCAAATCCATAATGGAGCAAAAATGGGCAAGATAAAAAGAGCGCTCGGACGCGGTCTAGGTGCTATTTTAGAGGACGTCGAGAGTTCGTACAACAAAGAGCTTGAAGGCGGAAACGCGGAAAATTTAATCATCGAAATCGACGTAGATAAAATAGAGCCCAACCCATATCAGCCGCGTTCAAATTTCGACAAAGAAGCGTTAAGAGAGTTAAGCGACAGTATCGCTAGACACGGGCTTATTCAGCCTATCATCGTCATTCAAAAGGACGATTCTTACGTCCTCATCGCCGGCGAGCGACGCTTAAGAGCGACGAAGCTTCTTGGCGAGCGCAAAATCAAGGCCGTAGTCGCGGACATAAAATCTCAAAATTTAAGGGAGCTTGCCCTTATCGAAAATATCCAGCGCGAGGATCTAAACCCGATTGAGCTTGCCAAATCCTACAAGGAGCTGATCGGCGAGTATAGGATTACCCAAGAGGAGCTTGCTGACATTATCAAAAAATCTCGCGTTCAGATTACAAATACGCTTCGCCTGCTAAGCCTTTGCGACGAGGTGCAAGATGCGGTAAGCGCCGATAAAATTTCGCAAGGACATGCCAAAGTGATCGTAGGGCTTGAAAAAGCGGATCAAATTTTGGCTCTAAATACGATTTTAGGACAGCGTCTAAGCGTGAGGGATACCGAAAATTTAGTAAAAAAGCTCAAAGATAAAACAAAGCCGAGGGATAAAAAATCTCGCGGCGGATTTGAAAACTTTAGACCCGAGCTTTTAAAGCTTAAGAGCAAGCTGGATAAATTTGGAAAAATCAGCATTAAAGATCGAAAAATTTCAATAGAATTTAATGAAATTTTACAAATTTCCGAGTTTTTAAAGCGAATCGGATAGCCTTTTATAGTGTATTTTAATTTTTCATATTGTAAAATACACATTTTGTTTAAAACTAACCTAGAGGAGGTGCGATGCTAGATGTAAGTTTGACCGCCATGGCAACGACCATCGTAGTGTTTCTAGCTTTGATCTATTTCTTAAATATTAAGCTTTATAGACCGCTACTTTTACATATGCAAAAGCGCGAAGCCATCATTCAAGAGGACGAAGAGAATGCCAAAAAGAACGCAATGGACGCCGATTCAAACAAAGCCGAGATAGCCAGAGTCTTGGAAGAGGCGCGACTTGAGGCCGCAAAGATCAAACAAGAGGCGATGGATAGCGCTAAGCAGGCCGCAAGCAGAGAGATAGCCGAGAAAAAAGCCGCGATGGAAGATGATTTCAATAAATTTTTAGGCGGCCTGGATGAGCAAAAACAGAGCCTAAAGAGCGATTTGCAAATCAAAATTCCTGAATTTAAAGACGCGCTAAGCGGCGCCTTGGCTAGAATTTAAAGGGCAAATATGAAAAAATATCTACTTTTGTTTATCGTTCCGGCGCTTGTTTTAGCAAGCGGAGGGCACGACGGAGCGAAGGATTACGACGTCGTGTGGAGAACCATAAATTTCGTTTTATTTTTCGGAATTTTGTTTTATCTTTTAAAAGGCCCCGCAAAAGCGGCATATCGCGCCAGGATCGACGGTATCGCATCCAGGCTGGAAGCCAATCAAAGAATTTTAAAAGAATCGCGTGAGCGCAAAGAGCAGGCCAAAAAGGATTTGGAGGCTGCCAGGGTCCAAGGCGCAGCTCTGATCGAAACGGCTAAAAAAGAGATAATCTTCGCCGCCGAAAAGATAAAAAGCTCTACCGAGCAAGAGATTTCAAATTTACAAAAATCTTACGACGAGCAGAAGGATTTTGAGACACGCAAGATCGCAAAAGAGGTCACTAGCGAAATTTTAGAAGACGTTTTTGGGCAAAGCGGCGTTAAATTTGATCAAGACAAACTAGTTCAAATCGTAGAGAAAAAGGCGGTGTGATGTTAGACAATACCTCAAAAAGATACGTAAACGCCCTGATACAAGTCTATAAAAAAGATGAGCTCGGCGCGCTTTTGCAGACGCTAGAGAGCATCGCAAGTGCATTTAAAATTCCTAAATTTCAAGACATAATCAAATCCCCGATGCTCAAGGACGAGCCGAAGGTGGAGCTGATCACGTCGTTTATAAAAAATCCAAGCGAAAAGATTGTAAATTTTATCAAGCTACTAGCTAAAAACGGACGCATTGCGCTGATCCCGCAGATAGTTGAGGATCTGCGCAAAAACATCTCCGCTTTGGATAATAAATATCTAGGTAAGATCTATTGTAGCCGCGATATCGACGACGCAAAGATCAGAGATTTAGAGGATAAAATTTCAAAGAAATTTAACGCCGATATCAAACTTGAGCCGGTAAAAAGCGAGCTTGACGGTATCAAGATAGAGGTCGAGGATCTGGGTTTTGAGATTAGTTTTTCTGTCGATAGATTGAAACAAAAAATGAGTGAATATATTTTAAAAGCAATTTAAAGGAGTAGAGCGTGGGTGCGAAAATTAAAGCAGATGAAATCAGTAGCATAATTAAAGAGCGAATCGAGAGCTTTGATCTTAGCGTTGATGTCGAAGAGACTGGCAGGGTCGTTTCCGTTGCCGACGGTGTTGCCAATGTTTACGGCTTAAAAAACGTAATGGCCAACGAGATGCTTGAGTTTGAAAACGGAGCTCGCGGCATCGCGTTAAATTTAGAGGAGAGCAGCGTCGGTATCGTTATTTTGGGCGATACTAGCGGCATAAACGAGGGAAGCAGCGTAAAAAGACTAGGCAAACTACTTCGCGTGCCTGTGGGCGATGCTATGATCGGTCGCGTGGTAAACGCTCTAGGCGAGCCGATCGACGGCAAAGGCGCGATAGAGACTAGCGATACCAGATTCGTCGAAGAAAAGGCCAAAGGCATTATGGCTCGTAAATCCGTTCACGAGCCGCTTCAGACCGGCCTTAAGGCGATCGACGCGCTAGTGCCGATCGGCCGCGGACAGCGCGAGCTCATCATCGGTGACCGCCAAACCGGTAAAACCACCGTCGCCGTCGATACCATCATCAACCAAAAGGGTCAAGACGTCGTTTGTATCTACGTAGCGATCGGACAGAAGCAATCCACCGTCGCACAAGTCGTTAAAAAGCTTGAGGAATACGGCGCGATGGATTATACGATCGTTGTCGCCGCAAACGCTAGCGAAGCGGCTGCGCTTCAATATCTAGCGCCTTATTCGGGCTGCACTATGGGCGAGTATTTCAGAGATAACTCTCGCCACGCGCTTATCATCTACGATGATCTTAGTAAACACGCGGTTGCGTATCGCGAGATGTCGCTTATCTTGCGCCGTCCGCCGGGACGCGAGGCGTATCCGGGCGACGTATTCTACCTACACTCCCGTTTGCTTGAGCGCGCTAGCAAGCTAAGCGACGCATTGGGCGCAGGTAGCCTAACGGCACTTCCTATCATCGAGACGCAGGCGGGCGACGTTTCGGCATATATCCCTACGAACGTCATCTCTATCACCGACGGTCAAATTTTCTTGGAGTCGGGCCTGTTTAACTCGGGAATTCGTCCGGCGATCAACGTGGGTCTTTCGGTTAGTCGCGTCGGCGGTTCTGCGCAGATTAAAGCGATCAAAAAGGTCTCCGGAACCTTGCGTCTGGATCTTGCTCAATACCGCGAGCTTCAGGCGTTTGCGCAGTTTGCGAGCGACTTGGACGAGAGTAGCCGCAAGCAGCTGGATCGCGGACAAAGAATGGTCGAAATTTTAAAGCAACCTCCTTACTCGCCGCTTCCGGTCGAAAATCAAGTGGTTATTATTTTTGCGGGAAGCCGCGGATTTTTGGACGACATACCCGTAAGCTCGATCGGTAAATTTGAAGCCGAGCTCTATCCGTATATCGAGGCGAAATATCCTGAAATTTTTGAAGAGATCAGAAGCAAAAAAACCCTCGAAAAAGATCTGGAAGAAAATTTAATCAAGGCATTAAATGACTTTAAAGCGACGTTTGCCGCTTAAAAGGGCTAAATTATGGCAAATTTAAAAGATATAAAGCTACAGATCAAGAGCGTCAAAAATACGGAGAAGACCACCAAGGCTATGAAGCTGGTCTCTAACGTTAAGCTCAAAAACACCAAAGAGGCGGCGATGCGATCGCGCGCTTATGCGGTAAAGATCAACGAGGTTTTGAGTAAAATTTCGGCGCATATGAAAGAGTACGTAGCCGGCAACGCAGGCAACGACGAAAAGCTTAAAATTTTCGATACCACGCGAGAAGTAAAGGTGGTCGATCTGCTATTTATCACCGCAGACAAAGGGCTTTGCGGCGGTTTTAATATCAACACCATCAAAAAGATCAAAGCTCTGATCGAGGAATTTAAAGCTAAAAAGATCAAAGTCCGCCTTCGCGCCGTCGGTAAAAAGGGGATAGAGTATTTCGATTTTCAGGGCGTCGAGCTTTTGGAGCGATATATAGGCGTGAGCTCCTCTCCGTCGTCCGATAAAGCCAACGAGATCGTTCAAGCCGCGGTTAAGGATTTTAACGAAGGTAGGACCGACGAGGTCATACTCATTCACAACGGCTATTTGAATATGATCTCTCAGGAGATGCGCGTCAATACTTTAGTTCCTATCGGCGAACCTAGTATAGATGAAAATTCTATAAAAAACGCCTCCACTATGGAGATCGAGGTGCTGTCCCCGGAGGATGAAGAAATTTTGATGCTAAATTTAATCCAGAGCTATCTTAGCTACAGCATGTATTACGCGCTGATCGACTCTTTGGCCGCGGAGCACTGCTCTAGAATGAACGCTATGGAAAATGCGACCAACAACGCTAAAGAGCGCGTATCGCAGCTAAATTTAGCATACAATAAAGCCAGACAAGGCTCTATCACGACCGAGCTTATCGAGATCATAAGCGGCGTGGAATCAATGAAGTGAAAGGAGAATGGATGAAAGGAATAATTTCTCAGGTAATGGGTCCGGTAGTCGATGTCGATTTTAAGGACTACTTGCCGAAAATCAACGAAGCTATCGAGGTTAAATTTGACGTAGAAGGAAGCCACAGAAGGCTTGTCCTCGAAGTAGCCGCACACCTTGGAGACAACCGCGTCCGTACGATCGCTATGGATATGAGCGACGGACTAAAGCGAGGACTCGAGGCCGTGGCTCTCGGCGCGCCTATTACGGTGCCGGTGGGTGAAAAGGTCTTGGGTAGAATTTTTAACGTCACGGGCGATCTAATCGACGAGGGCGAGGATGAGAAATTTGAAACTCGCTGGTCGATCCACAGAGATCCGCCAAGCTTTGAGGATCAAAGCACGAAGAGCGAAATTTTTGAAACCGGCATCAAGGTCGTCGATCTGCTTGCTCCTTACGCAAAGGGTGGCAAGGTAGGACTATTCGGCGGTGCGGGCGTCGGCAAGACCGTTATTATTATGGAGCTAATCCACAACGTCGCTTTCAAACACAGCGGCTACTCCGTATTTGCAGGCGTCGGCGAGCGAACGAGAGAGGGAAACGACCTTTATAACGAGATGAAAGAATCGGGCGTTTTGGATAAAGTCGCCTTGACCTACGGCCAGATGAACGAGCCGCCGGGAGCGAGAAATCGTATCGCGCTAACCGGTCTTACGATGGCTGAGTATTTCCGAGACGAGCTAGGGCTTGACGTTTTGATGTTTATCGATAATATCTTCCGCTTCTCGCAATCGGGTTCGGAGATGTCCGCGCTTTTAGGACGAATTCCATCTGCGGTCGGTTATCAGCCTACCCTTGCTAGCGAAATGGGTAAACTGCAAGAGCGAATTACTTCTACAAAGAAGGGCTCCATTACCTCCGTTCAGGCCGTTTACGTGCCTGCGGACGACCTTACCGATCCGGCGCCGGCGACCGTTTTTGCGCACCTTGATGCGACGACCGTTCTAAACAGAGCGATCGCCGAAAAAGGAATTTATCCTGCCGTCGATCCGCTTGATTCGACCTCAAGAATGCTCGATCCGCAAATCATCGGCGAGGAGCATTATAAAGTCGCTCGCGGAGTCCAAGCGGTGCTTCAAAAATACAAAGATTTGCAGGATATCATCGCGATTTTAGGTATGGATGAGCTTAGCGAAGAGGATAAACTCGTAGTCGAGCGTGCTAGAAAGATCGAGCGCTACCTATCTCAGCCGTTTTTCGTCGCCGAGGTATTTACCGGAAGCCCCGGTAAATATATCTCGCTAGAGGAGACTATCGCCGGATTTAAGGGAATTTTAGAGGGCAAATACGACGATCTGCCGGAAAATGCCTTTTACATGGTAGGAAATATCGACGAGGTAGTGGCAAAAGCTGAAAAGATGAAAGCATAGGAATTTTAAGATGAAAGAATTTTTGCTTTTAGATATCGTTACGCCCGAAGGAATGGTCTTTTCGGGCGAAGTTAAATCCGTCCAGCTGCCAGGTATTACCGGCGAGCTAGGCGTTTTGCCCGGGCATGCGAGCCTACTAACGGGACTTAAAGATAAAAGCGAAGGCGGAGTCGTCGAGATCGTGGATAGAGATGGCAAAAAGCAGCTTGTTTTGGTAAATGACGGATTTTTAGAAGTTGATGAAGAAAAAACTACTATCTTAGCCACCCGAGCCGTAGCTATCGGCGGCGATAGCGAGAATGCGGTCGCGAAGTCTTTACAGCGAGCTAAAGATCTACTTGCATCGATAAGCTCGGATACGGCAAATTCTGCGGCGATTATGGCTAGAGTAGACGAATTCGCAAGGCAAAGTTAAGTATGTTAGATCTGATTTTAAGTTATTTTACAAGAAGCACGTTTATTACTATATTCGTGCTTTCTTGGCTATCCATCTATTTTATCGTTACTTTTACGATCTTGATTTCCAGATACGCAGGTCTTAGCGCATGGCAGCATCGCGAAGCTAAGGCGCTAGAATCCCTTTTAATGGGCGGCAGGATTTCGCTCTCCGGCTCCATCTTTCAAAAGATAAACACAGAAAAAATTTCAAAAGAGGCTCTCGCTATTTATAAGGGCAAGGCAGAGCGAGATTCCACTAGCGGACTTACGTGGCTATCTATCATCGCTTCTACATCGCCTTTTATCGGGCTATTCGGTACGGTCGTTAGTATCCTAGATACCTTTTCGAAGCTTGGCGGCGGAAATTCCGGTATCGAGACTATCGCTCCCGCGATTAGCGAGGCGCTGGTTGCCACCGGATGCGGAATTTTCGTAGCGATCCCCGCTTATACTTTTAGTCTGCTTATTAAACGCAAAGCCTACGAAGTGATGAGTATCATCAGCCGTACAGCAGATATTTTGCTATTTAAAGCAAATACCGGAAAAGCTATTTAATGTATAACTTCGATGAAAATCCAGAGCTTAATATCACGCCGCTCGTTGATATTATGCTCGTTCTGCTGGCGATTTTGATGGTTGCACAAACGGCGATAATCTACGACGAAAAGATCGAGCTACCTAGCGGCTCAAAGGCACAAGTCTCGCAGAATACGGCGGAATTTTTACTGGTTCGTATAGGTGAGGATCGCAAAGTCTATATCGATAGAAGCTCGATGAGCCTGGCGGAATTGCCCGACAATCTCGTGCTTATCAAAGGCACGGGCAAGTATAGCTTAGATAAGCCCGTTTTCATCCAAGCCGATAAAAGGCTTATTTACGACGACGTTATGTTTGTTTTAAAGACTTTGAAACAAGCCGGCTTTACGAAAGTCGCACTTCAAACAAATGGCTAATTATTCAAATTTTACGGGGGTTAGATACGATAATTTCAAATCGTTTCTGATCGCCGTTTTTACCTATCTGATGGTTGTTTTTATTCTACTTTATCAAATTTCCAGACCGCAGGAAAAATTTAAAAAATATACGGACAATCCAAACGATTATATGGACGTTACTTTTGATTTTGAAATAGATGATAAACTACCCTCCGCGCCTGAAATCGCCAAAGAAACGAAGCAGGGCGAGCTTGATAACAAGCAAATAAAGGATGTAGAGGAGGATAAGATAAAAACTACGGCGCAGGTCGTCGCTCCACCGCCGCCTAGTAAAACGCAAGAGCCCCAAAAGCCTAAAGAGGAGCCAAAACCCGAGCCTAAAAAAGAGGAGCCCAAGGCGGAGCCAAAGAAGGAAGAGCCTAAGCCCGAACCCAAGGTAGAGGATCAGCCGGCTGAAAAGACGGTGGAGAAAAAGGAAGAGGCGAAGCCTGAGCCGAAAAAAGAGGAAAAACCGAGCTTGAGCGATCTTTTTTCGGATACGACTAAGGACAATAAGAAGCTTGAGGAAAGCGCCAAAGCTAGCGATGCGGTTCAGAGCAATAAAAAGTCCGATAAAGAAACCGCCACTTCTAGCGCCAAGGACAAAGCGGCATCCAAAAATGCCATCGTTAAATCCGATAAGCTAGGCGGTAGGACGCAAAGGACGGGAGAATTTAACGCCTATTTTGGTGCGATAGAAAAGAAGCTTCAGGTTTTATGGAGTAGGTACGTAGCGACCACGAAAGATGATGCGACGATTAAGATAATTTTCGGTGCAGACGGACGGGTTGTGGATTATAAAATCATCGAGCTCGGACGCGAGACGGAATTTAACCAGAAACTGCGAGATTTTTTGGACAATCTTTCGACACAGAGCTTCCCGAAGTCTCCAGACGGAGCGTCGCATGAGATCGAGACTAAGATGTCCGACGTGATGAAGTCGAATTAGAATTTTGTAAGGAAAAGAGTGAAAAAACTTTTTAGTATTTTTGTGTTTTGCTGTATGCTTTTTGCAGAAGATGTGGATTCTGCTAAAAATTCTACCTCTTCAAATTTAAACATCGAAATTCAAAATTCTAAATTAAAGGCTTATTACGGAGAGATTGCAAAAAAGATGGAAGATCTATGGCTAAAACAAGATCCTACCACTAACGATAGCGCGATGATTGAGGTTACTTTCGGCGCAGACGGACGAGTAACGGATTATAAAATCATCGAGCTAGGGCGCGATATAAAATTTAATCAAAAGCTTAATGATTTTTTAAAAGGGCTTTCAGAGCAAAATTTTTCAAAATCACCGGACAATAAACCTCATGAACTTAATATGAGATTATCCGAGATTATGAAATCAAATTAAATTTAAAGGAGAAAAGATGAAAAAACTGCTTATGATTCTTGCATTTTGCGGCAGCCTTTTTGCCGTGGATGCGACGATGTCTATCGTGAACGAAGGGGTAAATTTACCTAAAATCATCGTTCAAGACGCATCAAACATTCCAAATTCGGAATTTAGCAATAAATTCTTCAAACTGATGGTGGGCGACCTGAAGGTAGGCGCTACTTTCGAGGTTAGCGACGAGTATCTGCAAAGCAGCTACGATGCGGACGCCTCCGGCAATCTCGGCTCTAGCGGCGCCGCTCTTATCGTACGCTACGCGGTAAGCGAGAAAAGCTCGCCGATGAGTCTAAAAGCCAAAGTGCTTGAGGCAAACAGCGGCAGGGTAATGTATGAGAAGAACTTTACGCTTTCAAATGCCGAAAAGTATCCGTTTTTAGCGCATATGGCGGTATCTGAGATCGTTAAGCAGCTAGGGTATTCAAATGTCGATTGGATGAAGGAGATGATTCTGCTATCGCGCTATACTTCGACGCGCGAAAGCGAGATCATGGTGGCGGATTATACGCTTACCTATCAGCAGGTAGTGCTTCGCGGCGGATTAAATATCTTCCCTAAATGGGCAAGCGCGGCTCAGAATGAATTTTATTACACCTACTACGTCAATAAAAATACGCCCGCTATCTATAAATTTAATCTATCTAATGGCAGCAAGAGTAAAATTTTTACCGGCCACGGCATGACGATCGCATCGGATGTCAGCGCAGACGGCAGAAAGCTTCTCATTACAAACGCACCTAAAGATCAACCCGACGTGTATGTTTACGATATAGCTTCCGGCTCCGCTAAACAGGTCACAAACTATCCCGGCATCGACGTCAATGGAAATTTTATCGACGGCGATTCGCGCATAGCGTTTGTTAGCGATCGTTTGGGCTATCCGAACGTATTTGCTACCAGCGTAAACGGCGGAAACGTAGAGCAGCTCGTATATCACGGTAAAAACAATAACTCCATCAGCACCAACGGCAACTATATTACTTATTCCAGTCGCGACGGCGGAGGCGGATTCAATATCTATTTAATCTCCACCAAAACCGATATGATACGCCAGCTAACAGCCAGCGGAAAAAATATGTTTCCTAGATTTTCCAGCGACGGCGGTAGCATCATGTTTATCAAGCAGGACGGCGGCGGCAGTTCTGTAGGCATTATCAGAGTTAATGAGAATAAAAGCTTCCAATTTCCGTTAAGAATCGGTAAAATTCAGTCCGTTGATTGGTAAAATATTAAAAAACTCTATGATATAATGACTTCAATTTTTTTGAAAGGATAGGAAATGAAACATTTAGTTTTATCTTCGATAGCAGTTGCTGCTCTATTATTGAGCGGTTGTTCTAAAAAAACTCCAGAGGTTGATTCTTCAAACTCAAATAATGGAGACAGACTAGCTGCTTTGGCCGCTCAGATCCAAAGCGAGGTAGGCACAGTTTATTTCGACTTTGATAAATTTAATATTAGAGCCGATCAACAAGGCACAATCAATAACAATGCAGCTCTATTTAACCAAGCAGGTGCAGAGGCTCTAACTGTTAAAGTTGAGGGTAACTGCGACGAGTGGGGTTCTGACGAGTACAACTACGCTCTTGGTCTAAAGAGAGCTACTGCAGCTAAAGATGCATTAGTTGCTCAAGGCGTAAGCGAGGGCAGAATTTCCGTAGTGAGCTACGGCGAGAGCAACATGGTTTGCACAGAGCATTCTAAAGAGTGCGATGCTCAAAATAGACGCGACGAATTCAAAGTTGGTTTCTAATTTGAAATTTAAAAATTTTACGGTGGTAGCTCTTTTGGGAGCTGCCACCTTTTTAAATGCCGAAACTTCCGCATTTAGCGCAGGCAGTATCGACTCCGGAAGCTCTTATGGGCTTACCGAGAATGAGCAAGTATTGCGCGACAATCGCAAGCGCATAAGCGAGATGCAGTCTAGCGTTGATAGTACTCGCGAGAGCGTAGAAGGCTTGCGTACAGTGCTTGAAGGTACTAACTCCCAAATTTCAAAACTTGAAAGCAGAGTAGCGGATCTAGAGATTCGCGCTACCGGCAAAAGCCAAGGCAGCAGCGAGCTAGATCAGATGAAACGAGATATCGCTACTATAAAAGCTCAAATCGCAGAGATTAATAAAAAATTAGGCAGCGGCGGCAGCGTAAAAAAAAACGCTGAATTAGACGCAAGCACTGCCCCGGCTCCCGCTAGCACAAAAACAGATTCCGATTTTAAATCAAAAGATCAGGCTTCGGTGTTGAAAGAGGCCGATGCTTTATATGCTAAAAAAGACTATTCCGGCGCAAAAGAGCGCTACACCTATCTAGTATCCAAAAATTACAAGCCAGCGAAGGCAAACTATATGCTGGGCGAAATTTCATATTTTTCCGGCTCATACGCAGAAGCGATAAACTATTACAAAAAGAGCATCTCGCACAACGAGAGCCAAGACTACACCCCAAAACTTCTTTATCACACCGCGATCAGCTTCGATAAGATAGGCGATAAAGACAGCGCAGACAAATTCTACAAAGCGCTAAAGGCTTCATATCCGGACTCCAAAGAAGCCAAAGCCGCGCCCACTAGATAATCTAAATTTAAATACAAACTCAAAATAAAATTCTAAACAGGAGAAAACTATGGCTAACAACCGAGTTATAAAGATGCATTACGAGCTAAAAGACGGCAAAACCGGTGAAATTTTAGAATCAAATTTAAACTCCGATCCGATCACCTTTCTTAGCGGCAAAGATCAAATCATCCAAAAGCTGGAAGATGAAATTTTAAATCTACAAGCGGGCGAGAGCAAAACGGTTCTAATAAGCCTGAGCGACGGGGTCGGCGAGTATAGAGAAGACGCCGTGCAGATCCTGCCTAAAGAGCAGTTTGCGGGCATCGATCTGGTCGTCGGTATGGAGCTTTTCGGTCAGGCGGAGGACGGCGCAACTACCCGCGTGAGCGTCAAAGCTATCGGCGAGCAGGACGTTACCATCGATTTCAACCACCCATTCGCGGGCAAGGAGCTGGAATTTAACGTAAAAATCGTCGAAAACCGCGAAGCGACGGCGGACGAAATTCTTACCGGCCAGCCGGAGGGTGCTCACAGCTGCGGCTGCGGACATAATCATCACGAGGGGCACGAGTGCTGCGGCGGACACGGACACGATCACGCAGAAGATCACGAGTGTTGCGGAGGCCATGGGCATGCAGACGGTCATGAATGCTGCGGAGGTCACGATCACGGGAAAGATCACGAGTGCTGCGGCGGGCACCATCACGAGCATTAGGACTTTTTTATGAAATTTACTTTTATCTTCCCAGGGCAGGGCTGCCAAAGCGTAGGCATGGGCAGGGAGCTTTATGAGAACTCCGCCTCTGCGCGCGCGCTTTTGGATGAAGCTTCAAGTTTTACCGGCATCGATTTTAAAAATTTACTGTTTGAGCCTAGTGACAAGCTCGACATTTCGGAATTTACGCAGCCTGCGATTGCATTAAATTCTATGATGGCGCTTGCGGCGCTGCAAGAAAGAGCGGATCAAGAAAAGCTTAACATCGCTCCGCAGTTTTTGCTCGGACACTCGCTGGGCGAGTTTAGCGCGCTAAGCGCTGCGGGAGGCATAGAGTCGAAGCAGATGCTAAAGCTAGTAAATATTCGCGGCAGGCTAATGCAGAGCGCCTGCGAGGGCAAAGGCGCCGGAATGATGGTGATCTTGGCTCTTGCCGACGAGGCGGTTGAAAAAATTTGCGCGGATGCGACGAGCGCAGGCAAACAGGTTTGGGCGGCGAATTATAACTGCGACGGGCAGATCGTAGTCGCGGGCAAAAAAGATGATCTCGCAGCGCTCGAGGGCGAGTTTAAAGCCGCGGGTGCAAAGCGCGCAATGCTACTGAATATGAGTGTCGCGAGCCACTGCCCGATGCTAGGGAGTGCTAGCGACGAGCTTTTGGAATTTTTGCGCCCCGCGTTAAAAGAGAGCTTTGCCCCCGTCATCGCTAACGCCACGGCGCGCGCATACAGGACAAAATCCGAAGCGCTAGAGCTGCTGAAAGCCCAGCTTATCGGCCCCGTACTTTACAAGCAAAGTATCAAAAATTACGAGGACGCGGCAGATTGCTTCGTCGAGTTCGGCGCGGTGGTTTTAAAAGGGATAAACAAAAAGATCACGCA
>NZ_CALHIK010000179.1 GCF_938030785.1 uncultured Campylobacter sp.
TGCATCGACTGCCACGGATATATGTTTAAGACCGCGCTTGCGATGCTGCAAAGCGAAGGGGCGAGCTTCATCATCACGGGCGAGGTGCTCGGACAGCGCCCGATGAGCCAACGCGCGCAGGCTCTAGCTCAGGTCGGCGGGCTTAGTGGCGATGAGGAGGGGCTGATCCTACGCCCGCTGTGCGCGAAGCTGCTGCCGCCCACGACGCCCGAGATCAAGGGCTGGGTAGATAGGGGCGCGCTGCTTGACATTAGCGGGCGCGGGCGGGCTAGACAGATGCAGTTGGCGGCAGAGTTCGGCTTTGAGGATTACGAAACGCCCGCGGGAGGCTGTCTACTAACGGTGCAGAGCTTCAGCGAGCGGATCAAGGATGCGGTAAAATTTGAAAAGATCGAAACGCCCGCGGACGCTGAAATTTTAAAATTCGGACGCCATCTGCGCCTGTCTGAGGGCGCTAAGCTCATAATCGGGCGAGATGAGAGCGACAACAAAAAGCTTGCCGCTGTGCAAAATCCAAAATTTAGCGAGATAAAATTTAAAGATGGCGTCGTGGGCGCGCTAAGCCTGCTAAGCAGGGGCGCGAGCGAGGCGGATAGAGAGCTTGCGGCGAGGCTGGCGCTGACCTACGCCAAAACGGACGCCGCGCGCCGCTACGCCCTGCTCATAGACGGCAGCGAGCTGAGCGCAAGCCCCTTTGATAGCAAGGATGCCGCCCGCGAGTATTTTGTGTAGAATTAAATTTTAAGAGCAAAATGGATTCGGTAATCGTCAAGCAGACTTTGGCCTGAAAATTTCGGGTCCTGCTTTGTACTAGCCAACCTTATTTAAAACATAAAATTTAAGCGAGCCTTTTGATTGTAAATCACGCCGCTTTCAACCGCGTTTGTCGCTTATCTAAATAAAAGGCGCCACCAAAATAAGCGTCTTCTTCTATATTCTTTGTAGGGCGATGCGGTAGCGATTGCTAATAATTCGCCCCCGCGCGCTTGTAGTTTAAACTCATATCCTTGCTTGCCAATATCGATGGTTTGTAACTTTGTATTTTCGTCTATGATTATCGGTTTGCGGCTGTTTATCAGAACAATGTGATCGTCCTTTCGGATGCTCGGCCTATCGTATTCATCGATTTTTAGCGTAATCTTTACGCCACGCAGATCAAGACTTTCGCTATTTCGCAACACCAAAAATTCATTATTGCGTTCCGATTTGTCCGTTAAGATAAAATTTAATCTGCCGAAATTTTTTATATCTTTTGCAAATATCGCCGCCGCTTGAATACTAAGCGTGCTGTCTGCGCCACCGCCCTCGATCGTACCTAAAATTTCACTTGTAGATAGGATTAGGGTGGAATCTTTTATAGATTTGGCCCTACCTAGGATTACGTTTCCTTTTATTTTAGAGTATTCAATGGAAAACAGGGTTGCATTAATCTCACCATTCGGTGCGTTAAAGCCGCTTACATCGCCATTGATCAAACAATCTTTTATGCTTATGACATTATTTGTAGCGTTTTTGCCGCTTCTGCCCGCAGCTATGCCGCTTTTACGCCCGCTAAATTTAAAGCCTGTAGTCATGCCACTATGAGAGTAAGGTCGGTTTAGTTTGTTTATCGTGATATTGTTATCCGAAAGCTCACCATCCGCTATCGCTGCTACAATGTAGCCGTCCACCAAAACATCTTCTTCGATTTGAATTTGATTGGCCGATATATTGCCGCTTGATCTAGCAAATATCACACTGCCTGCAACCGATGCGCTATCTAAATTTATATTATTTCCCGCGATGTCACCCTTGGCAGAAAATATAGGAAGATCGCCGTCTATACGGGTAAGCAGTGAAATTTCGATATTATTATTTAAAATATTCGCAGAATCTGCCGATGCTATATTTATTATGCTTTTTATGCGACTTCTTTCAAGTGTGATATTATTTTCTAAGATATTCCCGTTCCTACTTGTTATTAAATTTACCTCATCGATATTAGCAAAAGCGTCGTCTCCGTCCATAGCATCCACAATTAGTTTATTTTGTGAAATTTCGCCATCCGTGACGATGGCGGTTAGGTTTTTTATATGGTTAAAATATGAAAATTTTATTCTATTCTGTGAAATTTTTCCGCTTCCGCTAATTGCTGTTAAATTATTTGAATAGGGGCTACTAAAACGGATAGTATTATCAAGCACATCGCCGCCTGTGATGATATTTACTCGGCTGACATTAGAGTCTGAATTTTTGCTGCCCATAGCGTCTATCTCTATTTGATTTTGAGAAATTTTGCCGCTTCCTAAAATCGCAGCTAGCTCATTTATATGACGAAACAACTTCACTTCCACTAAATTGCCGCGGATATTGCTTTTTTCATTTAAATTTGCTGATATGATATTTATTTTATTTGCAGAAGTTATATTAAAAGAGATGTTATTGTCGAGTACATTGTTGCCTGCGATGATATTGGCTTCATTGATACGTATTTTGGGATCATCCCACCCACCTGTAGCATCTATTTCTATTCTATTTTGTGAAATTTCGTCATTCCCACTAAGTGCGATCAGGGCTTTTATATATTTAAACGAATCAAATTCTACCGAGTTGCGTTTAATCGGATGGTCTTTCGAAGCGACTAGAGTTAGGTTATTATCATAGTGAGAATCCGGCAGTTTTAAATTTATCTTATTATCGGAGATCTCGCCATTTGGTGCAAACACACCAAATCCATCTTTAATCTCTTGTATCTTCAGGGTGGAATTTTTTACCGAGTTTGTCGGTTGCACGGAGCTGGCGGAACTTTGCTCTGTCGCAAAGAGAAAGGTTGAAAAAATTGCCGCAAACGCTAAGATTTTCATATCACTTCTTTAAATTTACGTTTTTAAATTCCTATGCGCGATAAATTTCCAAAAGAGCGCACATCGTGTATCGCACGCTCAGCTTTGGAATTTTATCGCGCTGTAAATTTAACGCTCTAAAGCCGCTTGTGAACCTATTCGATCCACTTTACTACGTCGTCTATGCTGCGGCGGATCTTTTGCGGCTGCGGTTTTACGCGGTAGCCGAAAGGCACGAGCAGCGCCACGCGGCGATCATTCCAATCGATGCCTAAAATTTCATTTAGCGCTGTACGATCGAAGCCCTCTATCGGGCAGCTATCAATACCGCGGCTGGCGGCCTCGTTCATCATCACCAAAGCCGGGAACATGCACTGCGCGTGCGACCAGTGAAATATCGCCTCGTCATCGTTTTTAAAGATCCCGCTTATGGCGTCTTCGTAAAATTTTAACGCAGAGGCCCTTTTCTCCTCGCTTGCAAACGAGCGGCGGTTTATTGCTTCCGCTATGTAGGTGCCACCCGCTTTGAATTCCTTGATCTTTGCCAAAATCACGACCAGATGCGAGCAGGTGGTGATCTGCTGCTGATCCCACGATTTTTCGCGGATCTGCTCACGCAGCGCCTTGTTTTGTACGATCAAAAAATCCCAATGTTCTAACCCCATATAGCTGGGTGCCAGGATGCCCGCCTGCAAAATGGCGTCAAAATCGGCTTTGCCTACCTTTTTATTCTCGTCGAAAATTTTGCATGCGTGGCGAAATTTCATAATCTCTAAATGCGTCATAGCCTCTCCTTGATTAGTTTTTGTAGATCAAATACCCACCATCTTTGCGTCTGATGCTGAGGTTGCCCTCGCGCGAGCGCACGCCGATGCGGTAGTAGCCGTCCTCTTTAGTGACATTAATGTCGCTAAAGCCGCCGATATTTACAGCAAAGCTCGCGCCGCTAAGCGGGATATCTTGCCGCCAAAACTCCGCTTCAAGCGTGCCCGAAGCGTTTGCGTCAGAGCTTTTGAAATCGTCTGCGGTAATGAGCTGCACGCTGTCTTTGCGGATGACGAATTTTAGTCCATCGTCAAATTTAAGCGTCTCTAGCGGTAGCTCCAGGCGCGGCGCGAAGCTTGCGGTAGCCGAAGCTTGCGGAGTTTGGTTTTTTAAATTTGGATCCTTTGAGGTGACCGAAACGTCAAGCGCACGCTGAAGCGCAGGCTTTGCACTCGCGCTTATTATGAAATCGTCCTGCCAGTTTATCGAGCGATTTATGTCGATTATTTTTTCGTGCGAAGCCCCGTCCGAGTCGGTATAGCGCACCGTGATCTGCTCGATCGCAAGCGCATCTGAAGGTAGGCTAAATGATCTTGACGTAAAATTTTTTAGCGGCGGCGGTGCCACAGGCGGAGTATTGGGCGCTGCCGGTAAAATTTCAGGTCGGATAGGAAGCTCGTCGGGCACTACCAGCGGCATGGTTCCAATCGGCTGTGAGGCGCTCGTATTAGGTTTTGCGGCATTTGTATCAAGTTTGACCGCGGACGCGCTTGGATCGCTTGCGTTTTCGTCAGGTTTTTTCGCGCCCGAAGCGGGCTTGGCGCCACTTGCATTTGTGTCCTGCTTTTTCGCGCCGCTTGCATTGGAATCGGTAGAGTTTATATCCTTTGCGGTCGCGAGCGTTTTCGCAGCGCTTGTGTTTTCGCTCTTCGTGGCATTTGCATTTTTCTTAGCGGCTTGCGGTGCGGCGTTTTGTTTTGCGGCGGTAGCGTTTGCATTTACTCCGCTTTGGCTCGGTATTAAATTTTTAGGCGCGGTCTGCGTTTTTTCGCCCGCGGGTAAAATTTTAGACGCCGAAACGGTGGCGTTCGCATCCTTTTGCGGCGCCGTTTCGTTAGCCGAAAAGGCAAATATCGCCAAGCATAAGAAATAGAGCTTTTTCATTTTTTAAGATCCGGATCGAGCGAGCGCCGTTCCAAATAGAGCTTTTGCAGCTCGGCATTTTCCTTTTTGAGGCGCTCGACGTCGGTAAAGAGAAACGCTTTTTCCCTTTGCAGCTGCCGCAAAACCTCAAATGAGCGCTTGCCGAAAAGCACGTCGCCGACGAAAACGCCCGCCAAAATGACGCAGATAATCAGTGCGATCGCCGAAAAGATCTGCTTAAACGGCGAAAACGGATTGATAAAATTTAGCCGCTCTTTAAAAATTTTACGCTTGTTTTTGGTTAAATTTTTCTCGGCATCGGGGACGAAATCTATGTTTTGCGAGTTGAAATTTGAACCCTGCGCGTAGAAATTAGTGCTTGCGGAGCCCTTATTTAGGGCGCTGAAATTTTCATCCGCGTAGCCGTCCTCTTTTTGCGCGCTAAAATACCCGCTCCCCTCGCCGAAATTTTTGCCGGCGGCATCATAACTGTCCTGCGTGCTAAAATTTTCGTATGCATAATACTCGGTAAAATTTTCGCTCGAGCTCTCGGCGCCTAAATTTTCGTAGCCTTTCGGAGTTTTGAAATTTCTACTCGCGTCGTTAGAGCTTTCGCTAACGATGTCGAAATTCCCGTAAATTTCGTCGTCCAAGTCGTCGTAAAGCTCGTCCGTGCTAGATCGCGCGCGCTTCATCTCATCGCGCGCGCTTATATAATCCGCTCCGTCAGTATAGGTGCGCTGCGCGCCGCCTTTTAAGCCCCGCTTGGACTTTTTTTTAAAAAACATTTTAAATTTTATTTCCCAAAAACTCGTACGTCTCGCGCTCGATCTCAAGCAGGCGGTTGTATTTTGCGTTGCGTTCGCTTCTTGAGGTCGCGCCCGTTTTGATTTGGCCCGTATTCATCGCGACGGCGAAGTCCGCGATAAAGCTATCCTCGCTCTCGCCGCTTCTGTGGCTCATCACGCAGCGGTAGCCTTTGCGCTGCGCTAGGCGGATCGTCTGCATAGTTTGGCTGACGGTGCCGATTTGATTTGGTTTGATTAGGATCGCGTTGCCTACACCTTTGGCGATGCCTTCGCGCAAAATTTTCTCGTTCGTTACAAATAGATCGTCGCCCACGAGCTGCACTTTAGAGCCAAGCCTGCTAGTTAGCTTCGCCCAGCCCGTCCAGTCGTCCTCGCTTAGGCCGTCTTCGATCGAAAATATCGGATACCTCTCGCAAAGCTGCGCGTATCGCTCTATCAGCTCTTCGCTGCTAAATTCCTTGCCCTCTAGCTTATATTTGCCGTTTTCGTACAGCTCGCTAGCTGCGACGTCGAGAGCTAGTTTGATCTGCTCGCCCGCTTTGTAGCCAGCTTTTTCGATGGCTTGCATGATGAGCTTGATCGGCTCTTCGTTGTCGTTTAAATTTGGCGCAAATCCGCCCTCGTCGCCCACTGCCGTGCTATGGCCTGCCGCGTTTAGTAGGCCTTTTAGCGTGTGGTAAATTTCGCTCGCCGCTCGCAATGCGTCGCTAAATTTATCAAATCCAAACGGCATAATCATAAATTCTTGAAAATCCACGCTGTTGTTCGCGTGCGCGCCGCCGTTAATTATATTAAACATCGGCACCGGCAGTACGCTAGCGTTCGCGCCGCCCAGGTAGCGATACAAAGGCACGTCAAGGCTTTTTGCAGCCGCGCGCGCTACCGCCATAGATACGCCAAGCACGGCGTTCGCGCCTAAATTTGAGTAATTATCGGTGCCGTCAAGCTCTCTCATCTCATCATCAAGCGCCTTTTGATCAAATGCATCCAGTCCGATCACGGCTTCGGCGATCTGCGAATTTACGTTTTCTACCGCCTTTAGCACGCCCTTGCCGCAGTATCTTTCGTCTTTATCGCGAAGCTCCAGCGCCTCGCGTTTGCCCGTACTTGCGCCGCTTGGGACTATCGCGCTTGCTGCGGTGCCGTCGCTTAGAGCGACTGTCGCCTTCACGGTCGGGTTGCCGCGGCTATCAAGTACTTCTATGGCATAAACATCTTCGATATAAATCATCATTCATCTCCGCTTTGTAAATTTTCATCCTCGTTGCCGTCACTTAGGCTCATACTGCCCATCTGCTCGCGGATCTTTGCCGTGATCTCTTCGGCAACTGCGGGATTGTTTTCAAGATACACTTTAGCGTTTTCGCGACCTTGCCCTAGCTTCGTATCGCCGTAGCTGAACCACGCACCGCTTTTATCTACGATGTCTAGCTTAACGCCGTAATCGATCAGCTCACCCACCTTGCTGATGCCCTTGCCGAACATTATGTCAAATTCCGCGATCTTAAACGGCGGCGCCACCTTGTTTTTCACGACCTTGACCTTGGCGCGGTTGCCGATACTCTCTTCGTTTTGTTTCAAAGTAGCGATCTTGCGTATATCGATGCGCACCGAAGCGTAAAATTTAAGCGCATTGCCGCCGGTCGTCGTCTCTGGTGTGCCGTAGCCCATCGCGCCGATCTTCATGCGTATTTGGTTGATAAAGATCACCGTCGTATTCATCTTGTGCACGACGCCGGCGAGCTTGCGCAGCGCTTGGCTCATAAGCCGCGCCTGAAGCCCTACGTGCTGATCGCCCATATCGCCCTCGATCTCGTTTTTCGGCGTGAGCGCAGCGACGCTATCTACGACGATAAGATCGATCGCACCGCTCTTTGCTAAGGTTTCTACGATGTCGAGCGCCTGCTCGCCGAAGTCGGGCTGGCTGACGTAGAGATTGTCGGTATCGACGCCTAAATTTGAAGCGTATTTGACGTCTAGCGCGTGCTCGGCGTCTACGAATGCGCAAATTCCGCCCGCTTTTTGGCACTCGGCGATGATGTGAAGCGTAAGCGTCGTCTTACCCGAGCTCTCAGGCCCGTAAACCTCGATGATACGCCCCTTCGGCACGCCGCCGATGCCAAGCGCGATGTCAAGCCCCACAGAGCCCGTAGAGATGGCGTCTATCGGCTCGACCTGCTTATCGCCTAGCCGCACGAGCGTGCCCTTGCCGAAAGCTTTGTCGATCGATTTTAGCGCCGCATCCAGCGTCTTTTTCTTTCCCTCGTCCATGTTTTTCCTTAAAAATAAATTCGCTTGATTTTACCAAATTTGAAATGAATTTTTGATTATTCGCGCAAATTCGGCGCGGCATCGGAATTTGAAATTTTTAAGGAGCGTAAACGCTCTGCGCGGCAAGCGGAGAGCATTAAATTTACACTTCTAAGCACGCCTGGTTTTCACGTTTTTCTTTAGAAATTCCGCATTTTTATGAGGGCTGTAGCAAAATTTCACTATAATTTCGCAACATTTCAAAATCAGGCCGCGCGCGAAATTTAAAGCGGAACAAAAAGGATAAAATTTGAAGATTTTTAAGCATATAAACGTCGCTCACTCGCCCGACGCGGATGATATTTTTATGTATAAGGCGATTGATTTCGGTTGGGTAAGCTCCAAAAATCTAAAGCTTAGCGCAACGGCGCTTGATATCCAGACACTAAACGACGAGGCGCTCAAGGGCACCTATGAGGCCACGGCGATTAGCTTTGCGTTATATCCGCTCATCTGCGAGGAGTACGCGCTTTTGCGTACGGCAGTGAGCTTTGGCGAGGGCTACGGCCCAAAGCTGGTTAAGAAAAAGGGTGCGATTTTAAAGCGAAATTTCAAAGTCGCGCTCAGCGGCAAACACACGACAAACGCACTTCTTTTTCGCATGGCATACCCGCAGGCGCGTATAGTTTATAAAAACTTCCTAGAAATCGAGGGCGCGGTCTTAAGCGGCGAGGTAGACGCGGGCGTGCTGATACACGAGAGTATTTTGGATTTTTCGGACGAGCTTTGCGTGGAGCGCGAGATCTGGGACATCTGGAG
>NZ_CALHIK010000180.1 GCF_938030785.1 uncultured Campylobacter sp.
TTGATGTTTAAGCTGCGGGCTTTGATGAAAAACAAAATGACGAATTTGACGATTATGCCTGGGCTCATACGCACCTCTCCGTTTAAATTTATGAAATTTTATCCACTCTAAATTTGCGAAATTTTATCCGCGGAACCTGTCCGTAGAATTAGGCTTTGCCGACGGCTTATGCGGCCTGCGTTAAAATTTCATCGCGCTCTCGCTGCGTTGCTATCTTGCCGCCTTGTAGGCTTTGTCTTTTGGCTACGTGAGGCGGACTTGCGCGCTTTGGCTTGCGTAGCGTCTCGTTAGCAAGCCCCCTAGGTTGCAGCGTGTCGCAGCAGCGCTCATTCGGCTCGGCGCGCGATACTTTGCTTGTGGTATCCGCACCCGCGCATGAGAGCTTGGCGCCGCTAAAATTTTATCGGCTCTTAGCCCCATGCGATACGTACTGCGCGCCGCGATAGAATTTTGTGCGACGCAAGGACCTACCGAGCTTGGCTTTGCGCCGCATTGCGGCAAAATTTTAAAATTTGCGCCGCAAAGCGCTTGCCTTGTATTGGCCTGGGATGCGGCGCAAATGATTAAATTTTAACCGCACCGTCGCCGAGCCGTTTTAAAGCTCAAACGAATTTTTGAGCCGCTACGATACGTGAAATTCCAAAAATCGCGCCTTAGCGATCAAGCCCATTTGCGCTTGCTTGTGAGCCATGCAAAAAGCGGCGTATTTGCGCCCTTCGCCGCGCCCATGTAAAAGCAACGCGTCCCTTGCTGCTCAAAGTCCATTTTCGCTTGCTCGCACCTCTGCCAAGCCGAAGCCAAGAAGCGCACCGTCTCACATCCAATCTAAAATTTGCGTGATCTCGGTGGCGTGAAAAATTTTAAGCCCCTGCGTGTTTTGCGGCTTCATCGGGACGATCGCGTTTTTAAATTTCTGCATCGCGGCTTCTTTCAGGCGCGTATCGAGGTTGAAGATCTCCCTGATCTCGCCGTTTAGGCTCACCTCGCCGATGAAGACGCTCTCTTTGCTGATCGGGCGGTTTTTGAAGCTGCTTACGATCGCCGCGACGACGGCAAGATCGCACGCTGTTTCGGTGATTTTTACGCCGCCGCTTACGTTTACGAAGACGTCGTATCCGCCAAGCCCGATCTCAAGCTTGCGATCAAGTAGCGCCAGAAGCATATCGAGGCGGTTTTTATCAAAGCCCGTGGCGCTGCGCTTCGGGTAGCCGCTCTCGCACACGAGTGCTTGGATCTCCACGACGAGCGCGCGCGTGCCCTCCATCGTGATCGTAATCGCCGAGCCGCTTACCGCCTTGCCGCGCGTGAAAAATTTACTCGCGACGTCCTTGGCGCTGACGAGCCCGTGCGGCCCCATCTCAAAAATCCCCACCTCGCTCGTAGCCCCGAAGCGGTTTTTAAAACCGCGTAAAATTCTAAGCTGTTTGCTCGCATCGCCCTCGAAATACAGCACCACGTCCACCATATGCTCTAATATGCGCGGGCCCGCGATCGAGCCCTCTTTGGTGATATGGCCGATGATGAAGATCGAAATCCCGCGCGCTTTGGCAAGTCGCATCAGCTCGAACGTGATCTCGCGCACCTGCGTGATCGAGCCAGGCGCAGAGGGGGCTTTGTCGCTAAAAAGCGTCTGGATGCTGTCGATGACGATAAACTTATAATCCCTGCGCTCCACCTCTTCAAGCACGGCGCTCAGATTGATCTCGGTGAGCAAAAACAGCTGCTCGCTTATCGCGCCCAGCCGCTGCGCACGCATTTTGATCTGGCTGGCGCTCTCTTCGCCGCTTACGTAAAGCACGGCGCGGTCGTCGCTTGCTAAATTCGCCGCGATCTTAAGCAGCAGCGTGGATTTTCCGATACCGGGGCTGCCGCCGATTAGCACGAGCGAGCCCTCCACGACGCCGCCTCCGAGGACTAAATTTAGCTCGCTATCCTTGGTGTCGATGCGCGAAATTTGTTCGATTTCTATCTCGCTGATCGCTTTGGCGCTTGCGGACGAGGTGCGGGCAAGCTCGCCCTCGATCTCTTTTAGCGCCTTAATCTGAGCGGGCTTAAGCTCGACGAAGCTATCGAATGCGCCGCAGTCGGGGCATCTGCCGAGCCATCTGCTTTGCTGATTGCCGCAGTGCTGACACTCAAAAATCGTGGTTTTAATCTTCGCCATCTTTATCCCTCGCTCATTTTGTCTAAATTTAGCCTTGAATTTCGCGAAATTATACTTAAAATTTTTAAAATTTTAGCCGCCCCGCGTGCTGTTTGCGGAATCAAAAATCACGGAACAAAGGATTTGCGGCTAAATTTAAATATGTTTTAAACATTTATAACTATAATACAAACTTTACTTTATTTAAAGAAGGTTTAAGATGAAGGGTAAGCTTAGTAGAAGCCAGTTTTTGACGATATCGCTTACGCTATTTGCGATGTTTTTCGGTGCGGGAAATTTTATTTTTCCGCCGGGTCTTGGCAGGGAGTCGGGGCAAAATTTTTATATCGCGATAATGTTTTTTTGCGCTACGGCGGTGCTTCTGCCAGTGCTCGGCGTCGCAGGCATTGCGCGCGCAAAGGGACTTCAGAGCCTGGTGCGCCGCATAGATCCGGTGTTTGCGATCGTTTTTACCGCGCTTTTATATCTTACGATCGGGCCGCTTTTTGCGATACCGCGCGCGGCAAATATGCCTTTTGACATCGCGATTAAGCCTTTTATTGCAGAAGAGCGTCTTCAAATTTGGCTATTTGTTTATTCTGCGGCATATTTTGCGCTGAACTATTACATCTGTATGAACCCTTCAAAGCTCGTCGATCTGCTAGGAAAATACCTCACGCCGATACTTTTGGCGCTTATTTTGCTGCTTTTCGGCGCGGGATTTTTATTTCCGATCGGAGGTTTCGTCGCTCCTAGCGGAGAGTATGTCGATCACGCCGCAGCAAAGGGCTTCGTAGAGGGCTATCAGACGATGGACGCGCTTGCGTCGCTGGCATTTGGAATCATCGTAATTAACGCCATTAAAGCAACCGGCGTTAGCGACGAAAAACACCTTGTAACCTCCACGATAAAAGCAGGAATGATGTCGGGCGTCATACTGATGACGATATATTTTATGCTGGGCTATCTGGGCGCGACCTCCGCAGAGCTTTTTAAAGATACGCCGAATATCAACGGAGCGGAGCTTTTGTCGCGAGTAAGCGATCATTATTTCGGAAGAGTTGGCGTCGTGATCCTAGGCAGTGCGTTTTTTCTAGCCTGCATCACCACGACGTTAGGGCTTATAAGCTCGGCTAGCGAATACTTCGAAGAGCTTACGAAGGGCAAGATCAAATATAAAACCTGGGCGATCGCTTGGTGCGTGATCGGCTTTGGAGTCGCAAATTTCGGCCTTACGACCATCATCAAAGGCTCCATCCCCGTGCTCGTCGCCATCTATCCGATCTCGATCATGCTGATAATCCTCTCGCTGATTAATCCGTGGATCGATTCGAGCAAGCTGATTTACCGCGCCTGCGTCTATGTCTGCGTCGTCGAGGGCGTCATAAACGGACTTGATATTTTGGGGATTTCGGTGCCGCTTGTGACGTCGTTTGTGAAGATGATGCCGTTTTATGATTCGATGCTCGGCTGGATCGTGCCTAGCACCTTGACTTTTGCCGTGACCTACGTGCTGCATCTGATCTTTGAAAAAAGAGACGATAGCTTTTAAATTTAAGAGCTATTCTAAAATTTAGCCGGGCTCTACGGGGCTCGGCACACTTTTAAATTTTAATTTACCACCGAATTTAATCTCTCATATTTTTGCCGGAATTTTGACATATAAAATAAGTCGCCTTCAAAATTTTAACCTAAATTTACGCTAGAATTATCAAAATAAAATCGCAAAAGGAAATAAGATGGATAAACGGGATGAGGCGCTAAATCTGGCGCGAGATTTCGAACGCGACGGCTTTAGCATACCTAATTTATACGAGCGGTTTTGGCAGCTGCAAGGTAACGAGACGGCGTATTTTGCGCTAGCGGATAGCCTGCTGTGCGGGCGGCAAGAGGGCGGCACGCTGCTAAAGGACGCTCTGGGCTACGTAGGCGAGGAGGATTTTAAAGCTCTGATCGCTACGGCGGTTGAAATTTTGCGCGAAGAGGCGGCAGAGGAGCGCGAAACGAAGCAGAATGAAAGCGCGGCGCAGACGGGAGATAATGCACGCTTGGCGCGGGCGGACGAAAGCGCAGGCAAAAATGCGCGGCAACGCGGCAGAGATGAAAAGAGCGCGCGCTGGAAAAACGCCGAAGAGGTCATCGCCCCGGCGAGCCTCGAGTTTGCGCCGTTTTTGCACCCGTATCTGGGTGAGCTTTTTAAATTGCAGCCGAATGAGAGCGCGTATTACGCGGAGTATCCGTGGCGCGGGCTTAGTTACGAGAGCTCGCAAATCTGGCGCGAGAAGCTTGCGGATCCGCAGACGAGCAAAGATGACAAACAAAAAATTTTTAGCTGCTTGCTGCAAACCCGCGATCCGCAAAATATAAAATTTGCCTGCGAGTTCGCGCTTGCAGAGGACTTCTTCGACCGTCCGTGCGACCTGCTTGAATATATTGGCTATTGGCTGGAGGCCGTCGGATTTACTTTTGAGCGGGTTAAATTTGGCGCAGACGAAGCCGACTCCGATAAATCACAAAAAGCGTCGAACGATGAAATTTGCTTTGGCGGCGAGAAAACCAGGCTCAAAAGATACTGCGGGCAGCGCGTGTATCACATAATCTTTCCGCGCGGCTATTTCGGCGCACCCTATGCGCCGCATCTGGCGAAACACCATCCGACCTGGCGGTTTGAGGGCGGCAAGGCAGGCTATAAGCTCGGCGGGGTTTTGGATGAGGCGGACGGCGATGCGCAAAATCCGCTTTTTCATATCATCACGCTTGATCCGCTGCCCCGCGACTTGCCCGTGCGCTCGCTGTCTCGCCTAACCCTCGCCGCTCACGTTAGAGAGGTAAACGAAGGGGAGATAGTCTTTTACGAGCACGACGCGCAGGGTATGCCGCGGCGTATCGGCGAAAGGACGCAGGTCGAATACGTGCAGGACGAACCGATAAAGGAGTGCGAAGTAACACTTACGCCCACGCCGGCGCGCTGGGCGGCTCAGGACTGGGGGATGTCAAACAGCAGACAAAATCTTGCGCGCATCGGCGGCGAGCCCTCGTGGATACAGGGCGCCTCGGTGCCGACGTGCCCTATATGCGGCGAAAAGATGGAGTTTTTGATGCAGCTTGACAGCGAGCTTCCAAGCTGCGAGCAAGGCGGCGAGGTATATTTCGGCAGCGGCGGGATTTTATATGTGTTTTGGTGCGAGCGGACGCGGGTGAGCGCGTTTTTTATGCAGTGTACGTGAGTAAAATTTAAGAAAAACGCGCAAATGGACGGACGGATGATCACGGCGAAAATAAAAAGAAAGGACGGTATCTGGTATTTTGACGACTATTTTAGGTCGCTTCGCAAGAATGAAAACGAAATAGCAAAGCCTATCAGGCAGTTCGTCTCGGATCCGAAAAGGTATCTGTTCAGTACGAAAGAAACCCTTCACGACGCCGTTTTGACTGAATTTAAATTTGGCATTTTAAAAAACGAAGATAGACTGACGATGAAATTTTTATCGCCCTACCGAGATAGAAATTTTAAATTTGTTTTCAAAAACGTCCTAGCCGTCCGCTTCAAAACGGACGATAAGAGCTTTAAAAATAACGATCTGATAGTTCATCAATTTTCGCTAAAGCCTAGAGGCGTTTGCGAGTATGATTTTATCTTTGCGAGCGGACAGAGTATAACCGTAAAATTTAAACAGCTTGAGATCATTGAGGAATTCTTATAAGCGCGCTGCTTTGCTGATGGCGGCGAGATTTTGCGTATTTTGGTGCGAATGGACGTGGGCGAGCGCGTTTTTATGCGGTGCGTGAGCTAAAATTTTGCAAAATTCTAAACGAAAATTGTAAAATTCTAAGTAAAATTTATTCTAAGATAATAAAGCGGCAAAATTTGCCGAGCATTTCGGCGCGTAAAATTTAAGCTTGTTCGGCGAGAATATGTAAATTTAAGCAGGCGCGAGGCTTAGGCGTAAATCCCATCCACCAGCGTCTCTACGAACTCATCCGAGTTAAATTCCGCTAAATCCTCCATCCGCTCGCCCACGCCGACGAAAAGTATCGGCAGCCGCAGTTCGCGCGCTATGGCGAAAAGTGCGCCGCCTTTGGGCGTGCCGTCGAGCTTCGTGATGATGATGCCGTCGAGCTTCACAATCTCGTTGAATGCCCTAGCTTGCGCGACGCTGTGATTGCCCTGAGTGGCGTCGAGCACGATGATCTTGCGGTGCGGTGCGCCGCTTTTTGCGCGGTCGCATATGCGCACGATCTTCTCTAACTCCGTGGCTAAATTTTTCTGATTTTGCAGGCGTCCCGCGGTGTCGATCAGGACGCGATCGATGTTTTTTGCGCTTGCCGAGCTTACGGTGTCAAACGCCACGGCCGCGGGATCGTGCCCCTGCGCGGTCGCTACGATCGGCAAATTTAGAATCTGCGCCCATCTGCGCAGCTGCTCGACCGCGCCCGCGCGAAAGGTATCGCATGCGCCTAAAATCACGCTTTCGCCGCTATTTTTATATAAATTTGCAAGCTTTGCGATGCTGGTGGTCTTGCCTGCGCCGTTTACGCCTAAAATAAGCTCGACGAAAGGCTTTTCATCCACAGCTCGCGCAATCTCGTAATCGAAATAGCTCTTTAAAACGTCCTTGAGATCATCTTTGGCGACCAGCTTTTTTGCAGGCAGTTTTTCTAAAATTTCCTCCACGAGCTCGTAGCCTACGTCGGCTTCAAGCAGCATCTCTTCTAGAATTTCTTTTGAAATTTTATCCTCGCCCTTCGCGTCCAGCATCGCACCTATGGTCTTGCTAAGCCCCTTTTTAAAAAATTCGAACATCAGAAAATTTTCTCCAATTCGGTCATTAAAATTTCTTCCGGCATCAGCCCGAAATACTGCGCGCTAAACTCGCCCTTTTCGTCGTAGATCGCCATATACGGCACTTCGTTTATGCCGCCTAGCGCCTTGATGAAAAAGTCGTTCGCCTCGCCGTAAGCGATCGCGTAATTTACCTCGTGCGCGCTTGCGTAATTTTTTGCATCGTCTAAATTTGCATCACCGATCATCACGCCGATTATGTCAAGCTTGCCTGAGTAGGCTTGTTTGGCGGCATTTAGTGCGCTTACCTGCACGGCACAGGCGTCGCACCATGGCGTAAAAAACGTAAATAGCGTCACGGTGGAGTTATTATCGATTCGAAAACCCTGCTTCGTCTTTTGCATATTTAAAATTTTTCCGTTATTAAGCTGAAGTGTAAAAGGAGCGGTATAATCGACCTGGATTACGGCTTCGGTTTCGGACTGCGGCTGCGTGGCGTTGGCCTCGGTCGGGGTATCGCTTGATTTTTTATCTTCATCATCTCCGCAACCTGCAAGAAACAAAAAAGCCGTAAAAAGCGCTAGAAAAAAACGAAATTTCATACTAAACCTTGAGAATTTTATCGCAAAATTATACAAAAAATAGCTAAAATAAGCGTTAATATTTTATTCGAAAGATCAAACGATGCAAAAGAATGAATTTAGAAAAATCTGTAAATCTCGCCTGAAATCTTACGCCGCGCGCGCAGCTAGATGCGAGCATTATCTGCTTTTAAGGCGCATAGAGGGGCTAGTGAAATTTTTAAAAGCTCGTAAAATTTTAATATTTTTGCCGATGAGCTACGAGCCGAACGTTTTGATTTTAAGAAAAAAGCTATCAAAAAGCTGCGAATTTTACGTCCCGTTTATGGTGGATATTAGTTTAAAAATGGTAAGATTGCGTTTACCTTTTAAAATTTCGCGCTTTGGATTGCGCCAGACGCTTCCGCAAAACGGGTATTTTAAAAAGGTCGATCTAGCCGTGGTTCCAGCTATCGGAGTGGATGGCGCAATGGCTAGAATAGGACATGGGAAAGGATTTTACGATATGTTTTTTTCAGGTCTGAAGCTTAAGCCCGCAATCGCGTTCGTGAGTATAAAAGACTGCTTTTGCAGCGAAATTTTATCGCTTGATCACGACGTAAAGGGCGATTTTTACATAACTCCGAGCCAAAATTACCTAAAAAGAGGAAAGTATGATAGAGATTTTAATCGCCTTGTGCGCTCTTGCGGTGGGCGCTGGCATAGGATACTTAGTAGCTAGAAAGATCAATAACGCCAATTACGATTTCTTCGTCGAACAAGCCAAAGCCAAAGCTAAAGCGATAGAATTTGAAGCCGAGGGCATCTTGCGAAATTCTAAAATTTCGGTGCAGGAAGCCGAGTTTGAAGCGAAGAAAAAATACGACGACAAATCAAGCAAACTACAGAAGGAATTTAACGTTAAATTTGACGAGCTCGGCAAAAAGGAGCGCGCGCTTCTAACCGAGCAAGAAATTTTAAAAGATAGCAAAAAAGAGCTCGAAAGCGCCAAAAAAGAGGCGAAATTCCTCTACGAAGAGGGCTCAAATTTAAAGAAAAGCTATGAAGAGAAGCTCTCCGAGGCGCTTAAGGTGCTTGAGCGCGTGGCGGGCTTTACTCAGGATGAGGCGCGCGCGCAGGTGCTTAAGAAGGTCGAGGAGCAAAGCCGCACCGACATCGCTCACATCGTGCGAAAATATGAAGAGGAAGCCAAAAAAGAGGCGCGAAAAAAGGCGAATTATATTTTGGCGCAGGCTACGTCGCGCTTTGCGGGCGAGTTTGCGGCAGAGCGGCTTATCAATGTCGTAAATATCAAAAACGACGAGCTCAAAGGCCGTATCATCGGCAAGGAGGGGCGTAACATAAAGGCGCTTGAGATGACTCTTGGCGTGGACGTCATCATCGATGATACTCCGAATGCTATCATCGTAAGCTCGCACAATCTCTACCGCCGCGCCATCGCCGTTCGCGTCATCGAAACTCTTATCGAGGACGGCAGAATTCAGCCTGCGCGCATCGAGGACATCTACAAAAAAGTAAGCGACGAATTTGAAGCTAGCATCGCCGAAGAGGGCGAAAATATCGTAATGGATCTAGGCCTTAGTAAAATTCATCCCGAAATTTTAAAACTTATCGGTAAGCTTAAATTTCGCGCCAGCTACGGTCAAAACGCCCTTGCGCACAGCCTTGAGGTCGCGCATCTTGCGGGTATTATCGCCGCAGAAACGGGCGGAGATCAAAAGCTAGCCAAGCGGGCGGGCCTGCTTCACGACATCGGCAAGGCGCTAACTCACGAATACGAGGGCTCGCACGTAGATCTGGGCGCCGAAGTTTGCCGCCGTTATAAAGAGCATCCGGTAGTTATAAATGCGATCTACGCCCACCACGGCCACGAGGAGGCCACCAGCGTAGAAAGCGCCGCAGTCTGTGCCGCAGACGCGCTAAGTGCCGCGCGCCCGGGCGCCAGACGAGAGGTGCTAGAAAGCTATCTAAAGCGCGTTAGCGACATCGAAGCGATCGCGATGAGTAAAACGGGCGTCAAGCAGGCCTATGCGATCAACGCAGGTCGGGAGATCCGCGTCATCGCAAACGCTAAGCTTATGAACGACGACGAGGCAGTTTTGGTCGCCAAAGAGATCGCCTCTGAGATCCAAGATAAGGTTCAATTCCCAGGCGAGATCAAAGTTAACGTCATACGCGAGCTTCGCGCGGTCGAGATAGCCAAATAAGGAGTATGAAATGAAAAAATTTATAATCACTTTATTTTTGCTTTTTAACGCGGCATTTGCCGATGATGAGCTCATCATCAACAGCGCAAGCGCCTATTCGTCGGTAATGCGCACAAACTCGCAGTACAAATATCTAGCGCAGCAAGCCCGCGCGATCGTGATCTTCCCTAGCGTCAAAAAGCTGGGCTTCATCATAGGCGGAATGTACGGCGAGGGGATCATCGTCTACAATAACGACGGCGCGCGCAGCGTAAGCGGCGCAGAGATCAGTAGCGCCAGCATCGGACTTCAGATCGGTTACGAGGATAACTACCTAGTCATTTTCGTGATGAATGACGACGTGATCGAAAAGATGCGAAAATCCCAAATCACGCTCTCGGGCGATGCGACGGCGGTCGCGGGCAATTACAGCGCGGACTCGGGCGCGCTGGACGTACTAAATCAAGATATGTACGTCTTTACGAACAAGGGCGGATTATTCGCTGGCGTGAGCTTGGGCGGCTCGGTGCTGGAGACTAAAAGCGATCGCGCTTTTGATCCGAACAGCGACGGCTACGCGTTTTTGATGCGTATAATCGGCGCGGAGGGCGGATATTGATTTCAAAGAACATAGCCTGTGCGCGGGCGCTTTAGCGGTTAAATTTAGTCCAAATTTAGCCGAAATTTAGTCCGACGATCGCAGCTGAAATTTAAACGTTTGTGAAATTTAGCGCCGCTTGCTTGCGAAACTTTGCAAATTTTAATTTAGCGTTTTTCTAAATTTAGCCTCGCGCGAGCTTTGAAATCGCGCATGCAGAACTTTATGCGGCAACTATCAAAAAGCGTAAATTTTGCTCGGTCGTCCTAAATTTAGAGCTTTAAATTTAGCTGCCGCCGACAAGCCCGCAAAATCAAAAGAGCGTATGCTAATAAATTTTGTCGCAGCGGAATTTCGGCGCATAAAAGCCTCAAAATTTTGAAATTTAAAACCTAAAATTTAATAGAATTTTATGAAAGGATTTGATGGAGTCGATGTTTGAAAACCTCCATACGTGGGGGTATCTGATACTGTTTTTGTATTCGCTGGGCGGAGGATTTTTGGCGCTTGCGGCAGCGGGCGTGCTAAGCTCGGCTGGCGAGCTCAATATCGTCTTATGCATCGTAATCGCCTGCATATCGAACTTTATAGGCGATTCGGGGCTGTTTTTAGTAAGCCGCTACAATAAAAAGGAGATTATGCCCTATCTGCGCAAACAGCGCCGCAACCTCGCTCTGGCGCAGATTTTGTTTCGCAAATACGGCGACCGCATAATTTTAATCAAAAAATTTATCTACGGCCTCAAAACTCTCGTACCGATCGCGATCGGCATCACAAAATATTCGTTTTTAAAATTTAGCGTCATCAATGCCGTAAGCTCGCTCATTTGGGCACTCGTGGTGGGGCTACTGAGCTACTACGCGGGCGATTTCGTGCGCGGGCTTTACGAGCGGATAAAAGAAGCTCCGTGGATCGCGCCGCTAATTTTGGCTGCAATCGCCGCGATAATCGTCGCGTATTTTCGCTTCGCCACGCGTAAAAGAGGCTAGCGGTGGCAAAAAAGCTGATCCCGCTCGCAATTTTCGCAGCACTTCTTTTGGCGCTAAATTTTATCTCCAATTCGCGCGGCTCCGCGGCTAAAGATGAGCGGGTTTTTACCTCCAAAACCCTGGATGCCGCTTCTCGTAAAAGCGGCGCGCAAGATCCTAAACGCGGCACCGATCGCGAAATTTCAAGCTACGAAAATCCCGCAAGCGACGCCGGCGTAAAAGATAAGAGCGGCGCAAGAAACGCAGACGGCGGAGCAGGGCTCGGAGCAGATACGAGAAATTTAAAATCTCATCCGCGAGCAAACGAGCGCGGCGCGACAGATTCTAAAGACGAGGCGGACGTCCACACGCGGCACAGCGCAGATTATGAAGCTTCAAACTCGCAAAATCCCGCCGTAAATTCTAAAAATCAGCCCTCAGACGAGCCCTGCATAAGCAGGGAGTGCGTGAGCGCTCATATCCGCCGTACGGGCGCTTTGCCGCAAAATTTTATCACGAAAAAGCAGGCGGGCGAGCTTGGTTGGCAGGGCGGCGATCTGTGGCGATACGCGCGCGGCAAGAGCATCGGCGGCGACCGCTTCGGCAATTTCGAGCGCAGATTGCCTGATAAAAAGGGGCGGATCTGGCGCGAGTGCGATATCGAGTATCGCGGCGGCGCGCGCGGTGCGAAGCGGCTGATATTTTCAAACGACGGGCTGATCTTTTACACCGCCGATCATTACGAAAGCTTCGAGCGCGTGCAATGAGTTTAAATTTTAAAACGCGCAGCGCCGCAAAGATCATCGTCGACGGCGCAAAGATCAGACGCAAAGATCAAATTTTCGCGCTGTTTGCCGCAGCGCTGGATTTCGAGCCCAAATACGTCGCAAATTTAGATGCGCTCTACGACGCGCTTGGCGAGCGGAGCGGACAGGTCTGCTTGATCATCAAAAGGGGCGGAATTTTAAAGCTAAGGCTGGGCAAATTTTATGATATTTTGCTGGAGGTTTTGCGAAGTGGCAAGGCGAAAATTTTAATACTATAAGCTCTCGCGACAGCTTATTATGGCTTCAAAGCCAAATTTTACCGAGTCTAAGACGAGTTTATTTCGCCGCAGTTTCGATCGCGCCGTTAAAATTTCCTAAATTTAGATCTAAATTTCAGAGCTTATTAAAAGAGGCGATTTTCGAAATTTCGTCCACAAAGCTCACGCGGTCAAATTTAAACTCAAGCCCATACCGCCAATCTTTGCGGCGCAGGTTTTTAAACTCGGCAAATTTAACCGTATCTGCTTCAAATTTAACCCTAAGCGCGAGATACCAGCAGCTCCAGATCCCGCACGGACAGCCTAGTAGCACGACGTCCCGCTCATCTTGCGCCAAATCAGCCTCAAGTGCAGCACGCAAAAATAGCTCCTCAAAATCGATCAAGCTCAAATAAGCATAGCTTCCCGCGATGCTGGCCTGCCCGTCCTTTGCGGCAAAGCTTTGCTCGCGCCGCCTAATTAGCTCGAGCAGAGGCTCGCCGTTTATCGCAACGACGACTTCGGTAAAGCTTTCACCCTCAATTTCGTAATCGTTTAGGTAAAATTTAATGCTATCCATGCGGCAATCTCGCTAAATTATCTGTTTACGCCGTATTTGCACCGGCTTGCTAAAATTTCGGCGCAGTTTAGCAAATTTGAAGTGAAATTCGGTTGAAGATCAAAAAAATCGCTGGTAAAGCGCAGATCAAATGGATATTTTTTAAAATTTAAGGATTTCGAGCTCACGGAGCTTGCTTTTGGCGAGCGAGAGCTTAAATTTACAAAAAAGCTAAATTTGCGTAGATGAAAGAAGCGAAAACAGAAGGTTGAATTTCATCGCAGATCAAAGAGGTCGAAACGAGAATTAAATTTTGCTAGGGATAAATAAGCCGAAATTAGAAACGAGGGGTTAAATTTAATTCGCTTTTCATGGCGCTCAAATTTAACCCCGCCGCGGCTACATCATTTCGCCGTTTTTGTGCTCATATTCGGTGTAGGTTACCGGAATATCCTTCTTGCCTTTGCCCGGCGTATACACTCCCTCTCCGCGTTTGAAAAGAAGCTCGATACCTTCGGCGTTCGTAAGCATTATACCGCTTGCGGAAGCAGCGCGCTTGAGATTATGCTTTTTACCTTTTTCGTCGGTTAGCACGCCCGTTGCGAACATATCGTTCGAGCTAAGGCTGATGCGCTTATCTCCGGTCTCTCCGAGCAGAAATACGATCGTGTGCGTTACGGGCTCTTGCGTTTGCTGTGGAGCCGTGTCGGCCTTAGGTTGGTTGCATCCGCTTAAAAGCGCGATTGCCGCTAATGACGAGAATACAATTCGTCTCATTTTTTCTCCTTTAAAAAAAAGTTCGCGAATTATATAGCCAAAAAGTAAATCCTAGATTTCGCGACTTTTTATTTAATCAAAGATTAACCCAAATTTAGTAAAATTCCAGCTGAAAACATCCCAAATAAGGAGAACCTTATGGCAGTAAAAATCGCAATTAATGGCTTTGGAAGGATCGGTAGGTGCGCGGCGCGCATCATCTTGGAGCGAAATTTCGCCGGCGAGGATGTCGAGCTGGTCGCATTCAACGACACGGCTACGCGCGATATGACGCGCTATCTGCTCAAATACGACAGCGTGCACGGCGAGTTTAAGCACGATGTGCGGATCATAGACGACGGACACATCGAGGTGGACGGCAAAAAGATCCGCGTATTTTCGACTCGCGACCTAAATGAGCTAAATTATGCAGATTACGGCGTGGATGTGGTTTTGGAGTGCACGGGTAAATTTTTAACTACAGAAAAATGCGAGCCCTATCTAGCTCGCGACGTAAAAAAAGTTGTTATGAGCGCCCCTGCGAAGGACGATACGCCGACCTTTGTAGTCGGCGTGAACGACGATAAGTACGCGGGCGAAGCTATCATCTCAAACGCCAGCTGCACCACAAACGGCCTAGCACCCGTGGCAAAGGTACTTGATGAAAAATTCGGCATCCAAAAGGCGCTTATGACGACGATCCACGCCTATACGCACGGACAGAGCTTAGTCGATGTCAAAGCCAAAGACTTCCGCCGTTCGCGCGCCGCGGCGCTAAATATCGCTCCGACCACGACAGGCGCGGCAAAGGCTATAGCCAAGGTTCTTCCGCAGCTAAACGGCAAGATGCACGGCCAAGCGGTCCGCGTGCCAGTTGCTAACGTCTCGATGGTCGATCTAACGGCGATTTTGGGTAAGAGCGCAAGCGCGGAGGAGATAAACGCGGCGTTTAGAGAAGCTGCGGACGGCTCGATGAAGGGGATTTTGCTCGTAGATGACGACTCGCGCGTTAGCAGCGACTTTTGCACTAGCTCGTACAGCAGCATAGTAGCTAGCGATACTACGCAGGTGATCTGCGGCGATATGGTTAAAATTTTTGCGTGGTACGACAACGAATGGGGCTACTCGCACCGCCTTATAGATCTCGCCTTACGCGCCGTAAAGGGCTAAAAATGAGTGAAATTTTATCGATCAACGATCTGGGACTTAACGGCGCGAAAGTATTCATCAGGTGCGATTTTAACGTGCCGATGGACGAGTTTTTAAACATTACCGACGATCGCCGAATTCGCGCGGCGATCCCTACTATCCGCTACTGCCTCGATAACGGCTGCAGCGTGGTTTTGGCTAGCCACCTGGGACGCCCTAAAAACGGCTTTGAGGAGAAATTTTCGCTGCGAGGCGTCGCAAAGAGACTCTCGCTTTTACTGAGCCACGAGGTTGTGTTTGCCGAGGACGTCATCGGCGCGGACGCCAAAACTAAAGCCGCTGCATTGAAGCCTGGCGAAATTTTACTTCTTGAAAATTTGCGCTTTGAAAAGGGCGAGACCAAAAACGATGAGGCGCTAGCCGGCGAGCTTGCTAAATACGGCGAATTTTATATCAACGACGCGTTTGGCGTCTGCCACAGGGCGCACAGCTCGGTCGAGGCGATCACTAAATTTTACGATGAGAAGCATAAGGCGGCGGGATTTTTGCTGCAAAAGGAGATAAATTTCGCTCAAAATCTCATCAAGCACCCTGCGCGTCCGTTCGTCGCGGTCGTGGGCGGCAGCAAGGTAAGCGGTAAGCTGCAAGCCCTGCACAACCTGCTTCCGCGCGTGGATAAGCTGATAATCGGCGGCGGCATGGCGTTTACGTTTTTAAAATCAATGGGTGAAAATATCGGAAACTCGCTACTCGAAGAAGATCTCATCGAAGATGCAAGGCAAATTTTACAAAAAGGTAAGGAGCTTGGCGTTAAAATTTACCTGCCCGTAGACGTCGTCGCAGCTCAGACCTTTTCGGCAGAAAGCGCCGTGAAATTCGTCCCGGCTCAAGAGATACCAAGCGGCTGGATGGGGCTAGATATCGGGCCTGCGTCGATTAGGCTCTTTAAAGAGGTCATCGCCGACGCGCAAACCATCTGGTGGAACGGGCCGATGGGTGTTTTTGAGATGGATAAATTTAGCAAAGGCAGCATCAAAATGAGCCACGCCATCATCGATACACACGCGACTACGGTCGTGGGCGGCGGCGATACGGCCGACGTCGTCGAGCGCGCGGGAGATGCTGACGAGATGACATTTATCTCAACTGGCGGCGGCGCGAGCTTAGAGCTCATCGAGGGCAAGGAGCTACCTGGCATAAAGCCGCTTAGAAAGGCTGCGGAGTGAGGTTTTTAGCAAATTTAAAGTGCAATCACACTAGAGCGAGCTTTGCAAAATATGCTGAAATTTTAGATGCAAATTTAAGCGCAAACGACGACGTGACGGTGTTTCCGCCCTTTAGCGCGTTTGATCTTACAGCTCATAAATTTAAACTCGGCGCGCAAAATTTCTACCCGTGCGAAAGCGGCGCTCACACCGGCGAGATCGGCAAGGCGATGATGGATGAGTTTGGCATAAAAAGCGTGCTGATCGGACACTCCGAACGGCGCGAACTCGGCGAGAGAGAGGAGCTTTTGCGCGCTAAATTTGACTTCGCCGCAAAGGCTGGTTGGCAGATCGTTTACTGCATCGGCGAAAATTTGAGCGTGAACGAAGCGGGCGGTACGAAAGAGTTTTTGGCCGAGCAGCTAAAAAATATCGAGCTTGGCTACGAGCGGTTACTAATCGCCTATGAGCCAATCTGGGCTATAGGCACGGGCAGGAGCGCGAGCGCGGAGCAGATTGAGGAGATATTAAATTTCATCCGCGAGCAGACGAGCGCGCCGCTACTTTACGGGGGTAGCGTAAATGCCGCAAATATCGGTGGGATAGTGAGGATCACAAACTGTGACGGGGTGCTAGTAGGTACGGCGAGCTGGGACGCATCGAAGTTTTTGGAGCTTATGCGCGTTGTCTCGCATCGCTATACTTCGTTGTCTTAAAATTTTGCTCGGTCATTACCTAATATGGTAACTCCCGTCGCAAAATTTTAAGCCGCCTAGTCTAGCTTCGCGATACTGCCGCTATCAAATTTGGTTTTAAATTTGGCGTTTCGCGAGATTTTGCAAATTTTAATTTATAGAATTTTAAGTCAAAAGCCAAGCAAAAATAGAAAGGAGAAATAATGATTTTAAAAGGCAAAAAAGGCCTCATCGTCGGCGTCGCTAACGCCAAATCTATCGCTTACGGCATCGCCGAAGCTTGTCACGAACAGGGTGCACAAATGGCGTTTACCTACCTAAACGACGCGCTGAAAAAACGCGTAGAGCCGATCGCGGAGGAGTTCGGGAGTAAATTTGTCTATGAGCTAGATGTAAATAACCAAGCCCACCTAGACGGCCTTGCGGATCACATCAAAGCAGACCTTGGCGAGATAGATTTCGTCGTGCACGCAGTGGCCTATGCGCCCAAAGAGGCGCTAGAGGGCGAGTTTGTAAATACAACCAAGGAGGCCTTTGATATCGCGATGGGCACGAGCGTGTATTCGCTGCTAAGCCTCACGCGCGCGGTGCTGCCGGTGCTAAAAGAGGGCGGCTCGGTGCTCACGCTAACTTATCTCGGAGGGCCGAAATTTGTACCTCACTACAACGTAATGGGCGTTGCAAAAGCGGCTCTTGAAAGTTCAGTGCGCTATCTCGCTCACGATCTTGGCGCGCGCGGTATCCGCGTAAACGCCATCAGCGCAGGCCCGATCAAAACGCTTGCGGCAAGCGGAATAGGCGACTTTAGGATGATTTTACGCTACAACGAAGTAAACAGCCCGCTAAAACGCAACGTCACGACGCATGACGTCGGCAATAGCGCGATGTATCTGCTTAGCGACCTAGCTAGCGGCGTGACCGGCGAGGTGCACTACGTCGACTGCGGCTACAACATCATGGGTATGGGCGACGTAGCGACCGACGCCGAGGGCAAGACGATCTTCGCGTGGGATGCAGCCAAGACCGAGTAAAACGACACGTAAAAAGGCAAAATTTGACGCGCGCAGTTTTTTACGACGATAGTCATAGACGGATAGCAGAGGGCGGCATAGAGGGCATCGCCGCCGTTTTGCTAGGTGATGATGAGGCCGAGAAAGCCTCGCTCTTGTTGTGTCTAGATTATTACCTTGATCCCTACTACGGCTGCACGCTGGCGCATGAGAGCGAAATTTTCGCCCTTTTGCAGGAGCTGCTTCTGAGCGAGCGCTCGCAAGCTATCAGAGACGATATTTTGCAGCTTCTGGGCGATTACTGCGGCGATTTTAGCGTGCTGCGAAGCAGGATTTGCGAGGCGTCTGGCGAGATTTTGCCAGACATTAGGCGCTTGATCCAAGGATAAATTTAACGGCCGGCACGCCTTTGCGCACGGTAATTGCGTCGCGGCGAGCGGTAGCGAAATTTGCCCGCCTCCGCGCACGCCCCTTTTGCCGCGAAAATACGGCAGCGTAAAATTTTAAGATTGGAAGCGGCGATGAGAACCTTGGATGAGCGAGGAGCTAGGTCTAGCGAGCATACCTAAAAACGGCATGGAGATAGAGGATTATTTCAGAGCTGTTTTTGAAAAAAGCGGCAAAAACCGCCAGGAAGGAGCTTGATGAAAAAGGATTATATCTGCGTATTCGATTGCGAGACGATCCCAGACGTAGCGGCGCTGGTGCGGGTGCTGGATGAGGATGCGATCGCGGGCTGTTTCGAACCTTTCGATAAAAAAAGTTTCGCAAAGCTTCTTGACGCGCAGCTCTCGCAAAAGATCGACAGCGGGAAGCAAAGCGCGTCTTTAAATTTTGCTGTAAATTTGGCGGAACAGAATTCTAAAATTGAAAATTCCGAGAAAAATTCCGCGCCTCAAAATTTTACGCAGCAAGACGTCGCGCCTCAAAGCTTCGCGAGTGAAAATTCCGCTGGACAAAATTTTATAGTGCAGAATTTTAAGGAAAATTCCAAGGCACTAAATTCCGAGCAAAATTCTGCATCGAATTCCACAGGGCAAAATTTAGCGCCGCAAAATACGGCGCCCAAAAATTCCGCATCGCTAAATTTAACCTACGACGATACTGCGCCTCAAAGCTCCGCGACACATGGCTCCGAGATAGAAAATTCCGCGCTCCGAAGTCCTGCGCTTCAGAGCTTTGCGGCGGGAAGCTCTGCACCTCAAAGCTTCGCATCCCAAAGCTCAAATAGCGAAAATCTCGCTTCAAATTCTGCGCAAGATCCCGCGCTAAATTTTAAAATTTACGGCGAGCAGCCGATCTTTAACGCGGATAAAAGCAAAATTTTAAACCACAAATTGCTCTCGCTTAGGGCGATGGATATTTTCAAAGAAAAAACCGGCAGCGAGTTCCTGCCCGTCTGCTTCCACCGCGTCGTTAGCATTAGCGCCGTGATGGCGGACGGATTCGGCAGATTTTTGCGCGTCTCGACGCTTGAGGGGGAGAGCGAGCGCGATAAAATCGCAAAATTCCTAGCCTTCATCGAGGATTTTAATCCGCGGCTCGTGAGCTTCAACGGGCGCGGGTTCGATCTTCCGATGATTATGGCGCGCGCGATGTGCTATGATCTAAGCGCCGCGGCGTATTTTGAGACGAACGATCGCGATAACAACAAGAGCAAATGGGAGAACTACCGCAGCCGCTACGACGGGCGGTTTCATCTGGATCTGCTCGATCACATCAGCGATTTTGGCGCCGTTCGCGGGCTCAAGCTTGATCATATCTGCGCTAGCGTGGGCCTTCCCGGCAAATACGACGTGCACGGCGATCAGGTCCTGCAGCTGTATTACGCAGGCGAGCAGGCCAAGATCGACGAGTACTGCAGATCCGACGTGCTCAACACCTACTGGCTGTTTTTGAAATACGAGCTTTTGCGCGGCAAGATCACCAAGGACGACTATCTGAATTATATCGCGGTGATGGGCGAATTTTTGCAAAAAGAGAGCGCGCAAATGAGCTATACGCCCGTTTTTTGCGACTTTATAGAAAGGGAGCTAGCGGCATATGCGAAGTAAAATTTTTAAAATTTTAAAAGGCGCGGTTTTTTGCGCGCTGTTTTTGCTCTGCGGCGCGGTCGCGGACGAGGCTAAATTTAAACCGATGCTGCTTAAAGAGTACGTCCCCGGCATGAATATCACGGGCTGGGTCATCAGCGAGAAGCTAGACGGCGTGCGCGCGATCTGGGACGGCAAAAATCTGCGCTCCAGACGCGGCAAGATCATAAACGCCCCCGAGGGCTGGAGCGCGGGCTTTCCGCCGTTTTTCGTGGACGGCGAGCTATACACGGCGCGCGGGGAGTTTGAGCAGCTCGTCTCGATCGTCTCTTCTAACGTGCCCGATGAGCGCTGGAGCAGGGTGAAATTTTACGCATTCGACCTGCCGAAGGAGCAGAAAAACCTAAGCGCGAAGATGGAAATTTTAAGAAATTTTATCGCCTCAAGCGGCGCGCAAAATTTGCTCATCGTGCAGCAAACTCCGGTAAGCACGCACGCCGACGTGCAGGCGTATTTTGATCGCGTCATCGCAGCAGGCGGCGAAGGCGTCGTGCTGCGCGATCCAAACGCGCTTTATGAAAGCGGGCGCAGCGATAAAATTTTAAAATACAAAAAGACGCATGATAGCGAGTGCAAGGTCGTAAAAATCAACCCGGGCTACGGCAAAAACGAGGGCAAGATGGGCTCGCTTAGCTGTGTGGATCTACGTAGCGGAGCGAAATTTAAAGTAGGCACGGGCTTTAGTGACGAGATGCGGGCAAATCCGCCTAAGGTGGGCACGATCATCACCTATCAATACCAAAATTTAACCCGCGAGAAAAAGCCGCGCTTCCCCGTATTTTTGCGCGTGCGACCGGCGATTTAATCTAAGGGGCTATAATCGCGTATTTTGATAAATTTAATCCGAAGGAGAAGAGATGAAAATTTTAATCACCGGCGGCGCGGGATACATCGGCAGCCACGTCGCAAAGGCGCTTTTAGAAGCGAATCGCCACGATGTCGTCATACTGGATAATCTTTGCAAGGGCTCGATGCGGGCGATCGAGGCGCTTCGCAAGATAGGCAAGTTTGAGTTCGTGCAGGAAAGCCTAGAAAACACCCCCGCAATCGAGAAGCTTTTTAAGCGCGAGAAGTTTGATGCGATCATTCACTTTGCGGCGTTTATCGAGGTTTTTGAAAGCACGCAAAATCCGCTAAAATACTATCTAAATAACACCGCCAACGCGATGAATTTGATCGCGCTTGCGAACAAATACGGCGTGAAAGACTTTATCTTTAGCTCCACGGCAGCGACCTACGGCGAGCCCGACATCCCGCAAGTAAGCGAAGAAACTCCGCAAAATCCGATCAATCCGTACGGCAGAAGCAAACTGATGGTTGAGTGGGTGCTAAAAGACGCGGCGGCGGCAAATCCGAATTTTAAATATGGAATTTTGCGCTACTTCAACGTCGCAGGTGCCGCAAGCGACGGCACGATCGGGCAAAACTACCCGAACGCGACGCATCTTATCAAGGTTGCGACCCAAACGATCGTCGGTAAGCGCGATAAGATGAGCATTTTCGGCGATGATTACGACACCAAGGACGGCACCTGCATACGCGACTACATCCACGTGGAGGACCTCGCAAGCGCGCATCTGGCAGTGCTTGATTATCTACAAAGCGGCGATAGCGCAGTATTTAACGTAGGCTACGGCACGGGCTTTAGCGTAAAAGAAGTCGTCAATGAAGCTAAAAAAGTAAGCGGCGTGGATTTTAAAGTGCAGATCGCTCCGCGCAGAGCGGGGGATCCTGCCTGCCTCATCTCAAACGCGGATAAAATTCGCACCAAAACCTCTTGGCATCCCGAGCACGAGAGCCTGGATGAGATCATCCTAAGCGCGCTTAATTGGGAAAAGAAGCTCTAAGCGCGGCTTTGCGAGGCTAAATTTGAGCGGCTTTTTAAA
>NZ_CALHIK010000181.1 GCF_938030785.1 uncultured Campylobacter sp.
CGAAGCGCTACGAGCAGGCGGCGCGCAAGCTGTGGGAAAAGATCGAGAAGATCGATCGCGAGGAGCTGGCGGACAACTCCGCGATCCAGCCGGTGATGGACGGTAAGAGCGCCTGCTCGAATTAGGGCGTTTGTGGGATTTCGCGTGGAATTCTGCTTTTGCGCGGAATTTCGCTGGTAGAATTTAACGCGAAGTGTCGTGGTCGGAATTTCAAGTAGAATTCTGCGCTAAATTTTAAAGTTCGGAATTTCGCCCTCACAAAATTTCGAGTAAAATTTCGGGCGCGTAATTTTACGGCGAAATTCCGTCTTGAAATTTTAGGCAAAAAATTCGGTGCGCAAAATTTCGCTGCGAAATTTTAAAATATGAAATTTTTCGGTTGCGAATCCGCTCTATGAGCTTTACAGCGGAATTTTATTCGTAGCGGTTGCGGTTAGATGAAGGCGAGATAAATTTAAATCGCGTCGGTAAATTTAGCCGATAAATTTATCCTTAGCGGCAGCGGCAAAATCCCTAAGCCCGAATCCAAGGGTTTAGGGATTTTACCTTGATACGGAATTGGAAAGGTCGGTAATGAGATTTTTGATTATTATGGTGCTTGCTTTTGCAGCGTTCGCGCAGGAGAGCAATATGCAAAAATGGGCGAAGGAGATCACGGCAGGCGCACAGATACCGCAGGATAAGTTTTTGGCATTTTATCTGAATAAGGAGGAGCCTAAGAAGGTGATCTTTTCCGAAAACGTCGATCGCATCAGCGTTAATTACGAGAACAACTCCTTTCACGAGATCCCCTCTGCAAATCTTATGGCGTATTGGGTGGGTGAGTTTAACTTTGACGCCGACGTCGAAAAGATGGTGCTCGGAGATTACGGCTGGTCGACGCTCGTCATCGCCGTAGACGGCACGGACGTGCTAGGTGGGACGTCAAGCAATCAAAAGCGCCCGCTTACCTATAAATTTAGCAAAGGCAAGCATAAAATAGAGGCGTGGTTTCTAAACGACGCGCATTCTAGCGAGCTTTTCGTAGATTTTAAGGACGTCGAGCCCTTTTATCGCCAAAAGGACGCCGTAGCCAAGATCCCCGCGGGCAAGGATTACGATCTGTGGCTGGGCGCGATTTACGAAAGTGCACAGATGAACAACCGCGTCAAAGTAAATTTAGCCAAATCCGCCAAACCCATCGTGCTGATGCTAAGCTCATATCGCGCCGTAGAATGGGAGATCTCAAACCCTGAAAAAAACGAAATTTTAGCCGTGCTGATCTACAATCCGATAAGTAGCGTCTATGGCGTAAGCGGCGCGCTATACGTCGAGGACTACCGATATACGGAGGCTGCGGACGGGCTTAAATGCGAGTGTATCTCGGGCAATGTCTTTCACTGCGACGGCAGCGAGATCTATGATATGAACGGGCGCGTAAACGGGATATTCGGCAAAGGACTTAGCGGATTTGCGGGCAAACACGCCGTAAATTCCTTAGATTTGCCGGGGCTTGCTATCAGCTCTAAAATTTTGGACGAAAGCAAAAAGCGCCTCACCGCCATCGAAGCCGATCGCAAGAAATGCGAAAGCACGCCGATGGATGATGTTTTTAAGTAAGATAAAATTTGAAATTTTATAAGTGTTTGGCGAATGAGTAAAATTCTTGATTAATTTGTATTGTATGGAAGAAGTGAATGTCTGAAAATTTAAAAAGTATTTTTGATTGGCTAAAAGAAATTTCTGAGAAAATTTCAGTCATTTTAAAATTAATCTTTTCGATATCACTTGTGTTTTCTATTATTATGGGTTTTACCTTTGCAGTTACTTATATGAGAATTAACGGCTTTTTTAGCTACGAAATCTTTAGTTTAAATAGTATGTGGATGTTTTTTATGGCATTCTTGTATTTGTTTATAATTATTTTTGCATTCTACGGTTGTTTGATAGCGTATATATATTTTGGCTTTGATAAACTATCCGGTATCAGTAATGCTCAAAAGAAAAATATTAAAAACTCCGGCACATCTTGCTTATACAAAAATCATATTATTATTTTACCTAAGCACATTGTCGATAATACTCGGTTTATTCGTTTTTGCCTTTATGTATATACGCTCTTTTTGGAGATAGTTTTTTCTTACCTTGCGCATGAGTCCCGTGATCCTTTATTTTGCCTAATTATGAAAATATATATGGGTTCAACACTATTAATAATGCTTTTGGTTCTTATAGTTTTTTTAATAGATGCTTTGAAACCACAAATGATATTTTTATTAGGTGGATTTTTCTTATTGCTATTATATTTATATCTGGTGATGTATGACCGAGGAGAGGCAATTACTGAAATGTATAAAATATTCTTTAAATCGAGAGGTTTAGCTTCCGATCATGCTGAAATATATCTAAAAAGCGAAAATAAATCCGTGCACGGTAAATTGATTTTCGACGATGGCAAATATGCTTATGTGGAATTTAATCGCACGGATAGCAATTGTGGCGGTATCGGTGTTGCTTGCGAGCAAACAATAAGAAAGAAAGTCCCTAGCGAAGACGTAAGCATTCTTGTTTCATCTAAGCAATAGCGAGGCAATAAATCTGAAGTAAGACAGCAAGATATCGGGTTGCCTGTAATGAAATAAAATAGGAATTTAAAGAATTCATAGCCGCTAATTTAACGCGAGAATTTTAGTGGTTCGCGGATTTGCGCGGTGCAAAGGATCTTTAAATTTCAAAAATAGATTGAATTTAAAATTTGAATATGATAGATTTCAAATAAAATCAGGAGATGAAAATGAAAAAATTTATACCCGCCGTATTTGGCGTATTTATCTGCAGCGCAGCG
>NZ_CALHIK010000182.1 GCF_938030785.1 uncultured Campylobacter sp.
ATAATCGAGCGCGGTAGCATGATATTACAACGATAGATATTTTCAAAATTTTATTTTGAACTCTGAAATTATTAAGCAGTATTTAATGATAAATCCTATATCATCGCGATTTAAATTGATAATAGGATTTAAAATGCAAAAAGCGATCAAAATTTTGCCGCATCTTCTTGCGATAGCTCTATTTTGCGGCTGCATGAGCAGCGAGAGGGTCGCTTTGAACGACTTAAACACGCTCAAAACCGATAGCAAAATTATTCGATTACGCGACCGCGCACCGCTTCAATTTAATGAGTTTATTAACGAACTATCAAACATAGACGTGCTCGTAATCGGCGAGCTTCACGAGAATAAAAATCACAAAGCCGCCGAAATTTTACTTATCGAAACGCTCGCTACGATAAAAAATTTAGACGTCGCTTTTGAAATGATAAGCAGCGAAAAGCAGCCTCTTATCGATAAAGCGTACGCGGATACAATTCCGCCGGAGAATTTATTAAGCGCTATAAATTGGGATAAAAGCTGGAGCGTTTCGCATTACGGCGATATCGTAAAAGCGGCCTATAAAACCGCAAATTTAAAAGCTGCGAATTTGAGCAAAAATGAAATAAATACGATATTTGCGGGAGCAGAGCCGATAAAGGGCGATGTCTCGACGACGAAGGGCGTAAAAGATAAGATTAAAGAGGGCATAGAGCTTTCGCACCGCAAAATGGACGATAAAACCTTAGCCGCGTTTATTCAGGTACAGCAATATAAAGATCGCAGGATGGCCGATGTGTTAAACCGCGCGAATAACTCCGCCTTGCTTATTGCGGGCAGCCTTCATACGTTTAAAGACGTAGGCGTACCGCTACATTTAATTGATTTCAAGACGAAAAAGCGGGTAAAAGTGCTGATTTTAGGAAGCGATGATTACGAGCAGGGCGCAATCGACAGTACCAAAGCCGATTATATTTGGAATTTTAAATAAAGAAATGAAATTGTGCCGAAAAGATACGTCTCGGCCGCCAAGCTTTACCGCACGGACGCGGAACGAAATATCGGCGCAAGCGCTCGGATACGCAAATCTTGCGTAGATGATTCTGCTTAAACGCTTCCGGCAAAAGCTCGGTTTGCGGCGCATAAAGCCTCGGTGCGAGTTCTCGCGCAACCGCATCGGCGATGCGAACAAAAGCACGGCGAATTTGCAGACGATTTGAACGACGACATCTCGCTAAATTACGGGCGAGTTCATTTATCGGCAAAATGCAAAAAGGAATGATATGAAAATTGCGGTAGCTCTATTTTTATTTTTTACGCTCTGTCTTTGCGATGAAAATTTAACGACGGGCGGGGATTTGCAGATACAAAATTCGGCGACTTTAAATTTGGAGCGAAACGACAGCGTCCAAACGTCGGTGCCGGGCTCCGCGCAAACCGAACGAAATCCCGCGCAACCCACACCCAAAGAGCACACTCCCGCGGTAGATATGTCGTTTCAATCGTTTTTTAAGAACGCTCACATCGTCGTTAAAGCTGCAATGGGAATTTTACTACTTTTTTCGGTGATGACATGGACGATATTTTTGGCGAAATTTATCCAGTTTAAATTTGCATTTTCAAGGCTTAAAAAAGATAGCCTTGCATGCGAACGGATAAACAGTATCGACGAGGTATTAAAGCTCGATCGAAACGGGTTTGCCGTGCAACTCGCACGCGAAATAAAAGATGAAATTAAAAGAAGCAAGACGGTTAACGCATCACTAAAAAACCGCGTAAAAGAGCGACTGGAGCTGAAAAACGTAAATTTGATCCACCTCACAAAAGGCCATACGGGCATCCTGGCGAGCATCGGCTCGTCCGCGCCGTTTATCGGATTATTCGGCACGGTTTGGGGCATTATGAATAGTTTCATAAATATCGCAAACTCGAATAATGCCAGCCTCAGCGTCGTAGCTCCCGGCATCGCAGAAGCGCTATTCGCAACCGCGCTCGGCTTATCCGCGGCAATTCCTGCGGTATTAATTTATAACTATTTTGTAAGAGCGGGGTTAAATTTTAACGTCAAAATCGACGCATTGAGCTCAAGAATTTATTTGATATTTGATAGGCAATGCGATGCTGCGTAATCAAAACGAAGAGCTCAGCGAGATAAACGTAACGCCGTTTATAGACGTTATGCTCGTGCTTTTAATCATCTTTATGGTAGTCACACCCATCGTTACCAGTTCGGTAAAAGTGGAGCTCCCTAAAGCCGTAAGCGATCAAAAGCAAGACATAAATAAACCGATCATCCTGAGTATAAACGAGCACAACGGAATATATTTCGGCACGGAGCTCGTAGGTAGCGAAAATTTAGCAGCCGTACTCGATCAAAAAACGGGCGGCGATCGCGAAAACGTCGTATATCTTCACGTAGATAAATCCGTGCCCTATGAAATTTTAATCGGGACGATCGAGCGCATAAAAAAAGCAGGCTACTCAAAAATAGCCCTTTGCAGCAAGGTCGAGCAATGATAATAATCTCGCGTCGATGTTGGCTTATATCCTTTTTAACGATTCTGGCTTGTCATATTTTCGCCTTCGGCTATTTGTTTACAAATCGAAATACCATCAGCCTAGAGCAAAATTTCGGCGGATTCGACTATCCGATAAAAGGCGATAAATTTGAATCGATTATGATAGTTTCGGATCTGCCTATCGGCGATTTCAAAGAAGCGGCGATAAACTCCGTCAAAGCAAACAGCGCCGAGCCCGAGCCGCACATACAGACGGACGAGCCCGAAATTTCGCCGATACAAAATATCGACTCGCCGATCGAAGCGGTGCAAAAACCTAAAATTTTGCCAAAGGAAAAGCCGAGAAAAATCACGAAAAAAGATATCAGGCCCGCGGTCCAAAAAAATGCGTCGAAAAACGACGATACCACAAAAAACGACTCGCAATCAAATTTTAATTCCGCCGCTAAAGACGGCGCGGCTTCTGCTCCGATAAGCGGAAACGGCAATACCATAACGAGCAACTCAAGCGGCATGGGCGGCGGAGCTCAAAGAAGCTGGAAAGGCGTCGTAATGTCGCATCTCAATAAGCATAAAAGATATCCGCAGACGGCTTTGGCGCAGGGCGAAGAGGGCATCGTTTACGTAAAAGTTCAAATTTCGCCAAGCGGCAAAATTATAAACGTTAGCGTGAAAAACGGGGTTAAATTTGAAGCGCTTAATAGCGAAGCAGTGCAGCTTTTTTATCGCGCTTCGCCGCTTCCGACCCCGCCGAGCGAATATTTTGCGAATTCAAATGAGCTCACGCTTCATTTTCCCGTGGAATTTAACATCAAAAAATACAAAGAGCAAAAGATAAATTTCTAAAAGGAGCGCGTATGAGGAAATTTGTAGCATTGAGTATGGCGGTTATAAGCATACTTTTCGGCGAAGACGTGGATTTTGAGACGCTTGAAATTTCGGCGGATAAGCTCAAAAGCGGCGAATCGAGCTTTTTAAAAACGGGTGCACTCAGCTCTCGCGACAATATAAAATCGCAGAACCAAAGCGTCGATAGCATCGTGCGGGCGCTTCCGGGAACCTACACGCAAGTAGATCAAGCCCAGGGTAGCGTATCGGTTAATATCCGCGGATTAACGGGGCTCGGGCGCGTCGATACGATGGTAGACGGCGTCACTCAAACATATTACGGCACGGCGGCGGATTCGGGCGGATATCATTCCTTTACCGGAAATTTAGGCACGTCGTCCTACGGAGCGCTGATAGATCAAAATTTACTCGTAGGCATAGACGTAGAACGCGGCTCGTTTCGCGGAGCGACGAACGGAATAATGGGAAGTGCGAATTTTCGTACGATAGGCGTGGACGACGTGGTACGAAACGGTAATATCTTCGGTTTTCTAGGCCGTTATTCCTACGGCACAAACGGCCTAGGACCGAGCTATATGGGCGCTCTCGCGGCAAAAGACGAGCTCGAAAGCGGCGCGAACATAGGCACCCTTTTCGCATACAGCGGCAAAAGAAGCACGCAAAATTACAAAGACGGCAACGGCGTAAGAAGCGAAGACGCCGCGCCCGATATAGACGGCGACGGGATACCGGATCTCGCCGCACCGCTAGATGTGGATACGCTCAAGCAAAAACCGAAAAGCTATTTGTTTAAATTTGAATACGGACGGGATGCACACAACGCAATAGCGTCCTATCGGGGACATTCGAATTATCTGGCGAGAAGAAAGATAAAAAATAACAACTATCAGCTGGATTATAGATTTAATCCAAATTCCGATTTTATAGACGTTAAAATGAAGGCATCCGTAAGCGATACAACGCAAAAATACGACAAAGATGCCACCATCGGTTGGGCGCCGTTACAAAACGGAATGAAATTTAAAAACAAAGCCGATATACTTGATTTAAGCAATACCTTTCAATTCAACCCCGCGAGCGCGAATTTAAAATCCACGCTCGGTGTAAATTTATTAAATAACGAGTATAAGAGGATTACCGGAGATAGCGACTATGCGGGGCTTAAAACGTCGTTTTCCGTTCCTCAAGGCAAACAAAAGCTCAGAAGTCTTTATCTTGATAATTCGCTCGAATACGGAATTTTTACCCTTGACGCGAACGTAAATTTTATGCACTGGCAGCTCAGCGGCGAAAAAGGCGTTTGCTCGGTATACAATAACTACTGCCAACCGAAAGAGGCGGGATGGATGAAAAAAGATGGCGACGAGTTGAATTATTCGCTTATGAACGGCGTAAGCTTGCACGAACTTTTCGCGCCGTTTATCGGCTACTCCAAAAGTACCCGCGCATTAAACGTTCAGGAGCTTTTTCACTCGGGCACGGTTTATGAAGATATCAATACCTTTTTGCAACCGGAAACCGCAAAGACGTTTCAGTTGGGATTTAATTCCCATAAGCACGGATTAATCGCGAACGACGACGTTTTTGGGTTTAAGCTTACCTACTATCGTAGCAAGGTAAAAAACTATATTTACGACAGGCTCATGCTTTTTTACGACGATAACGGCAGTCCCGATACGATGTATCTTACGCGCCTGAATGGAGATGCGACGCTTAGGGGTTTTGAGATCGAGCTGATGTATGACGCGGGATACTTTTATACTACCGCCACCTACTCTCGTCAAAAGGCGTCGTATCCGCTCTCCGACAGTACGGCGGTGGATTGGACGAACGGACCTTCAAGCGGCGTATCGCAATTTAGCGAGCTTCCGAAGCACTACGCCACTATCGATACGGGAGTAAGATTTTTCGATGAAAAACTAACGATAGGTAGCATAGCCAAAATCACGGGCAAAGCAAAAAGAATGAACCCGTTATTTACGTATACTACGAACGGTGCGGAATTTAAATCTATAAAAACGCAGGATTTACCGAGCATCCCTACGATTTTTGATATGTATGCGACCTATAAACCGATTGAAAATTTAACATTTAAGCTCGAAGTGCAAAACGTTTTTGATAAAAACTATATGGATGCGCTCTACACATATAACTCGTCGTATTCCAATCAAGTATTTAACGACGATATAACAATTTTTAACAACTCGGCTCGAGGTCGCACCGCGCTTTTAAGCATCGAATATAGATACTAATATAAAAGTGCCCTATAGCCCGGCGCAGGCTCTCATTATATGAGCTTGTGCCGGGCCGGCAAATTTAAAATTTCAACCGCCGTGCCGAAAACCGCTCTACAATGTAAATTTAATAATTCCTATGATAAAATTACGCGAAATTTAAAGCAAAGGCTTACATTAAAAGGCGAAGTTCGTGATTTGATGGTGTCAAGAGAGAGACTTGAACTCTCGACCTCCGGCTTATGAGACCAGCGCTCTAACCAGCTGAGCTACCTTGACACGCGAAAAGAAGTGGCAAGTATAGCTAAATATTCTTATTTTTAATTGAAATACTTTAAAAGGAGAGAAAATGAATGCGGCTTTGATTTTATTAGTCGTCATAGTTTTGTTAGTTCTGGCGTTAGTGGGCGTTTACAACTCGTTCATCGCTAAGCGCAACCAGGTGAGAAATATCGCTTCCACCGTCGATACGCAGCTTAAAAAGCGCTATGACCTCATCCCAAATTTAGTTAGCACCACGCGCGAATATATGAGCCACGAAAACGCCGTGCTAACGCGTGTTAGCGAACTTCGCTCACAGGCGATCAACGCGGCTTCTAACGCGGATAAATTTAAATTAAATAGCGAAATTTCGGCTCTTTTGGGGCAGATCCGCATTGCGGTAGAAGCGTATCCGAATCTCAAGGCTAACGAATCCTTTGCCAAGCTACAAAACGCGTTAGGCGAGTGCGAGGAGCAGATCAGCGCCGCACGCCGCGCTTATAACGGCGCAGTTACGGTTTATAATAACGCCTGCGAGATGTTTCCTACTAACATCATCGCTAGCGTTTTTAACTTCGCCAAAGCAGAATTTTTCGCCGCCAGCGAGCAAGAAAAGCAAGCCCCAAATGTCTCTGAGCTTTTCAAAAAATAGGCGAGGCGTATAAAATTTGCGATGAAATTTTAAAATTTTATCGCAAATAACGCCGAGCGTCGCAAGGCCAAATTTTATAGCGAGCAAAATACAGCGCGTGCAAAGCATGCGGTTTTAAATAGGTTTGCTTCGCACCCCCGCGTGCTAGTCACCTCGCTTGAGATATTTTGCGGCGCGCGGTACTTAGAATTTTAACAATAAATTTTACGAAATTTATTTGATTTGTATTTTTTCGCTACACAGGAGCTTGTTTTAACAAGCAGCGCAACGCCAAATTTAAAAGTCTAAATTTCGCAGCGTAAATTTTAGCTAGCTCGCTACCGGCGTTACTTACGCAAACGGCGGCAAAATATGCCTCGTTAGTCGTGAGTAATTTTACAAATTTGCGCCTCGGTAGCGGCGGCGAGGTCCTTTGGTGCGAGAGCGATCTGTTTTCCGCGCACGCCTGCGCTAACATAAATTTTCTCCTGCGTTAGCGCTTTTTCATCGATGAAGGTGCGGAAGTGCTTTTTCATCCCAAGCGGCGAGCAACCGCCCCTGATGTAGCCCGTGACCTTTTGCAAATCCTTCAAATCCATCAGCTCGCAACGCTTCGCACCGCAGATGTGCGCGAGCGCCTTGAGATCCAAATTTAAATCGCCCTGCAGGCAGGCCACGACGTATTCGTGATCCGCCGTGCAAACTATCGTTTTATAAACCCGCTCGATCGACTCTCTCACGCTGTTTGCTACATATACCGCGTCTAAATTTAAAGGGTCTACCGCATATTCTTTGATTTCGTATGGGATTTTCAAACCGTCCAGTACGCGCGCGGCGTTCGTCTTTGAACTCATTTCGCCTCTTTTCTTAAATTTAATAGCGGATTTTGTTTTCTTTTAGAAAATCGCGCAGATCTTCGTATTCGCTCTGATCGAAATAGCGCCATTTGCCGGGCTTTAGCGTCCCAAGCGTCATTCTACCGAATGCCGTGCGCTTAAGCTCCACGACATCCAGATCAAAATAGCCGAAAAATCTACGCAGCTCGCGGTTTTGGCCCTCGTTGATGATCGCCTTTATCTTCGTATAGCCGCCGCTGCTAGGCATTATGCGGTAGCCTAAGAAGGGCTTAAATTCCATCGATTTGATCTTGCTTTTGGCGTGCGCGCCCTTGCTCGCGTCTGCGGCAAAAAAGCCCTCCCGGATCGCCGTTACTACCTCGTCCCCTACCTCGCCTTTTACCTTTAGATAGTACTCTCGCTCGATGTCGCTGTTCATCAGCGCCGTAGCGATCGCGGGCGCATCGGTCAGCAGCAAAAGCCCTTCGCTTGCAAAATCCAAACGCCCCACGCTAACAAATCTGCTAAATCCCTCCGGCAAGCTATCGTAAATCGTCCGCCTGCCGCGATCGTCCTTTTTAGTAACTAACTCGCCTTT
>NZ_CALHIK010000183.1 GCF_938030785.1 uncultured Campylobacter sp.
GCAAATTTTAAATTTTGCAGGTACGCCGCTTCGCAAAGCGTAAAATTTAACCCGCAGGCGGCGGCGAAAGTAAAATCAAATTTATTAAATCCAAAATGCCCGACCACCGAAGCAAAGAGTAAAATTTCAAAAAGAGCGATCTGCACGCATAAGCAGAACCGCCGTCTAATCAGGGTGCATCAAATTGGCGGCGACATAATGCCGCAAAACGGCGGAAGTCTTGAGCTGCTACGGAGTAAATTTACGCCGATGCGCGCGGCAATATCGACAATTATCTCGCGGGAATGAAATTTAAAATTTAGATGCAGCATTTTTATATCTTTGCAAACAACCTCAGCGCCGAGGCCTTGAGCGCATAAAAATTTACGCGCCGCGCAAAATACAAGGTCGCTACAAGAGCATAAATTTTAAAATTTCAAATACTGAGTTATTCAAATAGCTTTGCTTCCAAGCCGTGAAGCCTCTGCAAGCCTATGCTAATATATTCGTTTAGCTTTTCGTTATTTTCCAGCAGTTTGTCGTAGTAGCCCTTCGCCTTCTCCCTGGTCGCGGCATCGGGCTCGATATACTTCAGTCCGCTTTTGAAAAAACCTTTCGCCTCCGTGAAATAAAGATTATGAATTTTCTCGCAGTGCGCAAGCCCCGAGTCGGTAAAGCTCAAAATCGACTCGTACGCAATATTTCCCAGCAGCTCCTGTAGCCTATTTGCGGGATTTTTTAAAAAATCGGCGAATTCTTTATATGGAGTAAAAACCTGATCGAGATTTTTCATGGCGTCGCCGTAGATACCCTTTTTAAGGCGAAACATCGTCATCTCTTGAGAATTTACAAACTTCTCGATGGCTTTGATAGTATCGTTTTTATTCACTGAAATTTTTCCCTTTTAAAATATGAAATGCTCGGATTATATCGTTTCTTTTATAAAAATCCGTTAAATCGCGCGCCGCTTCCTATCAGCCGCCGCATTCGTCGCACAGACCGCGCACGAGCACGCTTTTGACGTTTTTTTGCGGCAGAGCGGGCATCGAAATTTCCTCCATCTTGTGGCAATTCTCACAGACGAAATAGGCTTTTGCGCTGCTGCTTAGCTCGTAAAAGCTCTTGTGATTATTTTCGCTCGCGATTATTAAATTTTTCTCTTCCAAAAGCGCAATATTGCGATAGATCGTGGTTTTATTCGCACCCGTAATCTCAACTAGCTCGTCGCAACTTACCGGGGCTTTTTTGTCGTTTAAAATTTTCACGATCTGGCCGCGAAGCGCCGTGTAAGCGATATCATGGTTCGCTAAAAAATCTTTGGGATCCATTTTGCGCCTTTTTTAAAATTTGAGCGATGATAGCGAAATTTAGATAAATTTATATTAAGTTGCAACTAAGTTGCATACGATATACTTTCGCAATTTTTTCGGAAAGGAATTTTATGAAAAAGATTGTTTTCGCGCTTTTTGCGATGAGTTGCGCATTGTTTGCCAAACCTACGGTCAGTACGACCATACTTCCGACGAAGTATTTCGTCGAGCAGATCGCGGGCGATACGCTACAGGTAAATACGATGGTCGGCAAGGGCGCCGATCCGCACACATACGAGCCCAAGCCTTCGGAGATGAAGATGGTGCAAAACAGCGATCTGTATTTTGCAGTCGGTATAGAATTTGATGAAATTTGGCTACCGAAGCTTGCCGCGGCGTATCCGAAGATGAAGATAATCCGCACCGAAGAGGGTATCGAAAAGATAGCTATGGCGGCACACCATCATGACGAGCACGACGCACATCATCACGACGCGCACGATCATAGCGCTCATCACGATGAGAAGGAGCACAAAGCACACCGCGATCACGATGAAAAAGAGCATCACGCCGAGCACCATCACCACCATGACGGCTTAGACCCGCATATCTGGCTCGATCCGCAGCTAGCAAAGATCCAGGCCAAAAATATTAAAGACGCGTTAACCAAACAGTATCCTAAGAATGCTAAAATTTACGAAGCAAATTTCGATAAATTTGCTAAAAAGCTTGACGAGCTGGACGCTTACGCGAAGCAGAAATTAGCGGGCGTCAAGGGAAAGAAATTTATGGTTTATCATCCGTCTTGGGGCTATTTCGCGCACCGATACGACCTGGAGCAGATCGCGGTCGAAGTAGAGGGCAAGGAGCCCAAGCCTGCGGATTTAGCCGAGCTGATCGAGGAAGCCAAAGAGGAAAAGATCAAGGTGATTTTCGTCGCACCGCAGTTTTCCAAAAAGGCAGCGCAAACCATCGCCGCGCAAACGGGCGCAAAGGTGATAGAGATCGATCAGCTACCGCTAGATTGGTACGAGACGATGAAAAAGACGATCGACGTTTTCGGAGAAAATTTGTAGTTGATGAAATTTGTAAAAATTTTACTTTTATCCGCGATCTTTAGCTCGCGGATATTTGCGTGCGCTCTGTGCGCCTTATACACGCCCACTGCGCACGTTAGCATCGCCCCCGTCGCACAAGACGGCAAGATCACAAGCCTGCATTTCTCGTGGCTCTTCTCTCAAAATTTCACCGACGTCATAATGCAGACCTACGATATAAATTCCAACGGCAGGTTCGAAAGTAGCGAGCTTGCCGAGATAACCAAAGCGATGACCGATTATCTAAGCCCGAAAAACTATCTTTGCGAGGCGGAATTTTACGATCAAGCGCCGAAAAGCGCAAAGCCCGCACTGAGCAACCTCGTAGGCACGCAGATCAAGGGAAATTTTAAAAACGCAAAAAGCCTCATCAAAAAGGGCAGGCTTGCGTTCGAGTTCGATCAAGAGGTCGGTTTCGAGCTGCGAAACGGCCGCGTTCTTAAAATTTCCATTAACGACGATCAGGGATTTTTCAATTTCAAAATGGTTGACGACAAGCCATTTGATCTTGGCGGCGGCTTTGTAGCGAAGCCCAATTCAAATTTAGCCGCCACTTTTATAGAATTTAGCGGAGAAAAACCCAAGCTTGCAGAGAAAAAGCCGTCTATTTCAAGCGCGCCGAGCTCCGATTTAACACAGGACGGTCTCGCATCTAGCGAGCAAGGCCTTGCGGAATCCGAGGATAAACTTGCGCAGGGTGGGCAAGCCAAGCAGCCAAATATGGGCTCTGCGCGCAAATCAAACCAAAGATCGGTCGG
>NZ_CALHIK010000184.1 GCF_938030785.1 uncultured Campylobacter sp.
TTAACGTCGTGCAGCGCCAAATAATCGCTTATTCGGCGCTTCGTTTCGGGGATGCCCTCTTGGAGGTAGTGGTTTGCGGTGATGACGGTGACGGACTTGGCGCGCTGCAAAAGCTCCAGCCAATTATCAAGAGCTCGCGCCGAGGCCGCAGTGCCGGTAAGCGAGACTAAAATTTTATCCGCCTTAAACTCCTGCAGCTTGCGCGGTATGACAATGCAAGGCTTGCCGCTTTTGGTGACCGCCGCCTCGAACGTGCCGGTGATAGAGCCCGTAGGCGGCACCGAAACCAGCACCAAATCGCAGTATTTGGAGTATTTCTCCACTAGCTCGGAGCGGATGCCCACCATATGCCTCAAAGCGGCGCTATTTGGGACGTGATCGTCGTCGTTTTGATCCAAATCGAGCTTGGCGCATTCGGCGTCGAAGATCGCCTTGATCTCCTCGCGCTCAGCCCTCATCTCATCGCCCGCAGATTTTAAAAATTCCTCCATCAGTACGCCGCCTTTTAGCGTCATACGGACATTATAGATCATCTTAGGATCGAGCTGGCACGCCATTATGTTTATATGCGTACCGAAAAATTTATTCACGAGCAGCGCTCCGTGTATGCGCTCGGCTAGCTCCTCGCCGCCGCCGATAGGGAAAAAAATCTTTTTAAGCTGCATCTCATACTCCTATTAAAATTTTAAGCTAATTCCAGTGAAATTTTAGTGCCTTTCTGATCAGTCACGCGCACTCGCACCACATCGCCCGCCTTGTAAGGCGTCGTGATAAATTTAGCGCGCAGCAGCCCATCCACGCCGTCTCGTAGCGAGATGAATGTACCGAAATCCAGCACGCTTTGCACCACGCCGTCAAACTCCTCGCCGATCTGAAATTTTACCTCTTTACGCTCATTGCGCGGCTTGCGAAAATCGCGAGAATTTGAGACTATCGATAAAATTTTATCTTTCGCGCCCGATACGCCGCCCGATTTTGCGCCTTGGATCTTGACCTCGCCCTTTTCGCGATCCAGATCGATATTTACGCCGAAGCTTTCGGTGATCTCTTTGATGACCTTGCCGCCCTGACCGATGATGTCGGGGATTTTGCTCGGATCGACGCTAAAAATTTCAAGCTTCGGAAGCACATCTTCATTTATGACGATCGCTGCGTCCGCCTGCTCCATAAGGCTCAAAATATGCGCGCGAGCCTGCTTTGCCTGTGCGAGAGCTTCTTTTAAAACCTCCAGGCTGATGCCGCCGAGCTTAATATCCATCTGAAGCGCAGTGATGCCCTCGTAGGTGCCCGCGACCTTAAAGTCCATATCGCCGTCGTGATCCTCAAGCCCCATTATGTCGGTTAGTACGGCATGTTTTTCGCCCTCAAAAATCAAGCCCATCGCGACGCCCGCAACGAGCTTTAGCGTAGGCACGCCTGCTGCGCGCAATGAAAGTGCGCCGCCGCAGACCGAAGCCATTGAGCTTGAGCCGTTGCTCTCTAAAATTTCGCTCACCACGCGGATAGACTGCGGCGAGTTTAGATCGATACTCGGGTATAGCGCTCTTTTGGCTAAATTTCCATGCCCCAGCTCGCGTCTGCCGGGGCTTTTAAGCGGGCTTGCTTCGCCGACGCAAAAGCCCGGGAAGTTGTAGTTAAACATAAATCTATCGTTAATCGGCTCGAGCTGCGTTAGGCTGTCGCTTAGCTGCGCATCACTATCGCCGCCCAGCGTGGTAACGACTAGAGCTTGCGTCTGCCCGCGCGTAAATAGGCAGCTCCCATGCGCGCACGGCAGGATATTTGTCTCGATACTGATCGGGCGCACCTCATCTAGCGCGCGTCCGTCGGCTCTGCGGCGATCCTCGATGATCTGCGTGCGGATGATGCCACGCTTATACTTGCCGATGACGCTGGAGATCACCTCTTTGCTCCATTCGTTTTGCGCCGCAGCTTCGGTAGTTAAAATTTGATCCACGATTTTATTTAGCTCGGTAGCGCGCTCGCTCTTTGCCATCTGATTGATCGCCGCTTTAACGGCGTCTTTGTAGTTTGCATCGATAAAATCCGCGATATCCTCATCCTCGATCTCGGGCTTGTACTCTAGGCTCGCATCGGGCTTTTTAAGCGGCAAAAAAGCCTCTTCGTAAGCGTTTGAGCCCGCGCTTATCGCCTTTGCGGCAAAATCGATCGCATCAACCATCAGATCTTCGCCAAATTCATTCATCTGCTGCGCGCCGCCATTAATCTGCGGCAGAGAGCGCATCTCGATCATCAAAAGCTCATCGCCGACGCCGGCTACGTAAAGATCAAGCGCGCTATTTTTAAGCGCAGAGTTACTCGGATTTAAGATGAAATTTCCGTTTTGATAGCCGATGCGGACGCCGCAAACGGGCGCTTTAATCGGGATATCGCTAAGATATAGCGCCGCGGATGCCGCATTAAGAGCGACGACTTGCAGATCGACCTCCGGATCTGCCGATAGCACGTAAACCACAATCTGCGTCGGATATGCATAGCCTTTTGGAAAGAGCGGGCGCAGCGAGCGGTCTATGATGCGGCTCGTTAGCGTCTCAAAATCGCCCGGCTTGGTCTCGCGCTTGATGTAGCCTCCGGGAATTCTGCCCGCTGCGTACATCTTTTCGATATATTGCACGGTAAGGGGCAAAAAGTCCTCCTGCACCTGCGTCTCTTCGCGCGCTACGGTAGCCAGCACGACGGTATTTTTCACACGCAAAAGCACCGCGCCCGCGGCTTGTTTCGCAACTTTGTCGATATCGAAAATTTCGGTATTGCCATTTACTTCAATTTTACACTGCATTAATTTTCTCCTTGTTTTTGTTAGTCTCGTGAAACGGCAGATAAAGCGGACATTTGTTTAAAATTTGCATTATCTCCTCCGCGCTTGAGAGCGTTTTTTCTTTGTAATAAAAATCCACGTTCACAAAATCTCTGATCTTGTGAACGGCGTAAATTCCATCCACCAGCGTAGCGATCTCGTCCGTATTATCGCTGCCGATAACGGGAGTGGCGTAAAAGATCGCTTTGGCGTTTAAATTTACGAGAGTTTTTATGCACGTAAGCGCGGTCAGCCCGCTCTCACACCCCTCATCTACCAAGATGACGTTTTTTTTCTCCAAATTTCCCAAAAGCTCGCCCTTGCGAAATTTATACATATTTTTTAAAATTTTCTCCTCATAAAGTCTATTCGCCTGCCCGTAAACGTAATCCAGGCTAATGCCGAAGCTTCGCACGAGCTCATCTACCATCACGATCTCTTGGGTTTCGCTTACGCACGCGATCGCGCACTCCGGATTATTGGGCGCCAAAACGGGCTCTGTGAATAAAAACTCATAATGAAGTCCCAGCTTTAAGGCAAGATGATTTGCAATAGGAAGCGACTCCAGAGACTGGGCGATTATTAGAAAATTATCGTTTTTTATCACCGTAGCGGGTAAAATTTCTGCGAGTTTCATCGCGGCGTCGATTTGGCTTTCAAACATCAGCTCGGCTCTAGGCGTCATTTGTTTTCGCTCCCGTATTCGCTATCTACCGAAAAATCATACCCCACTCCGCCGAATGGATAGAAATTTACGAGAAAGTAAATTCCGCGCTCCTTGCTTGCTTTGCTATAGCCGGTCGTACTGGTGTTTTTAGGCTCGATATCCTCTTGATAAACGAGGGAGTAGTTCCAGCACTTGCGCGTATGCGAAAGACCGACGCGCCACATCTTCGAATACGAGCGGGTCAGGTCGTAATCCCAGCGGCCGAAAATTTTATTATTTCTAGGCAAATTTACCGAGGCGCTTACGATGGCGTAGTTGTCCTTGGTGTAGCGTTTAGGGTCTAAATTTAACTTTTGATACTCGTAAGCGTGGCCGAGTCCGAAGCTAAAATCCTCGCTGTCGTAGTTGGCGTAGGTATAAACTTTATCGAAGCTCTTGTATTTGTGCGAGTAGGTAAAGCGATTTCCGATATTTAAGCCGTTTGCGAAATACCCGTCGATGCGGTGTTCTAAATCGTCGAATTCATGATCGTCGAAATCATATCGCTGCTTGGCGCTGTGGCGTAAAAATTTACGCCCTTCGTCGTTGTAAAAAAACTGCGTCATGCCCAAAGCCGCGTTTTCGTGGGTGTATTCGTCCTTCAGCTCGCTTAAGAAGTTATCCTCCCAATAAAGCGAATCCTGCATGTCGCCGAGCTTGGAGCGATTGATTGCGCCGCGAGAGAGGTCGTATCTATACTGGTGGTACTTTAAAATTCTATCCTCTATATTGCCCTGCTGCCAGCCCGGAATCCTAAAATCGGCACGGATATTCATCGTGTGATACAGGCTATCATAGGCTCTGGCTACGTCGGTGTAGAGCGAGAGCTCGGTGTATTGATTGGCGTAGAAAGTGCTTTTATCCTCCTGCAGATCGCCGCTTGCAAAATAAAATTTATCGTGCCAGTTTATATCGGTCATATAAACCCGCTCCGTAAAGGCAAAATTTAGATAATCCGCCAGAAACGGCACGTTAAAGCTAACCGGCACGTCAAGCTCATACTGCCTTGCAGTCGCCCCCTGCTGCCTGGTGTAATTACGCATCTTTACGTCGGCCGAGTAGATCAAATTCGGCAAATATATATCGTCGATAAATTTATGATATTGCAGAGTCGGAAGCTCTTGGACGGTATCGTCGTTACGGAAGGTATTATCGGCGTTTAGCTTGCTCGTATCGATGTAGTAGCGTCCGTAAGCGCCGAAATAGTGCTCGTCTGAGGTCAAATAATAATTCAGCCGCGAAGTTACGAGCGAATTATCCGCATCGTCGCTAAGACCGCCCTTTTCCTTCAGATCGTAATACTCCAGATCGTTTAGCTGAGTAAAATCGATCCATAAATTTTCGCGCAGGTCGCCGTCTAGCAGATAGGTCGCAAGCTTGCTGCGATCGTATTGTACTTCAAATCCGTGGTGGCGCTCGTTTTTGTATTCGAGCCGCTTTTGCGCCCGCGAGAAGTTATCGAAGATTCCGCCTCTAATCTCGCCGTAAGAGTACGGAGATTCCGTGAAGCGAAAGGTGCCGTAGGCGCCAAAGCCCCTTCTGCTGCGCATCTGCGGATCAAGCTGAAAATCCCAGCTATCGTAAGGCGCGAAATAGATCGGCTGCTTATAATAGATCCCTTCCTTGCTGATGTAGCCCGCCTCGGGAGGTAGCAGACCCGTGCGACGCGTGCGGTCGGTCGGGAAGCCGAAATACGGCAGATAGAGCACCGGCACGTCGCCCACGTAAAATCTCGGATTGAAAAGATGGAGGAATTTGCTCTCTTTATTAAGCATGCCGCTGCTAAATTTAATACGCCAATCGGGATCGGTGACGTTGCAGCTAGATACGCTGGAGCCCTCCACGCGGTAATACTCGCTATCGCTGCAGCTGGCGTCGTTTTGCATCCAAAGCTCGGAGTCCTTGTCCATCATAAAATTTACGTCGGCTTCCTGCTTGTCGTTTTTCAGATCGATTTTGACGTATTCAGTGCGGGTGGTCTCGCTGCTGCCGCGCATTGCATTGACGTTGCCGAAAAGCTCGATCGTGCCGTTTTGCTCGTCGTAGGTGGCGCGATCTGCAGTGATGAAGTAGTCCTGCGAATACACCGTTACGTTGCCACTAGCCTCCGTCAAAAAGCCGTTTTTCTCGACATTATCTGCTATGAGCTCGACATCTTGGACCTTCGCGCTCATGCCGCCTGTAAGGAGCAGACCGAAGCTAAGGGCTAGAATTTTAAATTTTTTACTCTTTTTCAATCTCTACCACCAATGTTTTCGCCGCCATATCGTGCAGGCTCTGTCGCGAACTCGTAAAAAACGCCACCAAAAACCCCATATAAAATATCGTCTCGCTCAGCACCCGAACCGCCGCGCGGATCGCTGCAGTAGCGATATCCATGTCGCCGCCGCCAGCGCGGACGCAATAAATTTTAACCGCGAGCTTGCCCAGAGACGCGCCGTATAGATAGACGAAAATCGTATGATATAAAAATTTTATCACGACGTACTGCATCAAGAATTTCGACACGACCTTTTGGATCTCGAGGTTGCTTCCGCTCTGCGCCGCAGCCATGATCTCGGACTCGTCGATGACAAGCAACACGATAGTAAAAAGCGTCGCTAAGATGATCTCATCGATACCAAATGCGATTACGCGCTTGCCAAGCGGAGCGATGTTCAAATTTTATCTCTTAAGGCTTGATACGCGATATCGCGCCTATACTGCGCGCCGCTAAATTTTATATTTTCACACAGCGCGTAAGCCACGTCGCGCGCCTGCTTTAGGCTCTGTGCGACGCCCACGCTTACCAAAACGCGCCCGCCGCTAGCGTAAATCTGCCCCTCCCGCTCGCTCACGCCTGCATAGCAGATATGCGCGCCCGCAGGAATTTCGCCCGTCTTGATCGGCTCAGGCTGCGAAGAGCCGTAAGGGTAGCGCTCGCTAGCCATCACGACGCCCACCGCAAATCGCCGCTCTTTTAAGCTTATGCTGCTTAGCTTGCCTACGGCGGCGTTGTATAAAATTTCGCTCAAATTTCCGTCAATTAGCGGCATCAAAACCTCGCACTCCGGATCGCCGAAGCGGACGTTGTACTCCAGCACATAAGGCTCGCCGCCCACGATCATAAGCCCCACGAACAGCACGCCGCAAAAGGGCGCGCCCTGCTGCCGCATCCCTTTTAGCGTAGGTGCTACGATCTCGCTCTGCACTCTTTTTATCAGCGCGGTATCCGCTAGCGGGCTTGGCGCATAAGCTCCCATGCCGCCGGTGTTCGGGCCTAGATCGCCGTCAAGCAATTTTTTATGATCCTGCGCTACGGGCAAGCTTACGAAATTCTCCCCGTCGCAGATCGCAAAAAAGCTCAGCTCGAAGCCCTCTAAAAACTCCTCCACGACGACGCGCTTGCCCGCTTCGCCGAAGCTTTCGCCGCTTAGCATATCCGCAGCGGCTTTTTTAGCTTCATCTTTGGAATTTGCGATGATGACGCCTTTGCCCGCGCACAGACCGTCCGCTTTGACCACGACGCGGCCGTCTAGGGTATCAATAAATTTTGAAATTTCGGATAGATCGTCGCTACTTAGAAATTTTGCGGTTTTGATATGATTTCGCGCCAGAAAGTCCTTCATATAGGCTTTAGAGCCCTCAAGCTTCGCTGCAGCGGCACTAGGACCGAATATCGCGAGACCTTGTGTTTTGAAAATATCCACGATGCCTTTTGTAAGCGGCTCTTCGGCGCCCACGATAGTAAGAGCTACGTCGTTGTTTTTCGCAAAGAGCGCGAGTTCATCAAAATCTTTTAAATCTAAATTTTTACCGAGCACCTTTGTAGCGCCGTTTCCCGGAGCAAAATACAGATTTAAAACGTTTTTATCCTCGCGAAGTCTTAGCCCGATCGCGTATTCTCTACCGCCGCCGCCGATTATTAGGATATTCAATGAAGCCTCCATAACGTAAAAAACCCAAGTGAGCGTTGCGTAAAAAGAATCGGCTCAAACAAAGCCAATCTTGCAACTAGGAAAAATCTCTAGGTCGCAACCCGTAACTTTAAAAAAGCTCGAGCCGAGCCGCGTCACACGGACCTCTCACGTCGTCGCTTATACAAATATGTTGAACCCTCATATAAAACGCTCTCGCTTCACCCAGGCTTGGGCAAAATTATAGTCTAAATTTGCTTAAACTATGGCAAAAGCGCCAAATCGACGCAGGATTTTATCGACATTCTTTCGCAGATTATCGGCTCGCAAAACTCGCTCAAAACGCTCGCCGTCGTCCTGCCGATACAGATCGCCTTGTAGCCCCCGTCCCAGCCGAAATTTGCGGTAAAGCCACGAACGTTTTTAGGCGAGGTAAAAATCAGCGTGCTGCCTTGCGGCGGCTTTGCGGCGGC
>NZ_CALHIK010000185.1 GCF_938030785.1 uncultured Campylobacter sp.
GCCCCGCCGATGTCGATACCGATAAAATGCATAAAATTTTAAATCCGTCGAAAAATATTTCTACGCCGTAGAACTTTGTCGCAATCTTAGCTTTTTAAGACTTTTATATCGCTGAAATTTAACGTTCGCGGGCGGCGCGGATTAAATTTAGCCTCGCGCCGCGTTTGATTAGTTTTTAAATTTAGCGCTCGCGGGCGATTAAAATTCCGCTTAAAATCACCACCGCGATGCCCGCTAGCACGATCGGACCCGGCAGTTTGTCTCCTAGCATAATTCCGAGCGCCATGCTAAAGAGGATGTCGCTATAGCTGATCGCAGCGACTATACCAGCTTTACGCGAAGCGGCGTAGGCGCGTGTCATGTAAATTTGAAAGTAGATCCCGCTGACGCCCAGAAGCGCCACGAGCACCCAGCCAAGCAGGCTCGGTAGATTAAAGTAAGCAAGTCTCGCCAAATCCGCCCCGCTGAAAAGCCCTAAAATTTTGACCTCGCTATCACCGAGCGCCCAGCCCGCAGCCATCATCATCGCGCTTAGAAAGGTAGCGGACGAGACGAAAACCAGCACGATGAGGTTGGTGGCGTAGTATTTGCGCAGCTCGCGCACGCTCGTGTATGCAAGCCCCGCGCACATACCGCCGAAGATTCCCACCGCGTCGGTTACGCTGATGCCGATGTGCGGGCGCACGACGAGTAAAATTCCGCCAAAGCCGAGCAGTATCGCAAACCAGCCCTTAGAGCTTAGCTTTTCGCCTAAGAAAAACGCCGAAAATAGCGCGGTAAAAATGGGCGCCGTCTTTTGGAAGGTAAAAGCGGTGCCAAGATCGATGTGAGCGATGTTGTAAAAGGTCGCTAAGATACCGCAGCTGCCGATAAAGCCGCGAAACGCGAGCAGCCACGGCTTGCCGCCCGGGCCCAGATTTTTTACCCGCCTTAGTGAAAACAGCACGATGCCGATGCCTACGACGTTGCGGAAAAACACGATCTCGGCGCTGCTCATCCGCTCCGCCATGACCTTGGCTAGTGCGCCGTTTAGCGCGAAATAAAAGCTCGCTACGAGCATATAGTAAACGCCCAGATGTTTCAGCCAAAACGCGGAGTAAAATTTCTGCTTCATCGCGCGCTACTTTCGGTTCGCCACGAGCGCGCCCGCGACGATGATGAGCGCCATACCTCCAAGCGCCATGAAACCGGGCAGGGCGTCGCCTAGCAGCAGCCCAAATAGCGTCGAAAAGATGATGTCCGCATAACTGATCGTAGCTACTATGCCCGCTTTGCGCGTCGCGGCGTAGGCCTTGGTGACGTAGGTTTGATAAAACAGCCCCAGCAGCCCCAAAAGCACGGCAAAGAGCCAGCCCTGCGCGTTTGGAATTTTAAATTTAGAAAGCATAAAGCTCAGCGCAGGCGCGTCTATAAATTCCGCCGCGATCATAAGCGCTACTGGTATCAGCGTGCCGGCAAGAAGCGCAGAGAGGATGATCGTATCGGAGCTATAGTATTTGCGCAGCCCGCGCACGGAGGTAAGCGCCATCGCGGCGAATAATCCGCTTAAAATTCCAAAAATATCGCTCGGCTGCAAGCCAAACTGCGGCTGAATTACCAAAACGATGCCCACAAAGCCCAAGCAGACCGAGAACCAGCCCATTGCGCCGAATTTTTCGCCGAGGGTAAAGTACGCGATGATCGCCGTCCAAATGGGCGCAGTTTTTTGAAAAGTAAATGCCTCGCCGAGGCTGATGTTAGCGACATTATAAAAAAATACCATCAGCCCCAAAATCCCGATAATGCCGCGAAACGCGAGTGTAAAAGGATGACCGCCTTTGTTTGCGAAGCGCGCCGTACGGGGGCGAGCCTTGATTTTATAAAGCAGGATCAAAAGTCCGGGCAGATTGCGAAAGAGCACGACCTCAAGCGATGAAATTTGCGCGCCCAAAAGCTTGGCAAAAACGCCCGTAAGAGAGTTGTAAAAGCACGCCATCAGCATATAATACACGCTTAGATGGTGCAGCAAGAAGTTGTTGTATTTCATCGCGCCCCTTTAAATTTGCGAAATTATACACGCATAATGATTAAATTTTAATATTCCGCCGTTTTAATATTCCGCCACGCCGCCTGCTTTTGCGCGCCTGGCGCGACCGCTCGTTTTTGCAATTCGGCGCTTGAATGCGCAAAGCAGCCAAATTTGCGTAGCTGCGGGCTTTTATGCTTTCGTGTAGTTGCGCCCGTTTTTGTGTTTTGATCGCTAGCTTTCGTGCTTAGGCTATGTTTTTAAATTTTATAAAATTTGCGTGCAACCCCGCCTCGGCGATATGTTCGGCGATGGCTCGCGCGCCTTGGCGTCTTTTACGAGCGGCGTCCCGCTAGTGTCGCGATAAAATTTCGCTAAATTTAGCGCCTAAATTTTATAAAATTTTGCCGCCCGACTTGCGCGAGCGAGCGCATAGAATTTGGCTTTAATCTATTTTTGGTTATAATCGCGCCAAAAACTACAAGGACGAACGTGAAAAGTTTGATCATCATCGGGCGCCCCAACGTCGGCAAGTCGAGCCTTTTTAACCGCCTAGCGGGCGCTCGTATCGCCATCACGAGCGACGTTGCGGGCACGACGCGCGATACCAATAGAGCCGAAGCCGAAATTTTCGATCGCCGCGTGCGCGTGATCGATTCTGGCGGCCTGGACGATGCCTCCGAGCTGTTTGTGCGCGTGCAGGCTAAGACGCTAAGCGAGGCCAAGAGCGCGGATTTGATAATCTTTATGACGGACGGCAAGCTGCTTCCGAGCGATGATGAGCGGCGGATATTTTTCTCGCTACAAAAGCTCGGTAAGCCCATCGCCCTAGCGGTCAATAAAATAGACGGCAAGCGCGACGAGGAGCGCAGCTGGGAGTTTAACGAATTCGGCGTTAAATTTTTCCCGATCTCCGTTTCTCACAACAGCGGCATCGATGAGCTGAAAGAGTGGATATATGGCTTTTTGGACCCTGCGCCTGCGCAGCAGGACGAGGATGAAATTTTTGACGATTTTATAGAGGGCTTTAACGACGAGGGCGAGCCGAAAGAGGGGCGCGACGAGGAATTTTATGCAGACAAGACCATCGGCGTGGGCATCATCGGGCGGGTGAACGTCGGCAAATCAAGCCTTCTAAACGCGCTTGTGGGCTCGCAGCGCTCAGTCGTGAGCGATTATGCGGGCACGACGATCGATCCGGTGAACGAAAGAATGGAATTTGGGGGGCGCACACTCGAGTTTATCGACACGGCGGGTATTCGCCGCCGCGGCAAGATCGAGGGCATCGAGCGCTTCGCGCTAAATCGCACCGAAAAAATTTTACAAAGCTCTGACATCGCGCTTTTGGTGCTTGACGCAAGCGAGCCGCTAAACGAGCTGGACGAGCGCATCGCGGGGCTTGCGGCTAAATTTGAACTCGGGCTTATTATAATTTTAAACAAATGGGATCTTTGCGAACGCGATTACGACGAGTTTTGCCGCGATCTGCGCGATAGGTTTAAATTCCTTTCCTACGCGCCGATCATCAGCGTCAGCGCGACGGACAAGAAGCGGATACATAAAATTTACCCGCTCATTTTGGATGTTTATTCAAATTTCACGCGCAAACTCGGCACCGCAAGGATCAATGAAGCCATAGAGGCTGCGATCAAAACCCATCCGATACCTCGAGAGCGGGGCAAATCGGTTAAAATTTACTACGCCGCACAGATCGGCTTTGCGCCGCCGAAGATCGCTCTTGTAATGAACCGCCCAAGTGCGCTGCATTTTAGCTACAAGCGCTATTTGATAAATAAACTGCGCGCGAGCTTTGCTCTTTCGGGAAGTCCGCTAGTGCTGCTGCCGCGCAAAAAAGGTGAGAGCGATGAAGAGCGGTAATATCGTACTCATCGGCTTTATGGGGGTCGGCAAGGGCACGGTAGCGCGGGCGCTGGCTGCGCAAAGCGGGATGTTTGCGCTTGATTGCGACGATATGATCGAAAGCTACGCCAATAAAAAGATCGGGCAAATTTTTAAAGAGCAGGGCGAGCAGAGCTTTAGAAAGATGGAAGAGGGCCTTGCGAAATTTTTAGAAAAGTCCGTCCGCTGCGCCGTGATCTCCACCGGCGGCGGCTTTTACGCCGTGAAAAATTTAAACAAAATCGGCACCGTCGTGTATCTGAAATCAAGCTTTGAGGGGATCATTAATCGCTTAAAAAATAGCGAAAACGCGGAGAAAAAATTTGCCAAGCGCCCGTTGCTAGCGGATCTACAAAAGGCCGCGGCGCTGCACGCTCAAAGAGACGGGGCGTATGAAAAAAAGGCCGACATCGTAATCGACGTCGAAAATAAAAGGGTAAAAAAGATCGTAAAAGAAATTTGCTCCGCCTGCGACGGGCTAAATTTAAAGGGGAAAAAGATGTCTAAGCAGAAGTGCTCTGACGGCGGCAAAAATTCCAAGCCGCACGGCAAAGAGGGCAAAAACGATAAGCTTGAAAAGAAAGAGGCGCTAAAGCAAAAGCTGCGTGAGCTACTGGAGGGCTTAGAGCGCGAGCAAATTCCAAAGCGGGTGATCGCGTGGCACTTCGATCTTTACGAACCTTACGCGCTACAGCTCGCGGGATCGAGTAGCTTTGATGCGGATGACGACGACTGGGCGTGCGAGGACGAGGATGAATTTTATCCGCAAAGTTCACGCCTGCAGCTTGATTTTTTAAGCGAGCTTTCGTGGCGACAGGTTTTAAAAATACTCGTGCAGGCTCTGCGCGAGCTGCGAGAGCAGATGCCAGATGCAAAAATTTTTAAGTGCAAGCACGTCGCCGTGGGTTTTGTGGACGGCGATCTGATTTTGATTTAAAGGAGCAACGATGAGAATTTTAACGGGTCTTCAGCCCAGCGGCAAGCTGCATTTGGGCAACTACTTCGCGAGTATCAAGCAGATGGTGGATGCGCAAAATGCGGGCGAGCAGATGTTTATGTTTATCGCAAACTACCATGCGCTCACGTCCGTAAGCGACGGTGCAAAGCTAAAAAACTCCACCTACGAGGCCGCCGCGGCGTTTTTGTCGCTGGGGATCGATCCGAAAAAGACGGTGTTTTGGGTGCAAAGCGACGTGAAAGAGGTGTTGGAGCTTTACTGGATTTTAAGCGGATATGCGCCGATGGGGCTGCTCGAGCGAGCGCACGCCTACAAAGACAAGATCGCAAAGGGCTTTGAGAGCAAGCACGATCTGTTTAGCTACCCCGTGCTGATGGCGGCGGACATCCTGCTATACAGCGCGGAGGTCGTGCCTGTGGGCAAGGATCAGATCCAGCACGTCGAGATCGCCCGCGACATCGCGCTTAAATTTAACAACGCCCACGGCGAAATTTTAACTATTCCGCAAGCGCGCGTAAACGATGAAGTGGCGATCGTGCCGGGCACGGACGGCGCGAAGATGAGCAAGAGCTACGGCAATACGATCGATATTTTTGCAGATGCCGTGACGCTAAAGAAGCAAATTTCAAGTATCGTAACGACCTCTGAACCGCTAGAAGCGCCTAAGCAGTGGCGCGGATGCAATGTCTATAACATCGCGAAGCTGTTTTTAAGCGAGGCGGCGGAGCAAGCGGCGCTGCGGGCTCGCTACGAGCGTGGAGGCGAGGGGCACGGGCATTTCAAGGCGTATCTAAACGAGCTTGTGCTTAGCTACTTCAAAGATGCGCGAGATAAATTCGAATACTATCAAAGCCACCGCGAAATTTTAGACGAGATGCTAAGACAGGGCGCGCAAAGGGCGGCTGCGACGGCTGCTTCATTGATGCAAAAGGTTCGCGCCGCCGTGGGGATTTATCGCTAAGGAAGGCTTTGTAAGCGATAAATTAGTAAAATAAATTTTAAAAAGGAGTAAGAATGAAAGCGATCGTAACGGTGATCGGTAAGGACAAGGTCGGCATTGTGGCGGGCGTTTCGGCTAAGCTCGCGCAGCTTGGGCTAAACATAGACGACATCAGCCAGACGGTTTTGGACGAGTTTTTTACGATGATGGCGGTGGTTTCCAGCGAGGAAAAGCAGGACTTCACGGCTCTAAAGGGGGAGCTAAACGAGCTAGGCGAAAAGCTAAAAGTTAAGATCAACATCCAAAGCTCGGCGATCTTTGACGCCATGCACAACATCTAAGGTGCGCAAATGGACATCAAAAACGTAACCGAAACAATCGCGATGATCGAGGAGCAAAATTTCGACATCCGCACGATCACGATGGGTATCAGCCTGCTTGACTGCATCGATCCCGACATCGATAAAGCCGCAGAGAAAATTTACGCAAAGATCACTGACAAGGCGCGCGATCTAGTAAAGGTCGGTAATGAAATTTCAGCCGAGCTCGGTATCCCAATCGTAAATAAGCGCGTCTGCGTAACGCCTATCGCCATCATCGGCGCAGCGACGGATGCCGTGAGCTACGTGCCGCTAGCTAAGGCAATGGACGGGGCGGCGCAAAAGGTCGGTATCGATTTTATCGGCGGCTTTTCGGCGCTCGTGCAAAAGGGCTACGCAAAGGGTGATAAAATTTTAATCGACTCGATCCCCGCCGCGCTCGCCGCGACGCAGAAGGTCTGCTCGTCGGTAAATATCGGCTCGACCAAAACCGGCATAAATATGAGCGCGGTCGCCGACATGGGACGCGTGATCAAAGAAACCGCGCGGCTTTCAGATCTGGGCGCTGCAAAGCTCGTCGTATTTGCCAACGCCGTCGAGGATAATCCCTTTATGGCGGGCGCATTTCACGGCGTGGGCGAGGCCGAGGTCGTCATAAACGTGGGCGTATCAGGCCCGGGCGTCGTTAAGCGCGCGCTTGAGAAGGTGCGCGGAGCGAGCTTTGACGTGGTCGCGGAGACCGTGAAAAAGACTGCGTTTAAGATCACACGCATCGGACAGCTCGTTGGTCAAATGGCGTCTGAGCGCCTTGGCGTGAAATTTGGTATCGTCGATCTCTCGCTAGCTCCGACTCCGGCAGTGGGCGATTCGGTCGCGCGCGTGCTTGAAGAGATGGGCTTAGAGCGCGTCGGCACGCACGGCACTACTGCGGCTTTGGCACTGCTAAACGACGCTGTCAAAAAGGGCGGAGTGATGGCGTGCAACCAAGTAGGCGGGCTTAGCGGCGCGTTTATCCCCGTCTCGGAGGATGAGGGTATGATCGCCGCAGTGCGCGCAGGCTCGTTAAGCTTAGAAAAGCTCGAAGCAATGACCGCGATCTGCTCGGTGGGGCTCGATATGATCGCGATCCCGCAGGATACGCCCGAGCAGACGATCGCTGCGATCATAGCCGACGAGGCCGCGATCGGCGTGATAAATCAAAAAACGACCGCCGTGCGCATAATCCCAAAAGGCAAAGAGGGCGACACGCTGGAGTTTGGCGGGCTTCTAGGCAGCGCGCCGGTGATGAGCGTAAATAAAAACTCATCGGCCGACTTCATCGCCCGCGGCGGCCAGATACCGGCACCCATTCATAGTTTTAAAAACTAAATTTAACCCGCTTAAGGAGGAAAGATGAGAGCGTTTGCGTTATTTGCGGCAGTTTTGCTTTTTAGCGGCTGCTCCATAATCTCGGCATTTTATAGCAATGAGAAAAAATTCGAGCTGGTGGGCTTGGGGCAAGACGGGGTTTATAGGACTTCGGACGACAGCGGAGACACGCTAATAAAAATAACGTCCGCTCGCACAAAAGAGGGCGAGCCGTATCGTATAATCCACACGCTGGAAATTCCTAAAAATTCTACCCAGACGGATTTTGATAGCAACGATAAAGAGGTATTTAAAATAGACTGCTCCAAGAATCGTTGCTCGCCCGAATATGACAGAGAGCCAAAAAGAATCGCCATTTCTTGGCCTGCGCCAAATGGGGGCGGCGTTTTTGACGGCGTCATATATCTAAAAAATTTACGGCTCGTAAAGGCGTATTAAATTTGCGGATTAAAAGCGCACAAAATTCGTAAAACTTAGCGGGCAAATTTACGACGTCGCGGCTGAAGTAGCTCTGAATTTTGCGCTACGGGCGTGGAATTTTGAGTTAGAATTTCGGCGCGGAATTTCGCTTTTAAATTTTACGGCGTGAAATTTTACGGTGCGCTGGCTCTACGGCGCGATCCCCGCGGCGAGCTAAAATTTTAAAATTTCGTCGCAAGACGCGGCGTTAAAATTTCATCGCCGTGCGAGACGGACGGCAGCGGGTCTTTTGAAATTTTAAAGCGGCTTGCATTGAAATTTTAAAATTTAAAAGCAACCTGTTTCGTTATCATTGCTCGCCCGCTTAAGAAGCGGCGAAATTCTATTTCGGCGGGGATTAAACACAGCGCGCAAAACGGGCGTAGCGTCAAAATTTTAAAAGACGACGCGAAAATATGAGGCGGAAATAAAATGCAAA
>NZ_CALHIK010000186.1 GCF_938030785.1 uncultured Campylobacter sp.
AAAATTTTAAACTTTGACGGCGAAGAGATAATGCTAAGCTGGGGCTCGAAACTGATAGAGCTTCCGTTTGCGGTAAAGCTTTTGAAATTTAAGCTCGAGCGCTATCCCGGCTCGCAAAGCCCGTCATCCTACGCTAGCGACGTTGAAATTTTAAAAGAGGGCAAGAGCGCGGGGGAGCATGAAATTTATATGAACCATCCGCTAAACTTTGACGGTTTCAAGCTCTTTCAGTCCTCCTACGACACGGACGAGCTGGGCACGGTGCTGGAGCTTAATCGCGATCCGGGTAAAATCCCCACTTACTTCGGCTATTTCTTGCTTTGCGTCGGATTTATCGGAAATCTTTTTACCGCCGGCAGCAGATTTAAAAAGCTAGCTAAATTTATTAAAAACAACGCGCCCGCCGCGCTTCTTTTGATTGCGCCGCTTTTTTTCAGCATTGAGCTTCGCGCCGCGGATGAAAACTATCTAGCAAACCTTAAAGCCAACTCGCGCGTTCATGCAAACGGCGCGTTTGCGGAGCTTTTGGTGCAAGATTATATGGGCAGGATCAAGCCGCTTGGCACCGAAGCAAGCGAGATCGTAAATAAAATTTCAGGCACGGATTCGCTCTACGGCTTAAGCGCCGAGCAGATGATCCTAGGAATGAGCCTAAATCCCGCGTTTTGGCGCGATCAAAAGATCATCAAGATCAAAAACGACGAGATTAAAAAGATGCTGGGCTTAGCCCCGCAGGAGCGATATGCGAGCTTTAATTCGGTCTTTGATGAAAACGGCAACTACAAGCTCGCGCGCGTCGTGGACGAAGCGAATGAAAAAAGCGCCTCGCGCCGCGGCGTACTCGATAATGAGCTGATTAAATTCGACGAGCGACTAAATATCGCGTATCTGACCTTTAGAGGGGTGTTTTTTAAATTTATCCCCGTGCCGAACGACCCGCAAAACACCTGGCTCTCGCCGAACGACGCCTTTGCGGATTATAGTATCGCTCCGCAGATCAAAGGCGTGCTAAACGACTATCTAAACGGCCTGCAAGATGGAATTTCGGATAATGATTGGACTAAAGCGGATGTGGCACTTGCGGAGCTAAAAAACTACCAAAGAGCGACTTCGGAAGCTATTCTTCCGAGTGAAAATCGCGTCAAAGCCGAGGTGTTTTACAACAAAGCTTCGGTTTTCAAAAAGCTCGTTTATTGCTATATGATCCTAGGCGGCATAGCTCTAATATTGGCGCTTTTGGGCGCACTTTGCGGCAAGAGCTTCATGCTCGCGCAAAAAATTTTATTCGCAGCCTTTGCCGCAAGCTTTGCGGCGCATACCCTCGCGCTTGCGTTGCGCTGGTACGTCGCGGCTCACGCGCCGTGGAGCGATAGCTATGAGTCGATGATCTACATTGGCTGGTCGGCGGCGCTTGCGGGGATCATATTTTTTAGAAAGTCCCTACTCACGCTAAGTGCGAGTTGCCTGCTAGCTAGCATCGTAATGCTCGTAGCGCATATGAGCTTCGTAAATCCGCAGATCACCAACCTCGTGCCGGTGCTAAAGTCCTATTGGCTTAGCATCCACGTCTCGGTTATCACGGCTAGCTACGGATTTTTAGGGCTTAGCTGTCTGCTCGGTCTTTTGGCTCTTATTTTGATGGCGCTTAAAAACGGCGCCAATCGCGAGCGGCTTAACATGCAGATCAGATATATAACGGCGATCAACGAGATCAGCCTCATCGTGGGGCTTTCAATGCTGACGCTCGGAAATTTCTTCGGCGGCGTGTGGGCGAATGAGAGCTGGGGGCGATACTGGGGCTGGGATAGCAAAGAGACTTGGTCGTATGTCTCGATCATCGTCTATGCGATCGTGCTGCATCTAAAATTTATCCCGAAACTCGGCTCGATCTATGTTTATTGCGTGAGTTCGACGCTCGCGTATAGCTCGATCATAATGACCTATTTCGGCGTAAATTTCTACCTCACCGGCATGCACTCTTACGCCGCGGGAGACGCACCGCATATACCCGCGCCGTTTTATTGTATAATAGCGGCGATCTTTTTAATAATCGTTCTTGCCTTCAGGGGCAGGGACGTAAAAACGATATAAAGGAGTAAATTTGAAAAAATTTCTAATAGCGTTAGCCTTGGCTGCCGCGGCAAACGCGGGCTTTATCAGCGAGGGCATTCAAGCTCAGCAAAGCGGCGATCATAAAAAACTCGCAGAAATTTACGAGCGAGCGTGCGGTTTGGAAAATAAAGCTTCGGGCTGCTATAATCTAGCCGTTTTGTATTTTGAGGGCACCGGCAACGTAGAGAAAAATTTCGAAAAAGCGATCAGCCTCTACGAGAAGGCGTGCAGCGCTAAATTTGCGCTTGCGTGCAACAATCTAGGCTATATCTACGAAAGCGGCAACGGCGCGGATCAAAATTTTACCAAAGCCGCGGCTTATTACGAAAAAGCCTGCAAAGATAACGAAGGCTGCACCTCACTCGGGCTTTTATACGCAAACGGCGCCGGGCTTGCGAAGGACGTCGCCAAGGCGGCGAGCCTTTATGAAAAAGCCTGCACCTACGGCGATATGATGGGCTGCAACAACCTGGGCTATTTGTATCTGAAAGGCGAAGGCGTGCAGCAAAGCTTCGCAAAGGCTAAAATTTTTTACGAAAAGGCTTGCGGCGGCGACATCGGCATCGGCTGCAACAACCTTGGCTATCTATACGCCTTCGGGCAGGGGGTGGGTCAGGATTATAAGCAAGCAAAGCAGCAGTATGAAAAGGCGTGCAATCTCGGCCACTTCGACGGTTGCAATAACCTAGCCATAATGTATGCCGAAGGAAAAGGGGTGAAGTCCGATAACGCCAAAGCAAAAGAGTTTTTCAAAAAAAGCTGCGACGGCGGCATCAAGATGGGATGCGAGAATTTGGAATTTTTAAATTCGATTAGTAAGTAGATTTAAAACATCAAATTTTTAAGGAGATAGTATGATTTTACGTTCGTTTTTAGCTTCGGCTGCGCTCGTTGCGTTCGTTTTCGGTGCCTCGATGGACGGGGCCAATAAACCGGCAAAGCCTATGTTTCAAAGCGTGGATCCTAGCAAAGCTACGCTCGTAGGAAGCGGCGAGGGCAAAGAATACTGCGCCGTTTGCGGAATGAATTTGGTTAAATTCTATAAAACTAACCATGTTGTAAACGGCAAGCAAGTAGCTTCTCTGCACTGCTTGTACGAGCTAACGGAGGGGAAAATTCCAAGCGATGCGCAGGTCGTCGATACGAAAAATCTAAATTTTATCGACGTAAATAAAGCCTTTTACGTCGTGGGCAGCAAGGTCAAAGGCACGATGACGCGCAATAGCAAATACGCCTTTTCAACCGAGGCCGACGCGAAAGAATTCCAAGCCGAAAACGGCGGCGAGATAATGAATTTCGCCAAAGCCTATGAGATTGCAGGGCAGGATTTCGAGGGCGATAATAAGATGATCAAAGCCAAGCGCGAGGGCGGCGTTTACGCGCACGGTAAAGAATTTTACGAAACAAACTGCGCTAAAACGGACGCCAAAAGCTTCAAAGCCATCTCCGAGCTCAAAGCTCATCTCAAAAAGACTTGCGACGCAAAGGGCGCTAGCAAAGCTCCTGAATACGACAAGCACCTACAAGCTGCGGCGCTATATTTGTGGGACGCTCCTGTAAATTTAGGCAGCAGCGACAAAAACGCAAAAGCGAAAAAGGCTGAAAAGATCGTCGTGCCTGAGGGCGCTAAATGCCCGGTCTGCGGCATGCTAGTGGGTAAAAACCCTAACTGGGCGGCGATGATAGAGATTCAAGGCGGCGAGAATTTGTATTTTGACGGCGTGAAAGATATGATGAAATACTACTTCCAAAAGGGTAAGGGCTTTGATAAAATTTTCGTAACCGACTACTATAAGCTTCATAAGATCGATGCTAAAAGCGCTTTTTTTGTACTCGGCTCCAACGTCTTAGGACCGATGGGCGACGAGCTCATTCCGTTTGAGAGTGAGGGCGCGGCCAAGACCTTCGCTAAAGATCACGGCGGTAAGAGTGTACTTAAATTTGACGAGATCAAAGAGAGCGTAATAGAAGGGCTATGAGGCTCATTTGCGCTTTAATGATCTTTTTTGCCGCCCTTTACGCGCTCATTGCGGTGCATTATGTAAGCTTTGATCGCGCAAAGGGCGAGCAGTGTCTGCAAAAGCTCGCGCGCGAGATAAAGGATGTGCGGCTCTCAAGCAGCTTTAAGAGCAAGGCCTACGCGGAGTTCGTCTATGATAAGTAAAAACTTCATCGACTACTCCGTAACTCTACTGCGAAAAGACAGAGCCGATCACGCTTTTAGCTTCGCGATCTTTGCATTTATCGTTTTTATTTTAAGCTCGGTGCTTTTCATCTCGGGCTCCATTCAAAACGATCTTGAAAAGGTCATCAAGCTCAGACCCGACATTGTCGTAGAGGCTCTACGCGCGGGCAAGCGCGATCTGATGCACGACGGCTATATCTACGACATCTCCAAAATCGCGGGCGTCAGCGAAGTGCAGGGCGCCGTGGACGGGATGTATTACTTCGCTCAAAAGCGCGTTTGGTTTCATATCGTAGGCGACGAAAGCCTGAGCGAAAACGAAATGGTCGTAGGAGAGGGGGTAAAAGCGGCGATGGGCGAGTGGTACTACGAGGACGAGTTTCACTTCTTAACCGAACAGCGCCTAATCGCGATTAAGATCAATAAAATTTCGCCGCACGAAAGCAGCATCGTCTCAAACGACGTGATCTATCTAAATCCCGCCACCGCGCGCGAGGTGCTAAGCCTGAAGGAGGGCGAATACACCAAGCTCTACGTAAGCGTGCCCAACCCCAATGAAGTAAGCGAAGTAGCGCTTAAGATCGTAAATTTATACCCCAACACGCAAGCCCTTAGCGCCGAGGACGCGGTGGCAGAAGTAAGGCATCTGTATTATTACAAGGGCGGAATTTTTATGGTGCTTTACACCGTGGCGATGATCTCGTTTTTCATCTTGCTGAAAAATCAAATTTCGCTCGCATACGGCGAGAAGAAAAAGGAGATCGCGATCTTGCGCAGCATCGGCTTTTGTATAAAGGACATCATCGCGATGAAATTTATCCAAAATTTCATCGTCTCGCTAAGCGCGTATCTACTCGGCGTCGCGGGCGCGTATGCTTATGTTTTTGTTCTAGACGCACCGCTTTTGCGCGATATATTCTTAGGCGGCGAGCTGCGAAATTTCATCACCTTCACGCCCGCGATAAATTTCAATATGCTCTTTTTGATCTTCGTCTTTAGCGTGATCCCGTTTTTGGCGTTCGTCATCATCCCATCCTGGCGCATCGCTATAGGCGATATGAGCGAGGCGGTCAAATGAGCAAGATAGAGATCAGGCAGCTTTTTAAAATTTACAACGAGGGCAGGGCGAATGAATTTCGCGCTTTAAAAAACATAAGCTTAAACGTCGAGGAAGGGCAGATAGTAATCTTAAAAGGCGTTAGCGGCAGCGGCAAAAGCACGCTTCTATCCATCATAGGCGCGCTTGCTAAGCCTAGCAGCGGCGAGGTTTTGGTTGACGGCGCAAACGTCTCTAAGCTCGCTGATATCGAAAGCTCCGCGTATCGCCATAAAAAAATCGGCTTTATCTTTCAGTCATTCAATCTGCTTGAGGCGCTTAGCGTCTATAAAAACGTCCTTGCACCGCTTAGCCTCGAGCGGCTGAGCGGGGATGAGCTTGGCGCTCGTATAGATGAAGCGATGCAGATCGCTAATATCGCGCATAAAAAAGATCAGATCGTCTCTAGCCTTAGCGGCGGCGAGAAGCAGCGCTGCGCTATCGCTAGGGCGCTCGTGATGAATCCGCAGATCATCTTGGCCGACGAACCGACGGCAAATTTAGACAAACAAAATTCGCTCGGCTTCATCGAGATGCTCTCAAAGCTCAAAGAGCTTAAAAAGACCGTTTTGATCGCGACGCACGACATACTCTTCGACGAGTTAAGTTTCGTAGATCGATACGTGTTTTTAAAAGACGGAGAAATTTCCGCATGAGCGTATTTTTATCGGGCAGCGTGATCGCGTTTTTGGCTGTGGAGCTGATCGTAATAGCGCTGATGGCGATCTCGCAGTTTTATATCGTGCGGATCATGCGCTACTGGGACTTTAACGCCACCTCAAATTTACAATACGCCCTGGAGAAAAGAAACTATCTCATCAACACCATTTTGTTTTTCACGATAGCGTGCAAGATCATTTTGTTTATATTTTTCGCGCTCTGCCTGAATGAGCTCTCTTCGGTCGTGCCCGGCGCGATGTGCTCCGCGGGCGTCGTGGGCTCGAACCGCTACGGCAATATCTTGCTGCTTTTAAAAATTTTACTGATCTTCGGCTTTGGGCTCTGGCTTATTTTAAACAGCCTCGATCTTAAAGCGGGCAAATTTCCTTATCTCAAGCGCAAATACCTGATCTTTACCATCCTTTTTACGGGCGTTTTGGCGGAGTTTATTTTAGAAATTCTATTTTTTATCAATATCCCGCTGCGCGTGCCGGTGTTTTGCTGCTCGGTCGTATTTCGCGCGCCGAAGCTTCCGTTTGGATACACGCAGGCGCTTTTGGCGACCTTTTTCTACGCGATATTGGGCGCCATTTTGATCTTAAATTTTTTAAAGCAGTCAATGGCGAGCTTTGCTCTAAATTTGCTCTTTTTGTTCGTCGCATACTACGCGATCACCTATTTTTTCGGGCTTTACGTTTACGAGCAGCCCAACCATAAATGCCCGTACTGCATGCTTTTGAAGGATTATTACTTCGTCGGCTATGCGATTTGGGGCTCGCTGTTTTTGGGTATATTTTTCGGCATCGTGCCGTTTTTAACGGAACTCATCACCAAGCGCGCCTACACCCACCTGCTTAAATACTCCTCGTTCTGGCTCATTCTAAACGCACTCATCTGCAGTGCCTACGTCGTCAAATACTATTTCGTACGGGGCGCGCTGCTATGATTAAAAAAATTTTTGCCGCGGTTTTGCTCGCCTGCGTGATGGGGCTACTCATATCGTCCATGGATATAGCCGAATCCAAAATTTCCGTCCGACACGGCAATAAGGATAAGCAGCCGCTGCAGATCGAATTTGGCAAATACCTATGCCTAGAGAGCGGCACGGTGATAAACGATCTGTACAACACCGCCCAGGCCATTATGCCAAACGGCGATACATATTTTTTCAACGACATCGCAAACGTCTTTATGTGGCTGATGCGGCAAAAAAACAAAGATGAGATCGTGGTGTGGGTTTATTCGCAAGACACCGAAAAATACATCATCGCCAAGGACGCTTGGTACTCGCGCGTCGAGATCACGCCGATGGGCTACGGCTTTGGCGCGTATGAGTTTCACAACTACGGCAGGAGCGACTACTACTACGACGAGATCGTGCTGTGCGCCGCTCGCGGCGA
>NZ_CALHIK010000187.1 GCF_938030785.1 uncultured Campylobacter sp.
ACCCCGGCGGCGATCAAAGCTAGAATTTTTTTCATATTTTGCTCCTTAATTTTTTGAAATTTGGCGACCCAAAACGTAATAGGTCTCTTTGCCCGCGACCTTTTGTAACTTGAGCTTAAATTTTTCCGACCAAGAGCGGATAATCTCCTCCGCAGCGGTCTTGCGCTCCTCGTTGGTAGCGTCATTTTTGATCTTAAAATACGGGTTTGAATTAGACATCGCCACGTGTGCACCGTAAATTTTAAGCTTATCGTTCAGCCCCACGATGCGATCAAGCTCATTATCCTCAAAATCACACTTCGATAAAATTCCTCGCAGCTGCGCGACCGTCGCGTCGTTTACGCTATATCCTAGCGCTAGCAAAATTCCATCTTCACTCATTCTCATCCTTTCAAAAAATTTATTTGTTCGCTTGTGAAATCAAAACGCCTTCGATTATGCTTTTTATATCGCCGTCCAAGATCGCATCGGTCTGGCTATACGCCTCGCCGCTGCGGTTATCTTTGACCTGCTGATACGGAAAAAGCACGTAGGAGCGGATCTGATGCCCCCAGCCGATCTCGCTTTTAGGCGCGTTTTCGTCCTTCTCGCGCTGCTTCATCAGCTCAAGCTCGTAAAGGCGCGACTTTAGCACCTTCATCGCCGTTTCTTTGTTTTTGTGCTGGCTTCTGTCGTTTTGGCAGTTTACTACGATGCCCGTTGGGATGTGCGTGATGCGCACCGCGCTTTCGGTTTTATTGATATGCTGCCCGCCTGCGCCGCTTGCGCGAAACACATCGACGCGAATATCCTTCTCTTCGATATTTATCTCGATATCATCATTGAGCTCCGGGCTTACCATCACGCTCGAAAAGCTCGTATGTCTGCGCCCCGCACTATCGAATGGGCTAACGCGCACCAGGCGGTGGATGCCGTTTTCGGCTTTTAGATATCCGTAGGCGTTCTCGCCGCGCACGATGAAGCTGACATCCTTAAGACCCGCTTCCTCGCCCTCTTGGAAGTCCAAAACCTCGATCTTAAAGCCCTCTCGCTCGCAAAAGCGCAGATACATGCGATATAGCATACTCGCCCAGTCGTTGCTCTCCGTACCGCCCGCGCCCGGATGGATACTGACGATAGCGTTTTTATCGTCGTTTTCGCCGCTAAGCATCATGGAGATTTCTAAATTTATGATCTTGCCCTCTAGCGCGTCCGCTTCGGCAAAAAGCGAGTTTATCGTCTCCTCGTCGTTTTCAGAGTTTGCCAGCTCATATAGAGCCTTTGCATCGTCTACGGCATTTTTAGCGTTTAGAAATTTATTTAAGATATTTGAAATTTTAGTTTTTTCCTTGCCGATGGCGCCTGCTTTTGCAACGTCCTGCCAGAGATTTTGATCGTTTTCAAGCTCCTCAATCTCTTTTAGGCGCGCTTTGATGTTTTCCGGTTTTACGACGCCCGCAATATTTTCGACTTTAGTATTTAGGGTTTTTAAAAGTTCCGTGTATTCGTAATTATCCAAAATTTAAAACCTTTTTTTTATGCTTTTGGCGTGATTATAACATATTTTGGATTAAGGTTGTTTATAAAATTTTATTTAAGGCGGGCATTATGAAGCATTTGTCTATTAGGGATATCAAAACTTGCTTGATATTTCCGCGATTAATTAGTTTAAGCTCCGTCGAGAGATCGGGCAGAGGGTCATTTAGTAGCAGTTTTAGCTTTGCTTCTTCTAGCTTCAACTTTTTACAATCGGCTTTTTTGTCTTCAAGCATAGACACCACTAGTCTTAGCTTTTCTTTTATCATTTCGCTTTGCACGAAAGCACCTTATACACGATAATGGAACATAAAAAAGCTACGATGGAGCAGGCAAAATACGCCCAAATTTCTCCGATAGTCTTTTCAAGAAGCGCGTGCAGCCCTAGCAAAAAGAAAACTAAGCCTATAATGCAAATCACGCCCGTAATTATATTTAGTAAAACCGAGTTGGCGCTCTTTAAAAAAGAGCGCCTGATGTCGCTAGCTTGAGCGTCTACGAGCTCTACTACCGAAACTATAAATTCAGATATGCCTGCCATTATTTTTTCAGCAACCAAGCGAGCAAAAATCCGACGCCAGCAGCGATCGCGATGCTTTTTATCGGATCTTGTTTTATAGTGTCATTTACGCTTTCTATGCCGTCTTTGCCTTTGAGCCTTAGATCATCTATATATTTTTTGATCTCATTGCTATTTAGCTGATCTAGAATTTTATCTTTAGCAGACTCCGCACGCTCTGCGCCTATGTTTTTGATGGACTTCATAATCTCTTTAAAATCCGCTTTTAAAGAGTCGATATCCTTTTTCAAAGACTCTAAATTTGTCTCTTGAGTAGCCATTTTTGCTCCTTTTGAAGTTTATTTTAGAGCTAAAGCTCGCGGTAGATTTTAGTACTTATTGATTAACGCTCGCTAAATGGACTGCCCTTTCGCGCTTAATTTATACCTTTAATATTTTTTGATATAATTGCCAGCCTTAATATTTTATATTGAAAAGAGAGAACAATGCAGATCATTAGAAGCGTAGAGGAGCTAAAAAGCTTCAGAGCAGCGGCAAGCGGCAGCGTGGGCTTCGTGCCTACGATGGGGGCTTTGCACGCGGGGCATGCGAGCCTCATAAAAAGGGCGCGAAACGAAAACGACATCGTAATCGTCTCGGCATTCCTCAATCCGGCGCAGTTTTTGCCCGGCGAGGATCTAAATAGCTACCCAAAAAACGAAGCGGGCGATATTAAAATTTGCGAAAGCCTCGATGTGAACGCGCTTTTTATTCCGAGCGTAGATGAAATTTACGGCTCCTGTGAGCCGGGCATTATCGCGCCTAAGCCGTTAAGCGAAATTTTAGAGGGCAAGACGCGCCCGGGGCATTTCAACGGAGTGCTTAAGGTACTAAATAAGTTTTTTAATCTCGTGCGTCCGCTCAACGTATATATGGGCAAAAAGGACGCCCAGCAGCTTTTCATCGTGCAAAATATGGTAAAGAGCTTTTTTATGGATATAAATATCGTGCCCTGTGAAATCGTGCGCGAGAGCGACGGCTTGGCGCTTAGCTCGCGCAACGCCTATTTGGATGAGGAGGGAAAACTTATGGCGCTTAAGCTTTCGCGCTCCTTGCTAAATGCCAGCTCGCTTATTAAAAAAGGCGAGATCAGCCTAAACATCATCCGCGAAAAGATGCTTAGCGTGCTTGAGCCGCTGACGGTCGATTACATAGCGTTCGTGGATTATAAATTTAATGAAATTTCGCAGATCAAGTCGGGAGATACTATCATTTTGGTAGCCGCCAAGGTAGGCACGACCCGTCTGATCGATAATATCTGGCTGTAGATGGCGAAGCTTCATCTCGTATCGCTGGGCTGCAATAAAAATTTGATCGATTCCGAGATCATGCTCGGACGCCTACAAAACTACGAGATCACGCCAGATGTCGCCTCTGCCGACGTCATCATCGTAAATACCTGCGGCTTTATAAACTCGGCAAAAGAGGAGAGTATCCGTGCGATCCTAGATATGCACGAAGCGCGCAAAAAAGGCTCTCTGCTTGTAGTCACTGGCTGCCTCATGCAGCGCTACCGCGAGGAGCTGATGAAGGAGCTGCCCGAGGTCGATCTATTTACCGGCGTCGGAGACTATGACAAGATTGACGAAATTATCCTAAAAAAGCAAAATTTATTTAGCCCGGACACCTATCTACAAGCAAGCGAGGAGCGCGTGATAACGGGCTCAAACTATCACGCCTACATCAAAATTTCAGAGGGCTGTAATCAAAAATGCAGCTTCTGCGCGATCCCGACCTTTAAGGGTAAGCTAAAATCCCGCGCGCTGGAAAACATCATAGACGAGGTGCAAAAGCTCGTAAAAAAGGGCTACTACGACTTTAGCTTCCTCTCGCAAGACAGCAGCTCGTATATGCGCGATCACGCTGTTAGCGACGGGCTCATCTCGCTAATTGGCGCGGTCGAAAAGATCGAGGGCGTCAAAACCGCGCGCATACTTTATCTATACCCGAGCACGACCTCAAATGCGCTAATAGAGCGCATCATCGCCTCGCCCGTGTTTGCGAACTACTTTGATATGCCGATCCAGCACGCGAGCGACAAAATGCTAAAAATCATGAGGCGCGGAAGCGGCGCGGCGCGGATCAAAGATCTTTTAAATTTGATGAAAAGCGCGCCTAATGCGTTTTTGCGAACGGGCGTCATCGTCGGACACCCAGGCGAGAGCGAAGCCGAATTTGACGAGCTTTGCGCGTTTTTGCAGGAGTTTAAATTTGACCGCGTTTCGGCGTTTGCTTACTCAAAGGAAGAAGACACGCTCTCGTATGAGATGGAGCAGGTGCCCGCTAAAATCATCTCAAAGCGCCTAAGCAAAATCGAAAAGATCACTCGCGCCGCGATCGAGGCGAGCTTCGCGCAGGAGTTAGGGCAAAAATTTATCGTCTCGCTTGAGGGCGAAAGCAGCGAGGGCGAGATGTTTTACGCTGCGAAAAAAGCGCTCTGGGACAAGGACATCGACGGCGAAATTTTGATCAACGAAAGCGACGTGGAGCAGCTAGAAACCGGCGGTCGCTACTGGTGCGAGATCACGCAGGTAGCGGGCAGCCAGGCGCTAGGCAAGATCACGGCAAAGGCCTAAAATGCTAAGCGCGCCCGTTTTACGCAAGCTAAAATCGGGGCGAAATCTGCTTGCATTTTCGCACGGCGTCGATAGTACAGCGCTTTTTTACCTTTTGGACGAGGCGGGCGTGAAATTTGACCTTGCGATCGTGGATTATAACGTCCGCGCGCAAAGCAAGGACGAGATCGCCTCGGCGCGGGATCTGGCGGCTAAATTTAACAAACAAATCTACGTAAAAAGCGTGCGTCTTGGCGAGTCAAATTTCGAGCACGAGGCGCGCGCGGCCAGATACGATTTTTTCGCCGAGATTTGCCGCGAGCGCGGATATGAAAATTTGATCTTGGCGCATCAGTTTGACGATAAATTCGAGTGGTTTTTGATGCAGCTTGGCCGCGGCGCGGGGCTTAGCGAGCTGCTAGGTATGCAAGAGCTTGAGCCCCGTGAGGACTACGCGATCGCTCGACCGCTTCTAGGCGTACGAAAGTGCGAGCTGGAGCGGTTTTTGCGCGAGCGAAATCTAAAATACTTCACCGACGAGACGAATTTAACAGACCGGTTTAAACGCGGCTTTATTCGCGTGAAATTTAGCGAGCCATTTTTAAACGAATACTTTAGCGGCGTGAAAAAAAGCTTTGAGTTTTTGGCGGCTGACGCGTTAAGCTTAACCCCCGAGATTTCTAATCCCGCGCCTAAAATTTATCTCATAAAACGCGGCACAAACGAGATTCGCGGCGTGGGTCTTGCCTGCAAGCGGCTAGGGCTCGTATTAAGCGCCGCACAGCGAAACGAATGCGCTCGCTGCCTAGAAAACAGCGCCGACTGCGTGCTTGGCGGCAAGGTAGCCGTGGGTGTGAGCGTAAAATTTATCTTTATGACGCCATACATCAAGACCGCGATGGAAAAGAAATTTAAAGAAGCGTGCAGGCAGCTCGCCATCCCGCCGATAAACCGCGGATTTTTGTTTGCTTCGGGCGCGAATCTTGCGCTATTTGAGGAGCGTTTATGAGCGTTTATTTTACCTCCGATCTACACTTCGGTCATGAGCTGGTGCTGAAAAAATACCCGAATTTTAGAAAAGGTGCGAACGTGGCTGAGATGGATGAGAATCTCATTGCCGCTTGGAATGCGCTCGTTACGCCCGAGGATCTCATCTATAATCTCGGCGACGTCTCTTTTCACAAGGATTTTGCGCACACTTGCGAGTTACTTGGCAGGCTAAACGGGCGACATTTTTTAGTGCTCGGCAACCACGACGGGCGGATCGCTGCGATGAAAAACGAACTACTAAGCCAGCGCAAGGCGGACGGCAATTTTATGTTTGAGCAGATCGTGGGATATGCCTTTGTACGCCTATCGCATAAGAGAGCGGCTCTGTCTCACTACCCGATGATCGAGTGGGCAAACTGCCATTATGGCGCGCTGATGCTCTATGGTCACCTGCACGCAGATATCGCTGAGGTTTCGGGCAGAGCGCTAAACGTAGGTTTTGATCTGCACGGCAAAATTTTAAGCGAGGACGAGGTGTGGTCGTATCTCAAAGATATCCCGCCCAAGGCCCATCACGCAAGCGAGCTAGAGGGCATTAGCGATAGCGACGACGTGGAGCAAAGGCGGATTCTGATAGAAAATTTTTTACGTAAAATTAATCAGAGTTCGTAAAAAATAGAATTTGCGGCGCGAGATGGGCTCTTTGCGGCAAATAAACTTAAATTTCAAAGTGAGCCGTTAAATACGAATGATTTTACCTAGTCAAAATTCCATTATGCAACGCGAGATAAATTTAATAAAAGCATAGCACAAACGAGCACTAAATCGCATCAAGCAAGCGCAGTCTTGCAAAGCTGAAGATTAAATTTTAAAATTCTGCCTAGGTGCGGAGCGAGATATTTGATCTACCGGGCTTCCAGCATCGCGATTTTGTTAATGTAATCGGCAAAATTTAGATTTTTTAGATTCGTTTTGATGTATATGCGCGTGAAAATCACATAGCCGATCTCGTTGCTGAGCGTGCCGTCGGAGTATATGAAAACGTTGGTGAGAAACTCGCTATTTTCGGTTTTGTAGAAGGTTTCGATCTGAAAATTTAAAAGCTCGTAAAAAAGCTCGTCCGCGTCGTTCATCGCGGCCTGCATCTCCTCGTCGATGCGCACTATATCGGCATAGAGCACGCGCTCTTGGTTAGCGACGACGAAACACGCTCGGTTATTAAATTTCAGCGCGAACATCGCCATATTTTCAAAATCGCTTTGATTTTTCAGCAGGAAGTATAAAATTTTAAATAGACTAGTGTGCGAGCCGAAGCTCGTGCCGAAGGCCTCATCCGCAGCCTGCGCGCTTGAGCGCGGAAATTCCACGATGAAGCTATCATCGACTTTTTGATAAATACAGCTATCTTTAGGCGCATAATCCTCGCTAAAATGCACTCTTTGGCGCTCGTCGTCTATTAGGACGCAAGAGATTAAATTTTTCTCGCTCAGATCCGCAAAGCCCGCCAGCGAGGTAGCCAGATCGTTCTCCGACGATATCGGGAAGCTGTCTGATCTCTCGTCCGCAATCCTTCTGCCAAAGCCCAATTTTCTATAAAAAAACTCGCATGCGCCGGCACTTTTAGCGACGCTGAGGAATGATTTTGCCTTAAATAGTGCCATTTTCTCTCCTAAAATCGCAATTATACCAAAAGACTATTATTTCAAACTAAAATTTAGCGTCCTGCTCGGCGCTTGCAAAAAGCAGTCGCCTGATCGCCTCTTTACCCTCTTCAAGGTCAAGTCCTTCTAAATTTAGCGGTGCGCTGAGGCTGTAATTTATGCGCGAAAAGGGCTTTGGCAAGACCATCTCGTCCCAGCTGCGAAATTTCCAAAAACTGCTCGCTTCGTAATTTAGCGCGTAGATATCTAAGCTTAGCCGCTGCGCAAGGATCACGGCTCCGTCCGCGACGCTGTAAAGCGGACCGCGCGGGCCGTCGGGAGTGATGATGACATCGGTGCCGTTTTTTATCTCTTTGATCGCGCCCATAAGCGCGCGCGCGCCGCCCTTGAAGCTGCTGCCGCGAATTGCGCCGATACCGAAATGCGAGATCACGCGCGTGATGATCTCGCCGTCTTTATGATCGCTGATAATGACCTTAGCGCGCTTCTTGCTGCCGAAATCCCGCAGCCACCAGCGCCTATAAGCAAAGCTCATCATCGCTAATCTTCCATGCCAAAACACGACGACGCAGGGCTTTTCGGGCAGCTTCGTGGGGGTAAATTTAACCCTGCACGTTAAAAAAATACACCAAATTAGGATAAAAATGAGATATTCGGCGATGCGGAAAAATAGCCGCTTTTTAAGCGATAACTTTTCCATAAAGCGCCATTCTGGCGGTCTTTTCGACACGTACTCTGCGCGTCTTGCCTAACAGCTCCTCGTCGCCTTGCGCGCAGATTAGAAAATTTGAAAAGCTTCTACCGCACGCAGTGCCGCCCTCTCGTAGCTCCTCAAAATACACATCGAAAATTTTATCTTTTTGCGCTCCTGCGATCTCGTCTAAAATTTTAGCGTGAGCGCTTTGTAGCCTGCTTAGCCTTTCGCTTGAAATTTCATCATCCAGCGGCTTTAAATTTGCCGCCGGCGTGAGCGGTCTCGGGCTAAATTTAAAGGAAAAAACCTGCTCGAATCTCACCGCTTCTAACACCTCCATCGTCTCGGCAAAATCCTCCTCGCTCTCGCTCGGATAGCCCACGATGATGTCGGTGCTGATCGCCACGCCCGGGCAGCTTTGGCGCAGTTTAAGCGCGCGGTCTAGATACCACTGCTTGGTATATCCGCGCTTCATATCGCGCAAAATCTTGCTCGAGCCGCTTTGCAGCGGCATGTGCATCGATTTGCAAATTTTAGGATTATTGCAAAAAACGTCCAAAAATTTATCGTCCATATGCAGCGGATGCGGGCTTGTAAAGCGGATACGCTCGATGCCCTCTATCTCGCTAAGCCGCACGAGCAGGTCGCTGAAGTCGATTTTTTCGTGCGCGTTAGAAAAGCGCTTGCCGTAATTGTTGACGTTTTGGCCGAGCAAAAATATCTCTTTGGCGCCGCGAGCTGCGGATCTTTCGGCTTCGCGTAAGATGATTTGAGCGGGGATCGAAATTTCATCGCCTCTAGTCTGCGGTACGATGCAGTAGGAGCACTTTTTGTCGCAGCCGATCATTATGTTTATAAAGGATTTATATGGCGAGCTCGCAAAATCGCCGAAGGCAAACTCGCTCTCGTCGTAGTTTATGTCCGTACTAATAAATTTTGGCGTACGTACGGCTTGCGAAATTTTAGATACGTTTCTGGCGCCGAGTACGAAATCTACGAATGGTGCGCGCTTAAAAATTTCTCCGCCCAGATGGCTTGCGGTGCAGCCGCAAACGCCGATTTTAGAGCCCTTTTTTCGCGCTTTATCAAAAGCTCCGATCTCACTGAAAAGCTTATGCACGGGCTTTTCGCGTACGGAGCAGGTATTTATCAAGATCAGATCCGCAATATTTACGTCGTCGGTAATCTCGTAATCTTGCTCTTTTAGCTGCGCGATAATATGCTCGCTATCGCGCACGTTCATCGCGCAACCTAGGGTCTGGATGAAGAGGAGTTTGCTCAAAGGATATGCACCTCGTACATATACTCGTTTTCGTTCAGCCCGTATCGCACTATGCGCTGATACACGCTAAAACCCTTAGTGTCGAAAAAATCCACCAAAGCGGCTAAATCTTTTTGAGAATTTTCTCTATCCAGATAAAATATTTTTTGTCCGCTCTTTTCTACTTGGGCTTGCAAATCCTCGATCTTAACGCTTTTTGGCTTAGAGGCAAGCTCCGTTCTGGCAAGTTTTAGCTGCATGATCTATCCTTTCATTTATGTTTTAAACCCGCGAGTTTAGCGAAATTTAGATAATAATTCGTTTAAATAAAAATAAAGTCAAAATTCCATATAATACCGCACTTCAAAATTTAAAATCCAAATTTAGTAGCACGAAATCAAATCTTAAGGAAAATTTATGGAAAAAATCACCGACATCATCGAGTCGATTGCAAATGAAAAGGGGCTTGAGCCCGCAGACGTCAAAGAGCGCGTCAAAACGGCGTTCATCCAGACCGCAAAAAGACTTTTCGGCGAGGAGTATCTCTACGACAGCGAAGTCGATCCTCAGACCAAGCGCGTCAAGCTTTACCAAAAGGTTCACGTCGTCGCTGATGATGATGAGCGGCTCGGCGATCACAACTTCATCGCGCTTAGCGAGGCCAAAAAAATAGGCGAAAACGCGGAGATCGGAGATGAGCTAAGCTACGAAATAAATATCGAAAATCTCGGTCGCACGGCTTCCGGCGTGCTGGCTAGAGAGCTAAATTTCCACATCCAAAGGCTGCTCGAAGAGAAAATTTTTGAAAACTATAAAAGCAAGGTAGGCACTCTCACCCACGGCACGGTCACTAAGATCGATCACGACGGCACGACCTACGTAGAGATCGAGGATACGAAAGCCTTTATGCCGCTTAAAAACCGCATCAAGGGTGAAAATTTCAAGATCGGCGACGTGATGCAAGCCGTCATCAAAAACGTAGCCATCGACAAATCCCACGGTATCAGACTGGAGCTTTCGCGCACCAGCCCGAAATTCCTAGAAGCCCTACTCGCCGCCGAAGTCCCAGAGATCAAAGACGGCAGCGTCATCATCCAAGCCTGCGCGAGGATTCCGGGCAGGCGAGCAAAGATCGCGCTTAGCGCCGTCTCGCCAAACGTCGATCCGGTAGGCGCTACAGTCGGCAAAGGAGGCGCGCGAATCGATGCGGTGAGTAGATTTTTAAGCAAAAATTTGCAAGACGGAAGCGGCGGCGAGAGCATCGACGCATTTGAATACTCCGCAAGTCCCGAAATTTTGATCACTCGTGCAATGGCGCCCGCGATCGTAAACTCGGTCAAAATAGCACAGGACGGCAAGGCGATCGTCTATGTAAACCCCGATCAAAAAAGTAAAGCGATCGGCAAAAACGGCCTAAATATCCGACTCGCTTCGATGCTGTGCGGCTGCGAGATCGAGCTTATCGAAACCGGCTCGGCGAGTGAGAAAAAGGTCTCCACGGAGGAAGGCCTTAAAAATCTCGAAGCGCTTTTCGGCGAGCTGTAGAGCTCGCGTACTTCGCTTTTTGAAATTTTGTAAATTACGCCTTTTATAAAATTCTATTCTTTTAGGATTTTACGAATTGTAAATTTCGTCTTTTGAAAATTCTGCAGCAAAGCGAAATTTTATTTTGCGCGTAGAATGTGCAGAATCTGAAGCGAGCGGTAATTTTGCGAATTCGGTGGCTAGCGAAATTTGTAAATTTGATGCTCTGCAGAATTTTAATATGAAATTTTACGGAGTGCGGAATTTTAAAATTTAACGCCAAAGCGAAATTATGGCCGAAATTTTGCGGCACGAAATTTTAAGATCAAATTTTATTTACATGCACTTGAATTGATGCGATATTTAAATTTACACGGCGCGCAAAATTCCAGCCCAAGCTAGGTCGTGCCTACCGCTCGTATAAAATTTCAACGCCGCCGTAGCGCCAAAACGCCTTCGGCGCGAGGTATTCGCCGCCTAGGACGGCTAGGTTGAGTTTGAAATACTGCGGCGAAAATTCCGTGATTTTTGAAATTTCCTGCTCAAGCAGCGTCGTGCAGTAGAGGTTTGCTTCGCCGCGAGGTCTTAGCGTGAAACTCTCGCCGACGCGCCTAAGCAGAGAGTCAGCGAGGCGCGCCTTTTGCTCCTCGCTTAAAAATTTCATCCGCACCGCGCCAAAGTCTCGCGCATGCGCCAAGAACTCCCGCATCGAAACGGTCGCGACGCCGTCTTGCTCGCCTTCGCCCGTTACGGCGTGCACCACCAAAAGCGGGCGCTCGCGCACGATCATGCCTACGTGCGAGTATTTAAAATCCGTCGTAGTCGCGATTATGCGGCTGTCGGTGACGTCGCCTAGGCGAAAGACGAGATCGCCCGTGCGTAGGTTTGATAAAATTTCATCCGGTACCCGTAGCGGCTCTTTTGCGGCAGATGCGCGCGTGAGCATCCGGAGCTCGCCAAGCCCGCCTGTGGCAAATATCAAGCAGATGAGAAACTTTTTCGCTAAAGCGAGACTTTCCACTTGCCGTCTTTTTTGACGAGCTTAACGCCCTCGGTGCGGTTCGTGCCGTTTTTAAAAGACACGGCGACTTTCACTAGCGCCGATTTCTCGTCGCTATTTTGCAGCTCGCCCGAGATACTCTTTAGCCCGCCGCGCTTAGAGGCCTCCTCCTTGCCGGCGCCTGCCATCTGCATCAATTTGCCATTTATCATCTGCATCTCGCCATCGCCAGATCTCTCTTTATTGGGTGCGTCGATGATATCAACCAAAGTCTTGGAGTCGCCCTCATATAGGGCTCTGACGAAGTCCTCGGCGACGCCTTTTGGATCGCTGCCGCAGCCCGCTAAAACGAATATCGCGATGAGCGCGAGTAGAAATTTTTTCATAAATTCTCCTTGTATAAATCTTGGAATTTTATATATGAGCAGTAAATATTTTTTAAATTTGAACCTGCCCGCTCCGGTAAATTTTCATCGCACCGAAGTTTTCAGAAAATCTATTTTACGGCGCTTTTGCCGTATTAGAATAGAATTTTCGCATTCACGAACAAGATTACTCGCTCGAATAAAATTTTATCTCGCTAAAGCGAAATTTT
>NZ_CALHIK010000188.1 GCF_938030785.1 uncultured Campylobacter sp.
AGCCTGTGCGCCACGCACGCATCCTGCCCGTATAGCGACCAGATCTCGTCGTACATATTGTAGGGGGAGTTTCTGCCGCTGGGGTGGCTTAGGATGCCGCTCGGCTTATCGAATGCCACAAACTCGTCGCACTCAAAAATCGGCTTCAGCCCACGCGGCTCGCATTTATAATCGATCATAAAAATTTCGCCCTGTACGACAGAGTTTTTGTGTAAATTCAGATCGTTTGCATCGACGATCCTGCGCTTGTCGCAGATGCGCTGCGCGCCTTTCATATCGTATCCAAGGCCGAGTAAAATTTCATAAATTTTACGCCCCTCAAATACGCCCAAACTTCGTTTTTCGTAGCCCATATTAAAATTTCAGCCCCGCTTTTATATAATCTTGGCATCATTATACAAAAATTCAAGCAAAGGTTGCAAAATGGTAGAGAGATATTCGCGCGAGCAGATGGCGCAAAAGTGGGATATGCAGGCAAAATACAGTGCGTGGCTGGAGGTCGAAAAGGCCGCAGTCAAGGCGTGGAATAAACTAGGTTTTATCAGCGATACGGACTGCGAGAAAATTTGCAAAAACGCTAAATTTGACGTTCGGCGCATCGACGAGATCGAAAAGACGACCAAGCACGACGTGATCGCATTTCTAACGAGCGTGAGCGAGAGCCTAGGCGAGGAGAGCCGCTTCGTACACTACGGCATGACTAGCTCAGATTGCATTGACACCGCCGTCGCGCTTCAGATCAAAAGCAGCATGGAGCTCATTATCGAGGACCTAAAAGGCCTGATGAGCGCGATCAAAACCAGAGCTCAGGAGCACAAAAATACGATGATGGTCGGCCGTAGCCACGGCATCCACGGCGAGCCGATCACCTTCGGGCTCGTGCTTGCGGTCTGGTACGACGAGGTCGCGCGCGCGCTAAAGCTGCTGCAGGACGCCAAAGAGGTCGCCGCCTACGGCAAACTAAGCGGTGCGATGGGAAATTTCGCTCACGCACCGCTCGAGTTTGAAGAGCTAACCTGCGAGCAGCTTGGTCTAAAACCCGCCCCAGCGTCAAATCAGGTCATCCAGCGCGACCGCTACGCCCACGTCATTAGCGCGATCGCCGTCCTAGCCGCCACCTGCGAAAAGATCGCCGTCGCCGTGCGACACTTCCAAAGGACGGAAGTTTACGAGGCAGAGGAATACTTTAGCCCCGGCCAAAAGGGCTCTAGCGCGATGCCGCACAAGCGCAATCCCGTGCTTAGCGAAAACATCACCGGCCTTTGCAGGATGCTGCGCTCATACGTGACGCCGGCGCTCGAAAACGTCGCGCTCTGGCACGAACGCGATATCAGCCACAGCTCGGTCGAGCGATTTATACTGCCAGACGCCTTTATCACGGCCGATTTTATGCTTGCGCGCATTACGAATTTGATCGCAAATTTGGTAGTTTATCCAGAAAATATGATGAAAAATCTAAATTTAACCGGCGGGCTCGTCTTTTCTCAGCGCGTACTTTTACAGCTTCCGCAGCGCGGGATCTCGCGCGAGGACGCGTACAAGATCGTCCAGCGCAACGCGATGAAGGTCTGGGCGGATCTGCAAGAGGGCAAAAAGGCGATAAACGAAAACGGCGAGAGCCTGTTTTTACAAAATTTGCTCGCCGACGAGGAGCTACGCGCAAGCCTGGGCGAAGCCGAGATAAAAGAGTGCTTTGATTATGCGTATTACGCCAGACACGTGGATGGGATTTTTAAAAGAGTTTTTGGCAAATAGCAAACGCGACGGATTTGCTTCTTAAATTGCAAGCAAATCCGCAAAAATGCAGCGAAGCAGGCTTTAGGATTTATACCTGCGATTAGCTCGCCATGGAAGCCGCTTCACGATTAAGGTCTTAGTTTTAGTAAAAACACGGCACTTCTATAGTTTGAATTCAGCGTTATCTTATCGCTACTTCCGCCGCGAAATTTTATAAAGGCAAAATTCCGCGTCTGCGGCTAAATTTGCAGCCGCAAAATTTTAGCGCTAAATTTTAAAACCCACGAGTGCAGAATTTTTGCCAAGCAAGCCGCTTATAAATTGGCACGAATACGTAGTGCGATTATCTCGCCGCATCTGCACAGAATTTCTACACTAAGCAATCACTAAAAATTTTGAGAATTTGAAATTTCTTGTATTGCCTCAGAAATTCTAAGCCGCAATTTTGCAAAGGATTGACGGAATTTTAGATGCAAATTTAAGGCGGCGATATCGGCAAATTTTCATTTTCCGCAAGCTCAAAACCTTTGCGGCTCTCGGCTAACAAACAAGCTCGCGCAAAAATTTTAAAAGCCCATCTAGTTTAAATTCTTTAAAATTCTAGGCGGCGCTAAAAAATATAAGCCTAAATTTGCGCGCAAATATCTTTAAAATTTCGCAATTCTTGACCACACTGACAATTAAAATTCGGTATCTAATCTTAGCGGCAGCTCGCAGCTTTGCCATAGCCGCTTCCAAATTTTGCCGCGGGTTTTAAACTAATTAACTATAAAATTTGGCTGAGCTAGGAATTGTTTGGAATTTTAAAAGCGGATAGGGCGGGAGGTTTGTTCGCCCTATCCTAGCGAGATTTATAACGAACTTAAAATTTAAAGTTATACCCTAGATAAATTCCATGGTTGGTCTCATATACCTTGTCTACGTCCTCTCCGAGCTTACTAGCCTTGTATCTCGTGTAGTCCGCCTTGTAGCCAAACTCGATCTCGTGGTGCGTATCAAAGTTATATAGCCCGCCCAGCTTCGCGCCGATGACCCAGCCCGGCACCGTCTTTGAAAGTGAATTGCTACTTCCGTCAAAGTCATCATACGAATAAGCTCTATATTTTAAAAATGAAACTCCCGTATAAGCGCCCGCTACGAGTTTAAAGTCGTTCGTAATCTCAGGCGTAAAATCCCCGCCTACAAGCAGGCTATGTTTACTCCACTCGTCTTTAAATGTAACGGTCTCGTCAGTGCCCGTTTTTGAAACTTTAAAATCATACAAGTACTCGCCGTAAGCTCTTGCGATACCAAAATCATAGCCGCCTTTAAAGCCGAGTGCAGGCTGAGCCTTACTATATTTATTCGTGCCGGAATCGTCCTCGTCAGACCATTTAGTAGTGAGGCTGGATTTAAAAGAATAATCTCCTTCGATACCTAAAAATATCCCTTCGCCGAAGCTTGCGCTCGCACATACCACAGCGGCAAACGCCGCGATTAAAATTTTGTTTTTCATATTTTCTCCTTGCAATTTAAAATTTTGAGCTTCCCGCCGCCGCTTTTGCTATTTCACCGCTTGCCGTCCTTAAGCATTCTGCCGCCGGGTTCGTTTACAAGCACATTTAAAATTTGTTGATTATAATATCCTTTTTTTGAAATTTCGATGAATTTCGCGATAAGAGTTGGAATTTTACCTCGCTAATTCGGGGCGAAATTCCTTGTCTCGTCCCGCGCACAGCCCGCAAAAATTTAAACGCCAAAGCACCCCGAAAAGTAATCTTTGATTAAATTTAAAACACTCGATTAATTTCACGTTTTTATCTGAAATTTAAAATTTACACATAAAGCTTGCGCCGTGTTACCGATGGTAACTGCGTATTTAAAATTTAAGATAATTTGATTTAAAATTTATAAAATTCCCGCCGCATTTTTTGTATTATAAGCCAAATCTAAAAAGGAGCATTTATGGAAGAAAATAAAATAGAGTTGCACAACTCGCGCCTCCACGGACCTTTGGATTCGGATGTGGACGAGTTGGGCTTAGATAGGCTTACGGATACCGCCCCCTTTCCTAAGCGCGGCGTCATCATTATGGCGATCGCTGCGGCGGTAGCTTTTGCGCTGTATGCCGCGCTGCCTTTCGAGCCGAACGTTAAGAAGGGCCTCGCACTACTTGCTTTCATCGCGATTATGTGGCTTACCGAAGCCGTACATATCACGGTCACCGCGCTTATGGTGCCGATACTAGCGGTTGCGATCGGACTTGGTAAATTTGCCAAGGACGGCACTTTCACCGCCACTACCATTAAAAGCGCGCTCGCAAATTTTGCAAATCCTACGATCTTTACATTTTTCGGCGGCTTTGCTCTGGCGACGGCTCTGCATATGCAAAAGCTCGATAAAAAGATCGCGATGTGGCTAATCGCTCGCTCGGGCGGTCGCTTGGGCGTAGCTGCGATTTTGATCTGCCTTGCTACCGCGATACTTTCGATGTGGGTTTCAAATACCGCGACTGCGGCGATGATGCTTCCGATCGCACTTGGAATTTGCGCCAACATGGATGAGAGTAAAGACCGCGGCACGCTCGTATTTTTGCTTTTAGGTATCGCGTATTCGGCGAGTATCGGCGGTCTCGGCACGCTCGTAGGCTCACCGCCGAATTTGATCGTGGCACAGGCGCTACACTATAGCTTTGCAGACTGGATGAAGGTAGGCTTGCCGCTAATGTTAGTGATGCTACCGATAATGCTTTTGGTGCTTTATGTAATTTTCAAGCCGAATTTAAGCCATAAAATCGAGATGGATCTGGAGCATATCCCTTGGACGCGCAAGCGCATAATTACGATCGTCGTATTTGCTCTAACGGCGATCGGCTGGATATTTTCGAAGCAAATTTCCGGTCTTGCGGGCTTCAAGGTAGACGACGCTTACGTCGCGATCTGCTCGGCAGTCGCAATCGTCGTGCTAGGGCTTGCCAAATGGCACGATATCGCAGAAAACACCGAGTGGGGCGTATTGCTACTTTTCGGCGGTGGACTTACTCTAAGTGCTGTTTTGGGCGATTCGGGAGCCTCTAAGGTACTGGGCGATCTAGTCGCGCACACTTTCGGCGGAGCACCTACCTACGTCATACTGCTTGTAACGGCGATTTTCATCATATGCCTAACGGAATTTACCAGCAATACTGCTTCCGCTGCGCTTTTAGTGCCCGTATTTGCGGGAGTGGCGGCTCAGATGGGGCTACCGAAAGAAACTCTTACGATTATCATCGGCGTAGGCGCGAGCTGCGCTTTCGTAATGCCGGTAGCGACGCCGCCGAATGCTTTGGTTTTCGGCACGGGACGTATCCGCCAGATAGAGATGGTGCGAAGCGGCGGAATTTTGGCCGTGGTTTCTGCAATTTTGGTTTCGGGCTACGCGTATATTTTTTACTCTTAAGCCTCTGCGGTTTTTATAGTCCGAGCAACAACTCGGACTATATATATTTATTTGCTATATTTTTGCAGCTCGTGATTCTCGCGGTTTTAGCGATAAATTTTAGATTTAATACTACTTTAATCAGTTATTTGTATAATAAACGCATTTTTTAAAGAGAGAATTTATGGATTTTGATTTTATAGCTAAATTTAGCCCTATGTTCGTAAAAGCGGGAATTTTAACGCTAAAGCTCGCATTTTACGGGATTTTACTATCCATCATCATCGGCTTTATCTGCACGCTAATAAAATATAAAAGAGTACCTCTGTTAAGCCCGCTTGTGAGCGCATATATCGAGCTATCTCGCAATACTCCGCTTTTAATTCAGCTATTTTTTCTATACTACGGCTTGCCGAAGCTAGGCATTCAAATTTCAGGCTTTACCTGCGCGATTGTAGGTCTTGCGTTTTTGGGCGGAAGCTATATGAGCGAGAGCTTTAGGCTCGGTTTTGAGGCGATAAAAAAATCCCAGATCGAAAGCGCGATGAGCCTAGGCCTTAGCGAGGCGCAGATAGTCTTTTACGTCGTGCTGCCGCGCGCTTTTGCAATCGCCCTACCCTCCATCAGCGCAAACATCATATTTCTACTCAAAGAAACCTCGATCGTTAGCATCGTCGCACTTGCCGATCTAGTCTATGCCGCAAAGGACGTGATCGGGCTGTATTACAAGACGAACGAAGCGCTGTTTATGCTAAGCGTATCGTATCTGATCATAATCCTGCCGCTTTCGCTCGCGCTTACGCTGCTTGAAAAGCGCCTTGCGTATATGAGGGGCTAGCGATGGAACTATTCGGCGGCGAAAATTTAATCAGGCTTCTGGGCGGACTTGGGGTCACGCTGCAAATCGCGCTCATCTCGATCGCGGTTTCGCTCGCTCTAGGCTTGGTGTTTGGAATTTTAATGGCCTCCGGGCGCAGAGCCTTATACATCCCGCTTAAAATTTGCCTAGAGATCGTGCGCATCATGCCGCCCATCGTTTGGCTATTTATCGTATATTTCGGCGCGAGCAAGGCATTTGGCATCCACATTTCAAATATCGCAGCTTCGATCATCGTCTTTAGCATCTGGGGCGTTTTTGAGATGATGGATCTGGTGCGCGGCGCCGTACTTAGCATCCCTAAGCATCAGTTCGAAAGCGCCGAAGCGCTCGCGTTTAGCAGATCTCAAATTTATCTCTACGTCATCCTGCCGCTTGCGATGAGGCGCCTAGTGCCCGCAACGATAAATTTATTCAGCAGGATGATAAAAACAACCTCGATTGCCGTGCTAATCGGCGTCATCGAGCTCGTCAAGGTCGGACAGCAGATCATCGAAGTAAATGTCTTCCGCAACAATTACGCGCCGCTAATCATCTACGGAGCGATATTTTTCGTATATTTTTTGATCTGCTATCCGATCTCGGTGCTTTCGAAAAAACTAGAAAATAGGTGGAGCTGATGGAAATTTTAAAAATCGATAAAGTCAATAAATTTTACGGCGAGCTGCACGCGCTAAAGGACGTCAGCCTTAGCGTCGCGCAGGGCGAGGTCGTGGTGGTCCTGGGTCCTAGCGGCTGCGGCAAAAGCACCCTACTTCGCACGATCAACGGGCTAGAGCCGGTACAAAGCGGAAATTTTATAATCGAGGGTGAGCGGATCGATCAAAATTTCACAGACTGGCGCAGGATCAGACAAAAGATCGGTATGGTCTTTCAAAGCTATGAGCTTTTCGATCATCTAAGCGTGCTGCATAACATAATCCTGGGCCCGATGAAGGTACAAAACGTCCCGAAAGAGGAAGCGATAGCTTTAGCTCGCGAATGGCTAAAGATCGTAGGTCTTGCGGATAAGGAGAACTCCTATCCCAAAGAACTTAGCGGCGGGCAGAAGCAACGTATCGCGATCGTGCGAAGCCTTGTGATGAAGCCAAAGATCATGCTTTTTGACGAGGTTACCGCGGCACTTGATCCCGAGATCGTGCGCGAGGTGCTAGACGTAATGCTAAATCTTGCCAAAGAGGGGCAGACGATGCTAATCGTAACGCACGAGATGGGCTTTGCGCGCGCCGTAGCCGATCGCATAGTTTTTATGGACGAGGGAAGTATCGTAGAGATTAGCGAACCGGAGGCGTTCTTCACCGCTCCGAAGAGCGAGCGAGCGAAGAAATTTCTAAATATGTTTGAATTTAAAAAATAAATTTTAATAAAGGAGAAAAGATGAAAAAAACGCTAAGCACGCTTTTTATCTTAGTTGCGTTATTTTTCGCAGGTTGCAACGACGAGGGCAAAGGCTCCTCAAATTCCGCGCAAGGTTCCGCCGCGCCGCAAAGCTATATAGACGGAGTTAAAAAGCGTGGTGTAGTAAGGATCGCCGTTTTCGGCGATAAGCCGCCGTTTGGCTACATTGACGAGACGGGCAAAAACGCGGGATATGACGTGTATTTTGCAAAACGCATCGCAAAGGAGCTTTTGGGCGATGAGAGCAAGGTACAGTTCGTGCTCGTAGAGGCCGCCAATCGCGCGGAATTTTTGGCGTCTGATAAGGTCGATATTACGCTTGCAAATTTCACCGTCACGCCGGAGCGCAAAGAGGTCGTGGATTTCGCGCTGCCGTATATGAAGGTAGCTCTAGGCGTCGCGAGCCCGAATGGCGATATCACCGACGTTTCGCAGCTTAAGGACAAAACGCTTTTAATCAACAAAGGCACGACCGCGGATCTGTATTTTACGAAAAACCATCCCGAGATTAAGCTTTTAAAATTTGACCAAAATACCGAGACTTTCGGTGCGATGCTGGACGGCAGAGGCGATGCGATCGCGCATGATAATACGCTTTTGTTCGCGTGGACGAAGTCAAATCCTGGCTTTAAGGTAGGCATCCGCTCGCTCGGCGATCAGGACGTCATAGCACCTGCGGTCAAAAAGGGCAACGACGAGCTTCGCAAATGGCTTGACGATCTAATCGTAAAGCTCGC
>NZ_CALHIK010000189.1 GCF_938030785.1 uncultured Campylobacter sp.
AGCTGCCCCCGCTCGGACAGGCTGCGCACTCGATCTCTTTTAGCTCCTCGGCGCTGATCTCTTTGGTTTCAAATTTACCCACCGCCTCAAACGCCGTAGATAGGTCGATCGGCTCGCCTTTTTTAGTGTAGCCTTTTTTCATCGGGCCGCCGCTAACGAAAACCGTAGACACGTTCACGCGAAGTGCGCCCATCACCATGCCCGGCACGATTTTATCGCAGTTTGGCATGCACACGAGCGCGTCCAGGGCATGCGCGTTCATCACCGTTTCGATCGAGTTTGCGATCAGCTCGCGACTAGGCAGGCTATAAAGCATCCCAGCATGCCCCATCGCGATGCCGTCGTCCACGCCGATGCAGTTAAACTCAAACGGTACGCAGCCGTTTTTGCGGATCTCGTCTTTTAAAATTTCGGAGTATTTGTTGAGAAAAAAGTGCCCCGGGATGATCTCGATGAAGCTGTTTGCTACGCCGATGAAGGGTTTTTCAAAGTCCTCGTCCTTTAGTCCGGTCGCTCTTAGCAAGCTTCTGTGCGGCGCGCGCGTATAGCCTTTTTTGATGATGTCGCTTCTCATTTTATGTCCTTGGATTGAAATTTGCGGATTTTATCACATTTAATAATAAATTTTGCTTTTTCACGCCTATAAATACAACGTAGTAGCTTAGCATACGGGTTGAATTTGAGAGTAGATATTGACTCAAATCAAATAAATTTACTCTTAGTTATGATATAATATATACCAATTATCAATTATGGAGTTGAAATGAGAAAAATTTTGCTTAGTTCCTCGTTAATTTTTATGCTTTTTAGCGCGCAAGGAGCCTTTGGAGAGGAGGAAAGGCTTGCGGATTCAGATAGGTTCGGTCCTCTAAAATCCTTCGGTCCGCCTAAGTTCATCGCTCCGCCTTCGGCACAAAAGCAGACGTTAGAAAACCAATTCGATCGCGCAGATCGAAATTATTATTCTGCGGCAGACGCTATAGACGAGGCGATCTCATCGCTACGGCTAAAGAGCGGATTTTACGGCAGAAATTTTTATAACTCTGCTTTGACAAACTTCCGTACTAGCAAATTTTACGGTATTTTCAATCTCAACCACACGAAGGCAAACGGCTACAAGGACGGATTGGGCCGAGAGGTAGATTTTGGTTACGAGCGCTTCGCTCAAGCTGCGATTTTAGGTTTTGTGCCGAGCGAATATGCAGAATTTCGCCTTACGTATATGCATGACGATATAGCTGACGATAAGCAGCCCGAGTATCAGATGGATCCCGTAGATACCGATAGGCACGTCGTACGGCTTGACGGACGCTTAGGATTAGAGGAGCTTAGCAATACCGTAAGATTCGGAGCACGATATCGTAATATAAAGCGCGAAGCGAATAACTATAAGCTAAGAAATAGCCCACAAAATATGCAGATCAAGCTGAATCGTAAAATTTGGGATTATTATCTTAAATATGACGCAGATTTGGGCTCTTGGCATAATCAAATCGGAGCCAGCTACGAGCGCGACGAGCATCTAGGGCGAAGATTTCGTATAAACGGCAACCAGAGCATATTAAACGCGTATCGTTTCGCGGATTTGAATATAGATCGTTTTAAAATTTTTGACACATTAAGCTACGAATTTTCATCCGAGCACAAATTAACTGCGGCTCTAGCTTACGAAAAAGATATCGCTAAAGCAAAGAAAGCGGATCTTACGTTAGAAAATCCGCTAAATCCTGCGACGCTCTTTCCTAGCGCCAATATGTTGTGGCAAAATTTTTATGGACGGCAGGTAGACGGCACGCTCAAAGAAGATGCTTATAGTGCGGAGCTGAAATACGACTTTACTCCGCAAAATCAGCTCTACGGCGTGCGGATAGCTCACATAGAGCGTATTGGAGATAACGTAGAGAAATTTAACTCTTTGGGAAATTTCGTCTATAATCGTGCGCAAAATCGCCTAATATCCCAAAGACCAGGCTCATCGATAGTGGGTAATCCGTTCTTGAAAAAAGAGGAGCATAACTTAGTGAAGCTCGAAGCTAAATTTAAAGATGGCGCGGATTATATGAAAAGCGCTTTCGGCGGGGATTTGGATGCGGGAGCATTCGTCAGCTACGACGATGTTAAAAATCTAATAATCTTCGATCGCGCTCGCGCACAGTATGGAATTTACGCAAATTCCGGCGATATAATAGCGCGAAACGTAGATGCCAAAATCATTCAGACTAGCGCGTATGCTAAATTTAACGTTACGCAAAATTTCGGTATCGCTGCAAAAGCCTACTCTATACCTACGGACAAAACGATACCGACGGTAGAGCTTTGTATCAAATCCGCCCGTTTGAGTTAAATTTAAACGTAGATTACAAGGACTATTTCGCATACGGCTCGTGGAACGTAGGAGCTGCAGCCAGAGCCGTAAGCAAGCATACGCGCGGTGATTTCGATGCAGCCAACGGGCTTGGTATAGACGATAAAGATGCGGCAAAGGGCTTCATGACGCTGGATCTGTATTCGGGTGTAAATATTCGAGATAAGTTCGGCGTGAAATTTGGAGTAAATAACGTGTTTGATAAAAAATACGCTGAGTTCATAAGCGCCGATCATATCGAGGCTTTTGCTCCGATTAGCACGATAAATGCTCCTGGTAGGACGTTTTGGCTGAGCTTTCATGCGGCGTTTTAAATTTGTGTGACAAAGAGAGATATAAATTTTAAGTTAAGGAGTAACAGATGCAAAGAAGAAATTTCTTAAAACTAACGTCTGCGTTGGCGGCTAGCGGGCT
>NZ_CALHIK010000190.1 GCF_938030785.1 uncultured Campylobacter sp.
ACGGCAGGAGCGACTACTACTACGACGAGATCGTGCTGTGCGCCGCTCGCGGCGAGACGCTGCTAAATCCGCTCATCAACATCCTGCTATCCGAAAATAAAATTTAGCTTTGCGGCGGATCGGAAAATGAAATTTAGCTTTGCGTCGGATCGGAAAATAAAATTTAGCCTTGCGGCAGGTAGGAAATAAAATTTAACTCCGCAGCGGGCGCAACTTGTCATGGATACGGCCGCCGCGTAAATTTTACCCGTGCCCGCACCTTTTATTAAATTTTGCCCGCTGCCGCTTTCGTTAAATTTAGCTCGCGTCCGAGTTTGCGTTCGCTTGCAATTATTAAATTTGCTCGTATTTGCCCGAGCTCGCGCCCATTCGTATTCATTAAAATTTATCCCGCATTCGCTCATTAAGCTAGCCTAAAATTCAGCCCGTATCGGCTTACTATTGTTAAATTTACCTGTCTATGTCCAAACTCTTGCTCGTCCGCTCTTATGGAATTTAGCTCGCATTGTCTGCTCGCATCGGCTTGCTCGTTAAATTTGATCCGTCCGCACCGCCTGTTCGCTACCCCATCAATATCGCTTGCTCGTTTGCCGCTTCGTCCGCGCCGCCGATCAGTTTAAAATTTTTAACCGTACTCACTCGTTAAAATTTTGAATTTACCCGCTCGCTTAAAATTTCATGTTTGTCCGCACGTTTCAAATTTTAAAGCTGCACTGCGCTTTTTAAAATTCCAAGTCGTAACGATACGCGCTCGCTACGTAAAATTTTATCTCGCGTCTGCCGCTTGCGTTAAATTTGGCTCGCGTCTGTTTGGACATCGCCCGTCGCGCGATCAATAAATTTATATCAATACGGGCGGCGAAATTTTAAGCTATAATGGCGTCAAATTCCACATTAAAGGAGCGAAAATGAGCGAAATTTTAGATCAGACGCTGGAGTGCGCGAAAGAAATTTTAGGCGCCCAGGCACTGGATCTTAAGATCGAGCGCGCGGTCGTGGGGCTATTTTTTAGCGGCGTGAAGCTGCAAGGAGGCACGTGCGGGCTTAGCTATACGCCGCTAAAGTCCCTATCGGGCGCCGTTTGCTGCCCCTCGCAGGCAAGCGCGATGCCCGATTCGGGCAATATCGCGGGCAAGAGCGTGCGCTATCTACTGCGTGACCTAAACTCCGCCGCGCCGCTTAAAAAGACGCTCGCACTTGCCGCGCTAAATGCGCTTGGAAGGGCGTGTTTTGATAAAATCACCGCCGATTACGACGTGAAATTCGGTGCCGATCCCTTTGATGAGCTGCGGATCGAGCGCGGCAGCTTTAGCGTCGTCGTGGGCGCGCTGGTGCCCTACATCAAGACGCTGATGAAAAATGGCGCGGATTTTAAAATTTTAGAGCTTGACAAAAGCACGCTTAAAGAGGCAGAGCTGCCGTTTTACCTGCCTGCAAGCGAGGCCGCAAGCGTCGTACCGCGCGCAGATAACGTGATAATCACGGCTACGACGCTCATCAACGACACGCTGCAGGGACTTTTACGTCTGAAAAAAAGCGGCGCCAAGCTCGTGCTCGTGGGGCCCACCACGCCGCTATTGCCGCGGGCGCTGTTTGAGCGCGGCGTGGACTTTGCGGGCGGCACGCTCGTGCGGGATGCCGACGCGGTACTCGATATCATCGCGCAGGCGGGCTCGGGGTATCACTTTTTGGGTAAATTTGCCGACAAAATCACGATCTGTAGGGGCTAGCGCGCAGATTGAAATTTTAAAATTTGCGCGCAAGCGGCTTTGCTGCAAATTTTTATAGATCTACGCGAACGTCTTAAGAAAACTTTTTTAAAAACGATGTAAAATGTCCGCTTTAGAAATGAGAGGAGCTATAGATGAATAGCAAAAGACGAAATGTGATGAAATTTAGCCTAGCATGCGCAGCTTCGCTACTTTGCGTCGGTACCGCCTCGTTTGGGGCGAGCTTAAATTCGAAGGAGAAAAATATGCAAAAGTGCGTCTATATCGTGCACGGCTACGACGCTTCGCCTAAAAGCCATTGGTTTGCCTGGCTCAAAGGCGAGATCGAAAAATCGGGCGCGAGGGCGGAAATTTTAACGATGCCCACGCCTGCGCACCCAAGGCTTGATGAGTGGCTGAAAACTCTGCGAGAAAGCGTAAAATTTGAAGGCGAAGTCTATCTGGTCGGACACAGCCTCGGCTGCCCTACAATCTTAAATTTCTTACAAAACAGTGCCGCAAGCGGCGCAGTAGAGGGCGTCGTGCTAGTTTCGGGGCTTGCAAAGCCGCTTAGCGATCCGCAATTTAAAATTTTAGACGAGTTTATGGATAAAGGCTTTGATTTTGAGCGTATAAAAGCCGCCGCAAAACAGCGCGCTGTAATTTCTGCGAAGGACGATTATATCGTGCCGTTTAGCTTTAGCCGCGAGCTAGCGGGGCAGATCGATGCTAAGTTTTACGAGGTGCAAAAAGGCGGGCATTTTTTAGACAGGGACGGCTTTACGAAGTTTGATCTAGTCTATGAAATTTTAGAAAAAATGATGAAGCTAAAGGGCTAGATTTGGGGCAAACGCGCCCGCTCGATCGGTATTTGTTTTCGTGTGAGATAAAATTTTGCCACGCCGAGCCCGAGTCGAATACCCGAAAATTTAAATAATCTAAATTTAGCACAAGAAGTATTGAAAAACAGTATTCAACCGGAATTGAGTTTTTAAACGATTAAACGATACGGAAAGCTAGAATTCTAACAAAGCCTGCAGCGACCTACTTTCCCCGTCCGAGTAACGGATAG
>NZ_CALHIK010000191.1 GCF_938030785.1 uncultured Campylobacter sp.
GCAGTCGGGGCAGATCCTGCGCGAGCCCGTCGCTAATGTCCATCGCCGCGCTGATAAGCTTCGCCGCCTTGTAAAAAAACTTATCGCGCAAGACGGGCCTGACGAAGCGCGAATTCTTTGAAATTTTTGCGCGCAGATCCTCGCGCAGATCAAATACTGAGCCTTCGCATGTCTGGCTTTGCGGCGCGGAATTTTCGCATGCGGAGTTTTGCGCCGTAGGCCCCACAGACTTACCCTCTTGCTGCGTAATGCTTTGAGGCGCGGAGGTTTCGCACGTAAAATTTTGAAGCACGGAGGCTGCGGGGCTTTGCGGCGTGAAATTTTCTACCGCAGAGCTTGCGGACAGATCGTCTCGCAGCGCAAGGTTTTCCGACGCAGGGCTTGCGGGCGCGCCATTTTTAAGCGTAGAGTTTGCCGCGGAGGTATCGTTTTGAAGCACGGGATTTGCGAGTGCGTCAATCTGAGTCGCGGAATTTTTAAGCGCAGGATTTTTTGGCGCGAGCTTTACGGACGGCTCCTTTTCAGGTATGAAATTTGCGGGCGCGAGGCTTTCGGACATATCGTCTTTTAGCGCCAGCACCTCAGCCGCTGCATTCTCGCATTTTAAAATTTCAGACGCAGAGTTTCGCTGCGATAGGCCTTGCACAGAAAGCTTTGCCATAAAATTTTGTCGCAAATCTTGCGCGCCCTCGCTCGCTGCGGTAGAATTTCCACGCTCAAAATCCACGTACGAAGTCTCCGCACTAGAATTTCCCGCCGCTGATTTCGCACACTCGACATCTGAATCAAAATTTCCTACTGCAAGCGCGCCGCGAATTTCGCACGCAGATTTTTCCTCGTCAAATTTTACGGCAGCCTGTGCGGAAATATCCTCGGCAAATTTCATATCAAGCGGTATGGCGGAATTTTCCGCAGCGGGTTTTGGGATAGATTGCTTGACATAATTTTCTGAGGTAAGCCTCGCGGAATTTTCTGCGGCGAGCTTCATAACGGGCGCCTCGGTGAAATTTTCTCCGCCGGATTTCGCGGCAAGCGGCGCGATAAAATTTTGTTCATCGGCTTTCACTACGGGCTCCGCCGCGGCTCTACTTTCGCCAAATTTAGTAGCAGGCGCTATAAAATTTCCTGCAAAATTTCCAGCGTCAAAATTTTGCGCCATAAAACTTCCAGTAGAATTCCCTACGTTCAAATTTTGCGTCGTAAAATTTTGCTTAAAAAATTCCGCGTCCTGGTTTTGCGTCGCGGAGCCCTGTAAGCCGTCCTGCGAAGTGCGAGTATCTGAATTTTGTGCCACAAAGCTCTGCGAGGCGCTGTGCAAAGCGGCGGCATCTAAATTTCGCGCAGAATTTCCGTTATTAGGGCTCGGCGCAGAAATTTTGCCATCAAAGCTCTGCGTAGAAATTTCGTTGTCGAACTGCGTAGAAATTTTACCAGCAGAGTCGTCAGAACCGCCGCTTTGCAGCCCGCTATCTTGCGCCGTAGAGTTCTTGTGATTGTCTCTGCTCCGCGACACGGAATTTTGCGTAGAAGCTTCGGCGTCCAGGCTCTGCGGCTCGGCGCGCGCAGGTGAAATTTTATCGCCAGGGCTTCGTACCTCATCTCTTAAGCCTTGCAACGACGAAATTTTATCGTCCCCGTTTTGCGTCTGCGAGCTAGCAAGCGAAATTTCATCTCTTAAAAGCACCGACAGATCGCGCCCGACGCCGCCCAACTCGCCCGTATGCGCGATGAGATCGCCCACGCGCGCGCCGCTGCGAAATACTGGGCGCTTGCACTTGCCGATCAGGCTCACGCTAAGCGCGATGCGATCTGAGCCGATCGTGTCGCCGCCGATGATCCGTATGCCCCACTCGCGCGCCGTTTCGCTCACGCCCGCGCACAGCTCGTCAATCTCGCGCGTGCCGATCTCGCGCGGCAGTGCAAGCCCCAGCAGGGCGTATTTGGCGCGCGCATTCGTCGCGATCATATCCGAGATATTTACGAGCATCGCCTTTGCGCCGATCTCGCGCAGGCTCAGCCAGCCACGGCGGAAGTGCACGCCCTCGACGAAAAGATCCTTGCAATACGCTCGCTCGCCGATTACGGCGCAATCATCGCCGTTAAACTTCGATCTAAATTTTTCAAAAATATACCGCTCTTTATCCATGCGCCCTCCGTTAAATTTAGCGTTACGCCGCAGCCGCGCGAAAGCTAAGAAGCCCGAATTTGCGGGCCTTTGCTTAAATTTCGTCGCACACGCGCAGCAGGAGTTCTACGCTCCGCTTTGCAAGATTATAGCGTAAATTTAGATTTTCGCCGCGCGAGTTTGGCTGCGGTTCGGTGCGGCTCGATAGCAAAATTAGAAATCACGTGAGTTTTGGGGCTTTGGTGCGGCTCGGTATAACTTGATACGGACTAGGTCTGCAATAAAACTGCGCTCGCCGCATAAGACGACCCCTAAAAAACTTCTAGCTTGCGCGCGACACCGAACCGCGTTCATAGCGCACTCAAAAGCGCTCGCAAAGCTTCATATACTGGCGAAATTGCGACTTTTAGTGGCCGCGATACAAAGACGATGCGATGCGAAGACAAATCGCCGCGCAGGCACGGATACCGCTTCGAATCTACGGCGCGGGTATAAATTTCGCTTTCAAAATAGGGCTTCAAAAGCGCGAGCTCCGTCATGCGGTCTTAATCTGCCGCAGGCCCGCACCGCCCTCAAACGACATAAAATTCTGCCGCGCCCTAGGCGCTCAAACCGCGCAACGCCCCAAGCCGAATTTCATCGCAGCGCATCGGCAAAATTTTGCGAAACGCCGTCGCCTAGCAACCCGCTAGCCCTTCTTTAGCTTCCTAAGCTCACGCAGAACCGCCGCTTTGTTCTTGCGATCTTTTAGCGCATCGTAGCACTGCGCGAGCAGCTCTAGCGCGTGAGCCAGAGCCTGCTTGTAAGCCGGCAGCTGCTGATATGCAAAAAGCGCCGCCGCATCGTCTCTCATCGCCGCGAAATGTCTCAGCGCCGCAGACGGATCGCCGCGTATCATCGCGATCTCGCCTAAAATCTCGTGCCCGTCGTAGCCCGAGTGCTCGTAGGCGGTGCCGCGCATGCCCTCGTAGAGCTTTA
>NZ_CALHIK010000192.1 GCF_938030785.1 uncultured Campylobacter sp.
CTGCTGTCTCTTTTAAGCATACCGAATACCAGGGTTTTATTTGCTATGCTTCTGTCTCTTTTGCCTCTAGGGCTTTCAAAAAAATCAAAAAACTAAAAATAGGAGGAAAATTTGATAGATGGTGTCCCCGACAGGATTCGAACCTGTGGCCTCAAAATTAGGAATTTTGCGCTCTATCCTGCTGAGCTACGAGGACAAAATCGGCGATTTAATCGCCGATAATATTCATAACGTCGTCTAGCTTTTTGTGAAGATCTTTGTCGTTGATGGGTTTTGTCATAAAATCATAAGCGCCTTTATTTAGCGCCTCGCGTTTGGCGGTCTCGTCGGTAGTAAGGACGATGACGGGGATGTGCGATATATTTTCTCTAGCGTGGAGATTGTCTAAAAATTCTAGTCCGTTCATCACGGGCATTACGATGTCTAGCAGCACCAGATCCACTGGCTGGACCTCAAGCACTGCAAGGGCATCCAAGCCGTTTTTGGCTTGAAGGACGGTATGAAATTTACCGTATTTTTTTAGCATAACCTCTAATAGCTTTAGATTGATAGGATCGTCGTCAACCGTTAAAACTTTCAATTCTTTCATTTAAAACCTTATCCTTTAATGTATTTTTGTGCGAGCTTCTCAAGGCCCGATTTAGTGATGTTATAGGTAGCGACCTCGCTAAATATCGGATTTTCGTCGCTATCGTTAGAAAACAATATCAGCTTACTTGCCGGAGCTTTTTGGCTTAAGTTTTCTAGCGCCGCAAAATCCATATTCGATAACTTTTTATCGATCAAAATTAGCTTATAACTACCGCCAGCCGCCATAGATAGGAGCTGCTCAAAGTTGCTCGCAATCTCCACGTCCTTATAGTGATGCTTTAGTATGCTTGCAAAAATTTTGCTCTCCATAATGTTTGCCTTGCATACCAAGATGTCCTTCGTAGGGACGTTAGCCTTTTGCGCCGAAGCGCCTCCGTTTGAAGCTAGACTCTTTTTAGGAACCATCTTCATTACGGTCTTTGGCACCTTGACGGTTTTGATGACCGTTTTAGGCACCTGCTTTTTAACCAGCTTCTTAACGATCTGCTTCGTAGTACCGCCTGACGGAGCGGCATCGGAACGCTTATCGCCCACGAAGTTATCTAGCATCTGAGCCAAGATATCTTTTTTGATCGGCTTGGTGCAGTATTCATCAAGCCCCGCCGCCATAAATTTCTCTCTATCGCCCTTTAGCGCGTTAGCCGTTACCGCTACGATCGGGATATGGCGTAGATTGTTTTCGTTCTCATACTGCTTGATCTGCTTGGTTGATTCTATACCGTCCATTACCGGCATCGAAATATCCATAAATATAAGATCGTAGTCGTTATTCGCCTTTCTAGCCTCTAGCGCCAAAAGTCCGTTTTCGACTATGGTTAGGTTCATATCGAAGCTATTTAGCGTATGCTTCATAAGCTTTTGATTTATCTCGTTATCCTCGGCGATTAAAATTTTAGCGCCGTATTTGCGATTTACCAGCGGCACGTTATCGTCGGCAGGATTTCTAGGTACCGGTACTTCGACCTCTTCCTCGACCTCTACCTCTTCCTCGACCATGATAGTCTCTTCCTGCTGAACATCCTCATAGACGGTGACCGGAACCTCAACCATCACATCCTCTTCAGGCTGCGGTATGACGACCGGCTCTACTTTGACGCTTACAGGCTCTATTTCAGGCTCTACCACAGGGGCCTCTTCTACAGGCTGGGTGATAGACTTGGCTGCCTCAATGACAGGTTTGGTCTCAGGCTCTGCGCTAGCAGGCTTTTGCGGCTCCGGTTGCAAAACCGGCAGAATTTCTATATCGGCTTTCGGAGCCAACGGTATCTCCGCCTTGGATTTTGAAATTTCCTCTTTCTCTTCCGGAATTTCAATCTTAGCGCTAGGCTCCTCCTTACCGATACCCGATAGATCGATCATCTCGACTTCATCAGGCTCTACGCTTGGAGTTTTAATCTCAGGCTGAGCTTGCGGCTCTGCAGGCTGCGCCTTTGGAATTTCAATCTCAATCGGAGCGATTTCGATCTCATCCTCCACTGCTCTGCTCTCCGCTTTAGGCAGATCTATCTTGATATCGTCCGCTTCTAAATTTGACTCAGAAATTTTAGCTTCGGAGTGCTTAGGCTCGGCAGGAGGAGTTTCCAGATCGATTAGCTCGTCCGAAAGATCCAAAGATATCGTCTCGGCGGCGTCTAGCTTAGGAGTATGCGCGGTAGGGATTTCCGCCTTTGGAATTTCGATATTTGGAATTTCGACCTCAGGCAGATCCATTTTGATCTCCAGCTCCTCAGGCTCCAATCTAGGAATTTCGGTTTTGATATCGCCCAAGTCCTCGATATCTAAAGTACCGATCTTCGGCTCTACAGGCTTTGGCTCTTCCTTCTTTACCTCAGCAGCGCTAGGAGCTTTATGGACGATGTCTTCTTTCGGTTTAGGCGCCTCATGCTCGTGCTTATCGTGAGTGCGCTTTCTGCTTTGCAAAATCGCGCGCAGCTCGTCCGCAGACGACATAGCGTGTCGCGGCTGCTCTACGGTAGGAGTTATGATAGGTCTTTCTTTTACCGCAGGCTCCTCCATGATGAGCTCATCCGGAACGACATTTTTATCTACGATAGGCTTTTCGATCTCGGCGTCTAGCTTGATTTCACGCGTAGAAGACAAGAAAGGCTCCGATCTATTTAAAGTTATGCCGGATTTTGAAATTTTATCCAGAGTCTTAATAAATTTGGTTAGGTTGAAAGGCTCCGTAAGGGTAAAAATTCTAGGGTTTGAGATGCTGATACTTTGAAGCTCTCTAGGCTTTAAAGTAAGTATAGTAGGCATGATCGACATATTGCTGACTTCGCCGTAGTTTTTAAATCTGGTTATTAAAGCGTCGTATTTATTGTTATTTTGCGCCGAGCGAAGCTGCGCGCCGGTATTAAATATCGAAATTCTACCGCCCAGCTTGCTGATATAGTTTTTGACGATGTCGTTATACATAACATCCGCACTATCGGCCAAAAGTGCGAAGCTTAGTCCTTTTATGCTCTCGAATACCGCGTCGGCATCGGTCTTTTGCGTCTCTTTAAAGGCGAGCGTGAAATAAAATTTAGTGCCCTTGCCGACGGTCGATTGAACCTGAAGCTTGCCACCCATCATCGCTACGTATTTGGACGAAATTGTTAGTCCCAGACCCGTACCGCCGTATTTGCGTGTGATCGTAGAATCTGCCTGAGAGAAAGCGTTAAATACGTTTGCAAGCTTGTCTTCGGAAATTCCTATACCGGTATCCTCTACGCTGAAGGTCACGATCGCTTCGTTTGGAGACTTGCTAGGCTCTCTTAAAATTTCGACCACGATATTGCCGTGCTCAGGGGTAAATTTAACCGCATTGGACATAAGGTTGATAAGAACCTCTTTGATCTTCGTAATGTCGCCGTATAAGTGGTGCACGAGCGTAGGATCGATGTAGAGCAGGATGTCGATATTCTTCTCCGCGGCCTTTGCGACGTAAATTTCAACGGCGCTTTCAAAGTCTTGGATCGGATTGAATAAAATATCCTCAAGCTCGACTTTATTACTTTCGATCTTGGAGACATCTAAGATGTTATTGATGATCGTTAGGAGGTTTTCGGATGATTTTTCGATGGTATCAACGTAGTCGCGCTTCTCCTCGTCCAGATCCGTATTTTTAAGAAGCTCGGTAAAGCCGATGATACCGTTAAGCGGCGTTCTGATCTCGTGCGACATATTAGCCAAGAAGATCGATTTTGCCTTATTGGCGTCCTCGGCGGCGCCCTTTTGATACGCTATCAGATCAAGCGCGTCCTCGATAAGCGAGTAGGCTTTATTAACGCCCTCGCTCGTTCTAACGTCGATATGTTCGTGCTGATCGGTAAGATCACCGATTCGGCTAAGCACGTTGCCCAGATCGGTAACGTTCTGTCTTAGGCGCTTTACAATACCCAAAGCAAAAATAACAAGCACGATAGCTAAGCCCCAAATTCCAAGTGCGATGAAAAGGTTTCTAAGTCTTTCCGCCAAATACTTATCGGCGTGCGCCGTAAGCTCTTCGTTGATTTTTTTGGAAATACTGCTTAGCATCTGATATTTTTGCGTAGTTAGCGTAAACCACTCCGCAAACGGAACGCTATAATGCCCCTCGTCCGCCTCTTGCTGCAAAAGCGCGGAAACTTTCGCGGCCTCTCTTAGCGTATTTTGCGATTCCGGATTGTTTAAAATTTCCAAGATCGCGCCTCTTGCGGAAGACTCCGGCAAGAAGTAGTAGTTAGGCAGCGAACTTGCTAGGTTAAAATTCGCCCACGTTCTTAACTGAGACGGATTCATTGCCTTGCTTCCGATGATGTATTCAATGATATAATCACGTTCCGAAGCCGTCGCATCTATCGCTTCGTAGGTATTAAGTAGAGAAATGGTCCAAACCGTAATATTCGAGCTTACCGAACCCTCTCTTAAAACCCTTTGAACCGCCTCGATATTATCGTCTAGCTTCTGAAAGTATGAGCTAAAAAGTTCGCTAAAGCTCTTGGATTGAGCATCGACATCTTTTCTTATCTGCGGTAGTCCATTTAATAAATTTTCAATCTCGGCCTCAGCGGCGATTAATTCGTCATTTCCAGTGCCGGAAGCAAAAAAATCAAATATCTTCTTAATTACGACATTTTCGTTTTCAACCTTGGTCTTTTTGTAATTTTCGAGCGCCTCGTCGGTTCTTTTACGCTGACCGGTAAGCAAGGTGCCCATGCCCGGGTTTCCTTCGCTACCCAAAAAGGCGGACGTAATACCGCGCTCTTTATCGACCTGCTCCATTAGGGTCGCAAGGTTGCTGTTTTTTGTGATTTGCTGCTGCAAAATACCGACCCTCGCGTAATCTCGCACAGAGATAAACAGGAAATAGGAGGCGAAGACAAAGATTAAAAGCAGCGGGATACCGCTGACCAATCGGAGAGCACTTGTAGTATTTAAGTTCATACAAAATCCTTAAAAACGCGGTTTGAGCGACGTCAAATTTATTAAACCGGGGGTAAAAGTCGCTTCCGTCGCACGCGGCGAAGACGATTTTAGCCGTCCTGCAAAGTTATTTGGGATTTTACTAAACAAATCTTTAAATATAGCTTTTTGCGTTTGTTTTTCGTTAATGGTCATTTAAAATTTTTTCCGCGGTTTGAATATTCGTAAGCGATCTGATCTCATCGAAGCTCGCTGAATAAATGCTCTCAAAATCGCCGTAAAAGTCCAAAAGCTTCTTCAGGCTTCCCTTGCTAACGCCCAAGCTTAGCAGCTTTGAGCTTTGTAGATCGAGCTTGCGTTTGCTCTTTTGGTGAAACGAGATCGCAAAGCGGTGCGCTTCATCGCGCAGGCGCTGAAAAAACTGAAGTTTTTTATCATCCGTAGGCAGTGAAAAAATTCCGCCCTTCGTGCAAATTTTATCTTTTGCGGCTCCCTTTGCGCGGTGAGCTTTAGCGTCGATTTTCTCTTTAGAGATAGCGATTATATCGACGTTTGCTCCGACGCTGCAGATTATTTCCTCCGCCAAGTTTAGCAAAGCCGTTCCGCCGTCGATGAGCCACAGATCGGGTGCGGCGAGCTCGTCAAATTTAAGCGCGCGGCTAGTTAAATACTCGCGCATCTGATCGTAGTCGTTATTTGAGCTAAGGTGCTTGTGGCGGTAGTTTTGCTTGTTAAACTCGCCATCTTGAAAGCTTATCATAGCTCCCACGGGCGCGGCGCCGAACATATGCGAATTGTCGAAAACTTCGATATTTACCGGCAAATTCGTAAGATCAAAATAATCCTTCAGCTCCTGCAAAAATGCGTAATCGTGCGTTTTTAGATGCTTTTTGATATTGATCTCGCAGTTTTGATGTGCGATCTCGCAAATTTTACGCTTCTCGCCGATTTTCGGCGCGTAAATTTTAAAGACTCTTTCGTGTCGTTTGGATAAAATTTCGCATACCAGATCCGCATCGTCAAACTCGTCGTAAACGTAAATTTTAGCGCACGCCACGGGAGCTGCGGCAGGAAAGGCGCTTAAGATCATCTGCTTATAGGCATTTGCGATATCATCGGCGCTTGGGGCTTTGCAGTTAATTATATGCGAGCTTGAGGCTGAAATTTTACCCTCGCGTATGCTAAAATGCACGGCGCAGACGAGCCCGTCGCGTGCGGCAATCGCAAAGACCTCGAAATCATCGAGCTTTGCCAGATCGACCTCAACCTTTACGTTCATCTGCCGCAAAATTTCAATCTTATCGCGGATCTGTGCGGCCTCCTCAAAATTTTCGCTCTGCGCGAGCCGAGCCATCCGATCCTGAAGCTGCGGCACCATCTTTTGCGGATTTTTCAAAGCCGTAAGCGCACTCTCCACGATACGAGCGTAATCCTGCTTTGAAATTTTATCCTCGCACGGAGCGGCGCAGCGCCCGATCTGGTGGAACAAACAGGCCTTTTTGCCCTTGACGCAATTTTTCTTCTGCACGAGCGGAAACTGCATGTAAAGCGTCTGTAAAATTTCCTTCGCGCCGTGAAAATATGGGCCGAAGTATTTGATGTTTCTACCCTTTACGATCTTTCGCGTGATCTCAAAGCGCGGAAAGTCGTCGTCTAAATTTACGTAGATATATGGATAGGTCTTATCGTCGCGTAGCAAGATGTTGTACTTGGGCTTGAGCTGCTTGATGAAGGAATTTTCTAGTATCAGCGCGTCGCTCTCGCTGGGCGTTACGATGTATTCTAAATGTACCGCCTCGCTTATCATCTTTGCGATGCGCGCACTTAAGCGCGGGCTCGGAGCGAGAGTGGGCGTGAAAGAGAAGTAGCTTTTGACGCGATTTTTTAAAATTTTTGCCTTGCCGACGTATAGCAGCTTGCCCGCGGCGTCGAAGTATTGATACACGCCGGGTGCGGCAGGCAGGCTCTTAATCTCCTCTATTAGCAAGGATCAGCCCTCTTATCTCTTCAAAAATTTTATAAATTTGCGGATCTTGGATTTTGTTTTCAAACTCCCCTTTTGCGCGCTCTGAAGATAAAATTTTTCCGCCAGGGCGCAAATGAGCTTTATAAATTTGCGCCCTTCTTCTGCTCATCACTCTATCTGCTACGAAAAATTTTATCTCTCGCACACCGCAAAGCTCCGCCGTCTCTCTAGCGACTACGAAGCGCTTTAATACGTCTTTTATTAAATTTATATTACTATCGCGTTTTAGTTCGCAAAGCCCAGCCGGGTGTTTCGCAGCTATCATCAAAATGCCATCTTTGACGTAGATGAAAGCGATCAGCCTTTGCCAACTAAGCGGCAAAATCGCTAAGAACTCGCCTCTTTCTCGCATCTTGGCATATAAAGGATCTTTTCTGATATGAGCTATTATTTCTCTTGCATTTTCCATAAGCGGATTTTAGCATTTTTTATCTTAGTTTTGCTTAGCGGCTGCGGATACAAAGCGCCGCCGTTTTACTCAGAAGGCGAGCAAGGCCCTAGCGCTACCGCCCAAAACAGGGACGCTAATAACACGAGTGATGGTAGAGGAAGCGTTAGAATTTTACGCGATAAATAGCCTACTTTTAGCTTTGCTTTGTTATACTTTTAAAAATTTTTACAAAGGAATTTCATGCAAACGGCAGACATTTTAGTGCTGGACTTCGGCTCCCAATACACCCAGCTGATCGCTAGGCGCTTGCGCGAACAAGGCGTTTACACCGAGCTGATCGCATACGACGCACCGATCGATAAGATAAAAGCAAAAAACCCCAAAGGCCTTATTTTAAGCGGCGGACCCGCTAGCGTTTACGCCAAGGATGCGTATTTTTGCGACGATGAAATTTTTGAGCTTGGAATTCCAATTTTAGGTATCTGCTACGGCATGCAGCTCATCGCGCATAAATTTGGCGCCAGCGTCGTGCCCGCGAGCAAAAAGGAGTACGGCAAGGCTTCTTTGAAACTGCTTCGCGCCAGCAAGCTATTCGGCGGCGTGGAGGACAACTCTACCGTCTGGATGAGCCATTCGGACAAGGTCGAGAGCCTGCCCGAGGGCTTTGAGGTAATGGCGAGCTCGGATGAGAGCGAGTGGTGCGTATTCGGCGACGAGATCCGTAAAATTTACGCGCTGCAGTTTCACCCCGAGGTCTGCCACAGCGAGTTCGGCGATAGAATTTTAAAAAATTTCGCCAAAGAGATCTGCGGAATAACCAGCACTTGGAATATGGGCAGCTTCGCCAAAGAGCAGATGATCAAAATAAAAGAGCGCGTAGGCAGCGCCAAAGTGCTTTGCGCAGTAAGCGGCGGCGTGGATAGCTCGGTCGTAGCGGCGCTTTTGGCACATGCGGTGCCGCAGAGTCTGATAGCGGTTTTCGTCGATAACGGACTACTCCGCACTGGCGAGCGCAAGGCGGTAGAGGAGATGTTTAGGCTCAAACTCGGCGTGAGCTTAGACGTAGTCGATGCTAGCGAGCTGTTTTTAAGCAGGCTGAAAGGGGTGGTCGATCCCGAGCAAAAACGCAAAATCATCGGCGCGACCTTCATCGAGGTTTTCAGCAAAGAGGCGGCAAAATACAAAAACGTAAAATTTCTAGCCCAGGGTACGCTCTATACCGACATCATCGAAAGCTCCGTCGCAGGCTCAAGCAAAACGATCAAAAGCCACCACAACGTAGGCGGTCTGCCAAAAGATATGAAATTTGAACTGATCGAGCCTCTGCGCGAAATTTTTAAAGACGAAGTGCGCCAGCTGGGGCTTGAGCTAGGTCTTTCGCGCGAAGTCGTTTTCCGCCATCCATTCCCCGGTCCTGGTCTTGCGATCCGCATAATGGGCGAGGTAAATACGCCGAGTCTCGAGCTGCTACGCAAAGCCGACGTGATCCTACGCGACGAACTAAAATCAAGCGGCTGGTACAACAAAACGTGGCAGGCGTTTTGCGTGCTGCTAAACGTGCACTCCGTCGGCGTTATGGGCGATAACCGCACCTACGAAAACGCCGTGTGCATACGCGTAGTGGACGCTAGCGACGGTATGACGGCTAGCTTCTCGCGCCTACCGTATGATCTGCTAGAAAACGTCTCTCGCCGCATCATAAACGAAGTGGACGGCATCAACCGCGTAGTTTACGACATCTCTAGCAAACCGCCCGCAACGATAGAATGGGAATAAAATTGTATTAAGGAAACAGAAATGAAGCTTATAAAATTTTCGGTTACAAATTATAGGAGTATAACAAAAGCATATAAAATTAGCTTGGAAAATTTTACTGTTTTAGTTGGTAAGAATAACGAAGGAAAATCTAATTTATTAATGGCATTAAATGCGGCAATGAGTATTTTAATTGAGCATGGAAAGCGCCCAATTATGAGGATAAGACCAACAAGAGACTATGATTGGGATAGGGATTTTCCTTTGCAATTAAAAGAACGACGAAGCGGATTAGAGTCTATTTTTAAGCTAGAATTTAAACTAGAAGGTCAAGAGCTTAATGACTTTCATCGAGAAACAAAAATAAAGGGAAATGAAGATATACCTATAATAATTAAAGTTGGTAAAAACAATAGACCAATAATTGAGGTTCCCAAAAAGGGTAGCTCCTCGTATAATAAAAAATCTACACAAGTTGCTAACTTTATTTCCAATAGATTGACTTTTAATTATATACAAGCAATTAGAACTGATGAAATGGCAATAGATGTATTGAGGGATGCAATATCGCAAAGAATGGATTCAATAAATGAAGAAATTGAATATAAAAATGCAATAAATAAGATTAATAAATTGCAACAAAATGTTTTAGATACAATATCCAAACAATTATTGGAGCCATTAAAAGTTTTTTTGCCAGACCTAAAAGGCGTAAGTATAATGCAAAATAATCATATGCGTTCTTATAGATATTTTAGAAGCGATATTGAAATAATAATTGACGATGGAACTCCTACAAGTATAAGCTATAAGGGTGATGGAGTAAAAAGTCTTGTGACTTTAGCGATACTGAAGGATATGAAGTCCTCAACAGGGGCGTCAATTATAGCAATAGAAGAGCCAGAATCCCACTTGCATTCAGGTGCGATTCATAGTTTAATAGAAGTTATCCAAAATATCTCTAAAAATAATCAGGTTATAATAACAACACATAATCCTTTATTTGTACAACGCAATAATATCAAGTCTAATGTAATAGTAAATTCTGGAACTGCTCAATCTGCAAAAAATATTATTGAAATAAGAAATATTTTAGGTGTTTTACCATCAGATAATTTGAAAAGCGCTAGCCATGTATTGGTTGTGGAGGGGGAGGAAGATAAAATAATTTTGTCAAAAATTTTATCACACAAAAGCCAAAAAATTAATTCAGCTATTTCAAGTAATAAGTTAATTATAAAACCTTTAGGTGGAACAGGTAATTTAGCTCACGATATTCTTGATTTAAAAAATAGTATGTGTAAATTTTTTATACTATTAGACCATGACGAGGCTGGGCGCTCTGCAATAAGACTAGCTTTATCGAAATCATTAATTACGGAAGCCGATTATAAATTAACCATTTGTAACGGGAGCCGAGATTCGGAGATTGAAGATTGTTTAAAAACAGAAGTGTATGAAAAAGTGCTATTAGACGACTTTCAAATTAATTTAAACTGCAAAGAATTTAGAAACAATAAAAAATGGTCCGATAGGGTTAAAGATGCAAGATTAAATCAGGGCGGCATGTGGAACGATGAAGTAGAAAACAAAATAAAGCAAAAGGTAGCAAGCTGTGTTTCGCAATGCAGTTGTCCTGTTGAAAATATTCTTGTAGAACAAAAATCTGGATTTATAAACGGATTAATTGAATCCCTTGAAAGAATGTTGGAAATATCATAATAATGATATTTAAACAATTTCCTTAAAATAAAAGTTTGATTTTTTATAAAAGAGCTAATTCTATCATGGTATACAAATTTTATTATGGTAATGTGTAAATGTTGACAATAGAGTTAGATAAAATTGAAAATAAGAAAATTGAGAAGGAATAATACGAAACGAATCTGCGTCATCCTGGCACACCCTTACGAAAGAAGCCTAAATGCGGCTATTGCAAACGTAGCGGTAGAAAAGCTGCAAAATAGCGGCTACGAGGTTAAATTTCATGATCTATATAAGGAGAAATTTAATCCGATCCTTAGCGGCGCTGAGCTCGTGAGCGATGAAAGCGACGACGAGCTGTTAAAGGCGCATCAAAAAGACATAGCAAACGCCCACGGCATCGTGATTGTCCATCCGAACTGGTGGGGCGAGCCGCCCGCCATCCTCAAGGGCTGGATTGACCGTGTGCTAAGGCAGAGAGTAGCCTACGATTTTGCGCCGGGCGATAACGGCGGCGGGCTTCCGATAGGACTTTTAAAGGCTAAAGCCGCCGTAGTTTTCAACACCTCCAACACCCCCGAGGCCAGAGAAAACAAGATATTCGGCGATCCGCTGGAAAAAATTTGGAAAAGCTGCATTTTTGATTTTTGCGGCGTGAAAACCTTTGAGCGGCTGATGTTTAGAGTGGTCGCAGATAGCGACGAAGCTGAGCGAAAGGTCTGGTTAGAGCAGGTAGTGCAGACGCTGGATAGGTACTTTCCGAAGCAGATTAATTTGCTTTAAATTTAAAAATGCGCTGCTCGCAAAATCCGAACGGCATAGAATTTGACTGCCTATTTAAACAGATACGCGCCGAATTCGCTCGCACATTTGGCGAAAAATCTATGAAATTTAGGAGGCAATTATGCTTAGATTAATCGCTGCGATGGCGATTTTAGCGGCTCTCATATACTTCGTGATGGGCGACGGCGGTAAAAAGACGATCAAAGATTATAAAAATTTCAGCCGCGAGGAGCTGGAGACTTTATGCCTCGAAAAGAACGATAAAATCGCCTGCCAGCGCATCGCCGTGGACTATACCAAAGAAAATAAACCGAAAAAATGATCTAAATTTGCGAGGCTAATTTTACGGTTTCGCTCAAACAGCGCGCGGTTAAATTTATTTCTAGTCCGATCCAAACTCTGTGCGGATAAATTTGCCTGCAAGGCACGGCTCAGATGCCGATTTGATCGGTACCGAGCGCCGCGCAAATAGTGTAAATTTAAAAGCAATAATTCAAGTATTAGCATGCACGTCGATAAAACCGCTAGCGCAAATTAAAATCGATAAATCGCGCTGTGTTCTTTACGCGCAGACAAAAGGAGCGACGGATGAAAATTTTCACGATTTATAAATTTAACGCCGCAGATCTCGCGCTCATCTCAAAGCACAAAAAGGGCGTGCTAAAATACGGCAACTTTATCGCGCTAAGTAGTGAGGGCGGCGATAAAAAGGCTATCACGGCGACTGATGACACGCTTTTTATCTACGATTTTAAGACGCAGACGGGCACGCGAAAGCGACTAAAGGGCTGCGCGGCGATTTTTAAGCAAGATGAGCTAAATTTCTTGATTTTTACGCGCTCGGGTCAAATTTACCGCTTAAATTTGAGCGGTTGCGAGCTTAAAATTATCGCTAAAGCTTGCCCTATGACGCAGGTGCAGCGCGCGGGCGGCGGATATTGCATTCGCGTGGGCGAAGCGGGCGAAAACGGCGAAATAGAGAGTGCTAACGAGCTTGTTTTTACGGACGCGAATTTTAACGTTAAATTCCGCGTAGAGCTGGACTTTGATTTCGATAAATTCGAGCTTGCGGCGGGCAGATCAGACGGCTGGTGCGGGTACTTTATAAACGAGCCGAATGAGCTGAGGGTTCTTAATCTTATACGTAGCGATGCGGGCGGCTTCGAGCACGGCGGCTCGGGCGGATTTACTCAGGACGAGGTGAGTAAATCCAGATGCGAAGCGACGAATAAATTTGAGCAAAATGAGCCCGCCCGATATCTCGCGACAAAGCCTGTTTTGGCGCATAAATTTAAACAAAAGGGTGCGAGAATTTTAGGCGTCGTTACGGCTACTTCTTGCCAGGCTGTGAGCGTAAAATACGAAGCGGAGCAAAAGGGCGCATTTGCCGAGCAAAATTTAGCGCCCGAAGGCGTCGAAAAAGAGGAGCATACGCAGCCGCATACCCGCACGTGTCGAGTGCTAGTAGATAATGCCTACGACGAGGGTGCGGAGCAAATTCTAACCTGCTATGAGATATGAGTATCCGCTGTAAAGCACGCCTAGTTTGTGAGATGGGGATGCCCGTATATGCTCTGTCGCGCCACAAAATACTACCCGCGCATTGGAGCAAAGCGATAAAATTTACAGACCCAACAAAAACAGCGTATACGGCGTGTGTCTTAAACAAAATTTGAAAAATTCAGCCTCCGTATAGCTAATGCTTAGGATTGATACCAACAAGGCAGGCTGCGGCACAACATGCGAGTAAATACGATTTATAGCCATAATAGCCGTGATATGAGACAAACGACCGCGGCCGTGCGGAGGGCTGCGGCTACGCTACTAATACCCGTGGCGCACCCAAGGTGTTAGCATGCGGCGAAATGATAGGGGCAATGGGCATGTCTTATCCACGCCTGATCCGAGCTCGACTTACTATGCGCGTATCGGGGCAAGACCATATGTGCTATACCGACAGGGTCGCAGCGAGTTCAGTCTGCCGCGCCGTCAGCGCT
>NZ_CALHIK010000193.1 GCF_938030785.1 uncultured Campylobacter sp.
GCGACATCGTGGGCTCTGGCCCTGGACGCAACTGGGCGCACGTAAATAGCGTGGATTATGATCCAAGCGACGATAGCATCATCATCTCCAGCCGCCACCAAGACGCCGTCATCAAGATCGGCCGCGACAAAAAAGTCAAATGGATAATGGGCGCACACAAGGGCTGGAAAGATCAGTTTAAGGGCTACTTGCTCCAGCCTGTAGATAAAGACGGCAAAAAGATCGTCTGCGAGGACGAATACTCAAAATGCCCGGGATATGAGAGCGAGAAAGGCGGATTTGACTGGCAGTGGACGCAGCATACGGCATTTCGCATAGATAGCAAGTCCAAAAAGGGCGTCGTTTATCTCACCGTCTTTGACAACGGCGATACTCGCGGCATGGAGCAGCCTGCGATGGCGGGTATGAAATACTCCCGCGCGGTCGTCTATAAAATCGACGAAAAAAATAAAACCGTCGAGCAGGTCTGGGAATACGGCAAACAGCGCGGCAGCGAGTGGTACAGTTCGGTTACTTCGCTAGCGCAGTATCAAGACGACCTAGATAGCGTGATGGTTTACTCAGCGGTTGCGGGCATGCAGTTTGACATCGCCAAAGGCCGCCCGGTCGGTGTGCCTAGCCCTCACATCAACGAGTTTGAGTGGGGCGCAAAAGAGCCGTCAATCGAAATCAAAATGACCAACGCGATGGGCTATCAGGCGTTTCCGTTTAGCCTAGAAAAGGCGTTTGAGAAGTAAGATTTAAAATTTAGCGGCCGTATTTTAAGTGCGGCCGTTTTTGTTTTAGATTATGGTCAAATTCTGCACATCTACTCGATAGAATTTCATCCGAATTTGGCAAATTTTATCCCTCGGTGCGGCAAAATTTAGCCGAAAACATAGCTCTTTATTCTAGATAAAATTTAATCATGCGGATTTGCGATTTCGTGCTCCGCTTTTGCTATAATTTCACTCTGTTAAAAATTAATAAGCGGTTATTTCGATTATAGATAAGGTAGCGCATGGTTTTGGATGAAATTTGTATGCCGCTTGAGGGCGGGGGACGACGGGTATTAGGTTAATGCGCTCAAAGGATATCCGTGCGGCAAGGCGGCGCAGCAAAGGAGAAATAGTGGAAAAATCCAGAAAAAAGGAACTCAAAAAGCTCGCAGCGCAGCGGCAGCGAGATGCATTTGAAAAGAGCCTGCCGATGAGTAGGGCGGAGTTTGAGCGGCTATTTGAGTTCCTAGACGAGGGCTTGGCGCATCGTGGCTGCGACGGTACGCATAGCCTCACGTTGGAGTTTTTGCGAGCTCGGCGCGCGCCGAATGAGACGGCGGTCCTAGACTTTTGCGAGCAAAACGGCGGGGATTGCGATTACGAAGTTTTAAATAACGTGCAGGATCGCTTCGAATTTTAAGGCGCCGCACCGTGGAGAGACCCTGCACCGTAAGCGTCATTTCAAAGAGGCGGTGCGTGAAATTTATTAAATTTCAGCGGCATAAGGGCGCAAGAGGAGGACTAAAGCAGCGTTTGCGGTGCGAACTACCGCCGCGTAACGTGAATTTACGCCGTAAAGATAAAATTTGACGCGGCAGATACGAGGCTTAGAGCGCTAAATACGCCGCGGATGTAGTCGGGCGTGCAATCGCAAGTCTCGGCGATCCGTTCGTAAATTGCGCTGCCATCGATGCACGAGCGAATTTAAAAGTTGCGAGCGTCGGTTCTGCCCAATGAGCTAAATTCTGCCGCCGTGCAATAAGCACAAAGCCCACCGTGCCGAGCACGCGGGCCCTTTGTAGATTAACGCTCTAGTTTTTAAAATTTTACGTAAAAGGCGGGCGGCCTTCCGTCAAAACGGCAATTAAAACTGGGCTTGCATAGACTTAAGAGCAGTTCTTGCTCGCTTAATTTGACGATACGAGATAGCGCGGAGGTTTCGTAGTCTGCCCTCTTAAATTTTACCGTGGTACGCGCCAGGCGGCAGATACGGTGCTATACGTTCTCATTAAGCGAGCTTGCCGCGGAATACTTTTCTATGCACAAATGGGTTTGTCACAAGATATGAGAGCTTATGCCGAAGTGTTTTGCGCGCAAGAGGACTTTATCGCCGCGCCGCATTTCGTAAATTTTATCCGCGCGGCGTTTAAATTTAGCTCAGAATTTCTCCGATAAAGAACAGTGCCGACATCGAAAATGTGCAGAGCGCAACGACCTTTAGCTGTCCGTCGAAGTCGCGGCACTCCCGCACTTTCGATACGAAAAATAGGGGCCGAATAAGCGGCACAAAGCTAGCTATGTAGAGTAATTTTATGCCC
>NZ_CALHIK010000194.1 GCF_938030785.1 uncultured Campylobacter sp.
GCGAGGTCGCTCCCCTTCCCGCCCCAAACCCCACCTAACCCCCGACGACGCTTTAAGCGGTGCGGACTGCGTCCGCGTTAAATTTTACTAAGTAGCGAAATAAACTGCGCGCTCTTACAAAACGAGCGTAGCGACGCAAGGCTCTTAGCCCGGCGGCATTTCTTGCGAGCGCAGCGGAGCAGAGTAAGCAACACCTCTTCCCCCTTAAGAGAAAACGCCATCACGACCTAAATCCTAGAGGCAAAATTCTACATAGAGAATTTTAAATTTATTACAAAATAAAATTCTATTTAAATTTCAGCCGCGACATGTATATCTTGGGGCGGGAAGGGGGCCCCAATTGCAAGGTCACATTTCTTGCAGGACGCCGCCTCCGCAGCACCGCATTGCTCTGCTCGCCCACAAACCCCACCCATCCCCCGACGACGCTTTAAGTGGTGCAGGCTACGCCTGGGTTAAATTTTACCAAGTAGATGAATACAAAACTGTGATTCTTGCGATATAAAAATTTAACGCGACCTGCAAGGCTCGCCCCTTGAGCGCGCCAGGGGTTAGGAGATTTTAAGGGGAAAGGGGAGCGCTCTTGGAAAACGAGCGTAGCGACGCAAGGCTTAGCCTAGCGGCGTTTCTTGCAAGCGCAGCGAAGCAGAGTAAGTAGCCCCCTAAGAAAAAACGCCGCGACGATCTAAATTCCAGAGATAGAATTCTACATAGCAAAATTCTAGAATTTTAAATTTATATCGCGAATTTTGCGAGCCGTAAATTTAAAAAGCAAAGCTCTAAATTTCAACGTTCATATCCACGGATTCGATCTGCAGCCTGCGCAGATCCGCAAGATGCTGTACCGCAGCGTCCGTCTCGGCATTTTTGGGAAGGACGATGTGAAAGCCACGATCAAACGCCAAGAAAAAATTCTCCCCGCCCGCAGCGATTCGATTTAGCGAGCGCGCGGCAAATTTCTCGCTTGCGCGCGGCTCGCCTTTTGAAAACGAGATCGTCTCGCCGTCCGCGACGAAGCTCATTTCCGTGCTCGAGTCTTGCGCGAGCTTAGCGGCAGAGAGATGTTTTCTTAGCATGCGGCGGTAAAATTTCGGATAAAAAATAAGCCACGCCGCACCTAAAATAACCGACGCGACGCTCGCAATCGGCGCCGTTTTTAAAAGCCCGTCGATGATGATGCCCATAAGCAAAAACTCAAACGGTATGGCGTAGGTGCTGACTAGGCGCTGTTTGCGCGCCTTTTTGCTGTAAAGCAGCATAAATTTATTGAGGTTATCGACATCGTGATTTGTGATTTGCACTTTCATATTTTTCCTTTAATTTTTGCGTAATTGTAGCGAAGCCGCCTTAAATTTGCGTCTATTAACTTCCGTGAGATAAAATCCCGTTTTTAAAGGAGATAGCTTGAAATCTTTATTAAAAATCAACGGATTTTTGCCGTTTTTGGCGATTATGTTTATCAACGCAAGCGTCGATCTGGGCCATAAGATCACGATCCAAAACGTCCTTGTTAAAAGCGCCGACTCGGGCGCTCTCATCGCCCTTACCTCCCTTGTAAATTTGCTGATTTTGCTGCCTTACGTATTTCTTTTTAGCGCCAGCGGCTATCTCAACGACAAATTCTCGCGTACCCGCATCACGCGGATCTGCGCAAAACTCGGCATCGCGCTTACCGCGCTCATTACGCTAGGTTATCTGTGCGGGTGGTTTTATTTCGCGTTTTTTATGACGATCCTGCTTGCGGCGCAAAGCGCGATCTACTCGCCCGCCAAATACGGCCTGATTAAAAAGATCGTCGGCGCGAAAAATTTAGGCGCGGCAAACGGCCTCGTACAGGCTCTTACCATCATCGCGATTCTGCTTTCATCGCTTGTGTTTTCGGTGATTTTCGAGCTGTTTGCAGCCCGCAGCAGCGACGCGGGCGAGCTAATGAGCTCGGTTTGGTTCATCGGCGTGCTTTTGGTCGCGGGCTCTGCGCTTGAAACATACTACTCGTATAAAATTCCATTCTTCGACGCCGCGCAGCCGCAGGCGGAATTTGACACGAAAGAATATCTCCACCTGCGCTACTTGAAGCAAAATTTAAAATTTGTAATCAAAGACAAAAACGTCCTGCTCTGCACGCTCGGACTTGCGATGTTTTGGGCTGTCTCGCAGCTTGTGATCGCGACCTTCCCGGCTCACTACAAGAGCCTTAGCGGCAGCGACAACGTAATGGTGATCCAGGTGATCTTAGCTCTTAGCGCGATCGGAATCGCGCTAGGCTCGATCTTTGCGGGTAGCTACTGCAAAAAACATATTGAGCTCGGTATCGTGCCGTTTGGCGCATTCGGTCTGGCGCTCGCGCTAATGGTACTAGCCAACGCGCACTCGGTATTTTGGCTCGGTACGGCATCGTTTTTCTTCGGATTTAGCGGCGGAATTTTCATCGTGCCGCTCAACGCCGTAATCCAGTTTTTCACCGCCGATGAGCGCATGGGGCGGGTGCTCGCGGGCTCAAATTTCATCCAAAATATCTTTATGGTGCTGTTTTTGCTCATCGCCATCATCTTGGTACATTTTGCAGTCGCCAGCGGCGAAATTTTCGTTATGGCGGCGCTATGCGTACTTATCTGCGGGATCTTCGGCGCAAAATATCTGCCGCAGCTTTTCGTTAGAATTTTACTCATTCCGTTTATGAAATTTGGCTACCAAGTCCACGTAGACGGCATCGAAAATATCCCACAAAAAGGCGGCGTGCTGCTTTTAGGCAACCATATCAGCTGGATCGATTGGGCGGTGGTGCAGCTTGCCTGCCCGCGCGGGGTGCGCTTCGTGATGCATCGCAGCTACTACGATCTGTGGTATTTGAAGTGGTTTTTTAAAATTTTCCGCGTCATTCCGATCGGAGCGGGCGTGAGCAAAAGCGCGATCGAAAGTATCCGCGAGGCGCTGAATGCAGGCGAAGTGGTCGGGCTCTTTCCCGAGGGCCACATCAGCTACAACGGCCGCATAGACGAGTTTCAGGGCGGATTTGAGCTCGCCGCGCACGATACGAACTCCGTCATCGTGCCTTTTTATATCAGAGGGCTTTGGGGATCGACGTTTTCGCGCGCCAGCGAGCATTATAAAAGAACGATTTCGCAAAGCGGTAAAAACGCACTTCGCGTAAGCTTCGGCGCGCCGATCGAGGCAAATTCCAAGGCGCACGAGGTAAAGCGCGCAGTAACGGAGCTATCGTTTTTTAGCTGGGGCAAATACCTTGCAAGCCTAAAGCCACTTGCTTACAACTGGCTAAATCAGGCGAAAAGATCGCCTTTTAAACGAGTGGCGGTCGATAGTACGGGAGCAAGTCTCACAAATTTAGCGATGATGAGCGCCGTTTTAATACTTCGCAAAAGGCTAAAGAGCCGCATTAGCAGCGAGGAAAACGTCGGTATCGTTTTGCCTAGCTCGGTCATCGCAAGCGCCGTAAATTTAACGCTTTTTGCGATGGGCAAAACGAGCGTAAATTTAAACTACACGCTAAGCGAAGAGAACTTAATCTACTGCGCGGATAAAGCAAATATCTGCACGATCATCAGCTCGCGCAAATTCGTAGAAAAGCTCAAATCAAAGGGCTTTGAGCTGGAGAGTTCGATCGGCGATCGGCTCGTGTATCTTGAAGATCTAAGCGAGGGCGCCTCTAAAAACGAGCGCATAGCCTGCGCGCTAAAATCGCTGCTGATGCCTAAAATTTTATTTCGCGCGCTGTATTTTAAGCCGCACGCGATAGAGGACGTAGCGACCATTTTATTTAGCAGCGGCAGCGAGGGAAAGCCTAAAGGCGTGGTTTTGACGCACAAAAACATAATGGCGAACGTCAAGCAGATCTCCGAGCTCATAAACGCCACCGAGCACGACGCGATTTTAGCGTCGCTACCTATCTTTCACTGCTTCGGGCTTACCGTAACGACGCTATTTCCGCTAAACGACGGAATTTTAAGCATCCACGTGCCCGATCCTACGGACGCCTTTAGCGTCGGCAAGATGAGCGCAAAATACGGTGCTACGATAATGTTCGGCACCTCGACGTTTTTTAGGCTCTACACCAAAAACAAAAGGCTCAATCCTCTAATGCTAGCAAGCATCCGCCTGGCGATTGCGGGCGCGGAGAAGCTAAATGAAAATGTCCGAAAGGAATTTAAGATAAAATTCGGCATCGAAATTTACGAGGGCTACGGCACGACCGAGACTGCGCCGGTGGTGAGCGTAAATACGCCGAACGTCCTAGAGCCCGATTTTTTCAAAGAGCTTCACTTTAACCGCGAAAAGAGCGTCGGCTTGCCGCTTGCGGGCACGGTTATAAAGATCACCGATCCCGCCTCGCTGCAACCACTATCAAACGGGCAGGAGGGGCTTATCTTAATCGGCGGACATCAGGTTATGAAGGAATACTACGATGAGCCGGCAAAAACCGCCGAAGCGATCGCGCAAATAAACGACGTGCGCTACTACAAGAGCGGCGATATCGGCTATATCGACGACGACGGGTTTTTATTTATCACCGACCGCCTCTCGCGCTTTGCCAAAATCGGCGGCGAGATGATCAGCCTGGGCGCGGTAGAAAGCGCCGTGGGTGAAATTTTAGGCGAGAGCGCGATCTATTCGTGCGTGAATTTAAAGGATGAGAAAAAGGGCGAAAAGATCGCTCTGCTTTACGTGGGCGAGGCGAGCGAGGATGAAATTTCGCGCCGCCTCAGAGACTCCGCGCTGGCGCCGATAATGCAGCCAAGCGTCGTGAAAAAGGTGGATGAAATCCCGGTGCTTGGCAGCGGCAAGGTAAATCTCAAAGCGGTAAAGGATCTGGCGATAGAGCTCGGGCTGTAAATTTTAAAGCCTTAAATTTTACGCTCTAAATTTTAAATTTACGTCTCGTCGCGCTATTTGCGCGAAGATAATACAAAGAGGGCAAGCCCTATAAATTTAAAATTTATGCTTTGTCGCGCCGCATGGTTTTGCGGCTTTTTACTCTTAGCGGCGGGCGATCTCGCGGTCGCGGCGGCGGTTTATTTGGGGCGACAGCCGCGTGCGGTCACGGGCGCCAAATATGCTAAATTTTGCAGAGGTGAGCTGCTGATCCCACGATTTTTCGCGGTCACGGCGCCAAATATGCTAAATTTTGCTAGCAGACGGCAGCCGCTCGCTGCGCGGATAGATAAAATTCCTGTATCAGGCGCCCGGCGAAATTTCATGGCGGAGCTGCGAAAAGAATTTTAACGGCGTGCGTACGATGAGAAATTTAAATGGCGTGCGTACGGCGGTAAATTTTAGCGACATCGCCCCTCGCTTCGCCGCTTATAAATTTGCAAATTTTATTTTCGAGCGTTCGCCGATGAGGCTTATAAACCGCGACG
>NZ_CALHIK010000195.1 GCF_938030785.1 uncultured Campylobacter sp.
TATATTATAATGGCTTTATAAGGAATTCGAACGACTATATATAATCTGTCGATTTAAAAAAGGAATTTAGTTTTTAAATTTAAGCGAAAAACGCAAATTTATCAAATAAATTTTAAATTCTGTCAGATAAATGACGGAATTTTTTTAACGACTTAAATATAATTACTTCAAAATTTTTAGTAAAAAATTTTTAAAATTCCTTAAGTCAAGGAGAAAGGTATGAAACAACATAAATTTGTAATCTGCGATTACAAAAGATGTATCGGTTGCACTACGTGCATGGCGGCCTGTTACTCAAGCGCCTATGAACGCGGCAAGCTTGCCAAATCGCGACTCACCGTGCTTAGACAAGCTTACGGCGTTATGCCTACGCAGTGCAGACAGTGCGATGACGGACCATGCGCAAACGTATGCCCTACCGGCGCACTTCGCTTCTCTAACAACTACATAGAGTTGCATGAGGAAATTTGCATCGGATGCAAGATGTGCACGCTGGCCTGTCCTTACGGCGCGATTACCTCAAATGCAGAGCTTATGCCGTCCGTAAACTACGCGGTCGAGCCGAAGTATTTTCTTGAGATCGAAAGCCAATCGGGCGCAAAAAGCACCGCTATAAAATGCGATCTATGCAACGGGCGCGAGAACGGTCCTGCATGCGTCGAGGTCTGCCCAACTAGTGCTATCATTATGATAGATCCGAAAGAGGGCAAACATAAACTAGGCTTTGCGATAGACTATAATGCGGCCAATGCGTTCGCAAAAGATGTCTTGGCGGGCGAAATAACCGCCGTCCGCGTTTCTTCTGATAAGGAGGCGTGAGATGATAACGGTTTATACGCTATTTATTGTAAGCGCGGTCGTTAGTATCCTTTTATACTGCGCACCGAAGCTTGCCGTTAAGGTCGGATTCGGATTGGGCGCGATCAGCTGTTTTTATGCTATGTGCCATTTCGTCGCAAATATGGGCGTAAGCGAAAGCTTCCTTTTAGGCGGGCAGTTCATTCTCGCTCCTAAATTTGCACTCAGCCCGCTTGGAAATTTCTTTAGCTTCGTAGTCGTTTTCATCGGCTTTGCAAGCAGCGTTTACGGTATGAGTTACGCCGAAGAATATATCGGAAAAGCGAATGTAGGCGTCTTTGCGTCTTTGTTTAGTACGTTTATCCTCTCGATGCTCTTAGTCATCAGCGCCGATAACGTATTTTGCTTCGTCGTTTTGTGGGAGCTTATGACTCTGATCTCATCCTTCCTCATACTGGTAAACGACGGCAAAGGCACGCTCAAAGCGGTCATGGTATATCTGGGTATCGCGCAGATCGGTGCGTTTTGTATCACATGCGGACTACTTATCATCGCACATTATGCAGGAAGCTTTGAATTTGCAGAATGGGGAAAAGTAAGTATGCCGATGGGCGCTTCCGTAGCCGCTTTCGTGCTATTTCTGGTCGGCTTCGGCTCAAAAGCTGGAATGTGGCCTTTCCACGTCTGGCTACCGCAAGCTCACCCTGCAGCTCCGTCAAACGTATCTGCGCTGATGAGCGGCGTTATGATTAAAGTAGCGCTCTTTACGCTCGTTAAATTTACACTATTTTTACCGCTAAGCATCTATTTCGGACTTGCAATTTTAATCCTTGGAGCGGCTAGCTCGCTTTTCGGCGTTTTATACGCTTTGTGTCAGCACGACTTCAAAGCGCTTCTTGCGTACCACTCGGTTGAAAATATCGGCATTATCTTGCTAGGCTTAGGCACCGGAATTTACGGCGTCGCAGCAGGCAACGTGACTCTAGGCGCGATCGGATTTTTAGCCGGCTGTTATCACGTAGTAAACCACGCGATATTCAAAGGTCTTTTATTCCTATGCGCAGGCTCGGTAATCCACGCTACTCATACGCAGAATATGGACATTTTAGGCGGTCTAGCTAAAAAAATGCCTCTAACTGCAGTCGGTATGTTTATCGGTATCATGGGTATCGCAGCGCTTCCTCCGGTAAACGGCTTCGTTTCAGAGTGGTTTACCTATCAAGGAATGCTTCAAGGCGCTAAAGAGAGCGGAATTTTCATTAGATACGCTTTTTCTTTGGCAGTCGTCGCACTTGCGCTTACGGGCGTTTTGGTCGGTATGCACTTAAAACTCTACGCGGTCATCTTTGCAGGCACCCCAAGAGATGAAAAAATTTGGGAAAACGCAAAAGAAAGCCCACTCGGAATGGTTTTAGGAATGATCATTTTGATGATAGGCTGCGTGGGATTTGGCGTAGGCGCACACGTGATAGTAGATTACATCATGCAAGCGGTAAATTCTATCACTAATAATAGCGAATATATCGCTAGCATAGATATTGCGACAATCACTTCACCTTTGGGAAGTATCGTCTCAACTCCGCTCATCGCGATCATCTTGTGTTCTACGATGCTGCTTCCGTTTATAATCCTAGCGGTTATGAAGGCTAATCGCAGCAAACCTAGAGAGACCGATCCTTGGGCTTGCGGTTTTAAATACAGCTCTCGTATGCAGATGACTGGCGGTCCTTTCACCGGCGATCTAAGAAAGATTATGGATTGGCTATTTAAAGGCCATAAACGCAGAATCGAGCAAAACGGCTACTTCGGACCGATCGAATACCACAACCATCCGCAAGATATCTGGTGGTCGATGATTTATGAGCCAGTAATCGAGTGGAGTAAAAAAGTCGCCGATAAGATAGGAATCATTCAAAGCGGCTATACAAACGTCTATACGCTTTATATTATGATCTATCTTTGCGCGATACTGGGCGTCGGCTATTTCTTGATTTAGGGGGAGATGATGCAAACTATACAAACTATATTTTTGATGATATTTCAAGTCGCAGTTATCGTCCTAATCGCCCCGCTATTTGACGGAATGGCGAGAAAACTTCGCGCCAAACTTCAATCAAAGCAAGGAAGCGATTTTTTCCAGACCTACCGCGATATTATTAAGCTTTTCAAGCGCGGCAGAACAGTTCCTGCGTGCAGCCACTGGGTATTTAGGTGGGCGCCGTTTTTCCTATTCGCTACTTCGGCGGCGATCTTGGCGGCTATTCCTATCACTTACAGCGATCCGACCACCGATAAAATTTTCGGAGCATATTCGGATATCTTTGTTATCTTATATCTAGGCGCGCTTCTGCGCTTCGTATTCGGTGCGGCTTCGTTAGATAGCGGCAACCCGTTTGCCGCAACCGGCGGTGGACGCGAGCAGATGCTTGCAGTTTATGTTGAAGTTTGG
>NZ_CALHIK010000196.1 GCF_938030785.1 uncultured Campylobacter sp.
GTCCGCCCCGCCGCCTACCATCGGCCCCTGCACCGCGGGCACCTTGCAGACGCCCTCACTAGCGCCGCAGTCCGCAGCCGCGCTTTCGCCCCTCTTATCCATTGCGCTTGTCTTCTTACTTAGCTTTGCATCATGCGCCATGCAGCCACACAAAAGCGTCGCCGCAAAGGCCGCGATTAAAATTTTACTTCTCATCTTTACTCCTTAAATTTATTCCGCCCTAATAAGCGCAAATTTACATATCAAAAAGGCGTAAATTAACGCTTTCATTAAAACCGTGCATTCTACCGCCGCTCGGCTTAAATTTTATCTATGCGCCCGCCAAAGCCCGCTTCGGCGTAAAATTTTAAATCTCATGCGCCGCGCCCAAACAAAGCCCGAGCGCCGCAATATCCGTACGCTGTTTTACCATCGTAGCACTTGCGCCGCTTGATCGGTCAAAATTCCGCGTTTTGCTCCCAGATACGCTCTTGCGACCTCGCGTCCACCGCCGCAAGCTCGGCCAGCTTGCAAAACGCCTCCCAAATCTCCTCGCGCTCCATAGTGTCGATGCTATGCTTGGCGTCTATCGCGTTAAAAACGGCGATAAATTCTTTTAAAATTTCGGTTTTCTCGGTCTTGAGCTCATCGCTTGCAGGCTCTGCTTCGAGCGCGCTTAGCTTCTTGTGCGCGCCCGCATAAGCCCTCATCGCCTTTCTGGCAGTCGCCGCGCCCACGCCCTCTCTGCCGTCCCAGCTACGTAGCGGGTTGTTTAAATTCGCCGCCAGCCACTGCTTACTTCGCGGCTGCTTGATTACGAGGCTTTCTATATCCTTAAACTGCGCTCTAGCCGCCTCGCAAGCGCCTTTAGGCACCGACCAGAAACAAAGGCGCTTTAGATGCGGTAGTTGCGCCCTCGTCGGAAAGCGTTCAAATCCGTAAACGTCGCTAAGCCAGACGTCTTTTAGGTGTTTAAATTTAGCGAGCGCGTCGATGTTTTTTAGCGTGCCGCCCTGCGCGTTGATGAAAATTTCGCGCAAATTCGGAAAGCTCGCCGCAACGCATGTGAGATCAATGCACTCGCCGCGTTGCGAAAATATCCGTAGATCGCGCAGTTTTTCAAGCCCGCGAATGCAAAACCCGCCGCCGTTTAGCTCTAGCTGAACGCTCAAAAGCTCGCCGTCAAAGGGGCAGCGCACGCTTTTAAGCCGCGCGATATCGCCGTTTATCACGAGCCGCCACAGCGAGCCGTTTAGCGTGATCTCCTCCGTGCCGCCGGCGTGTAAGACGAGCTGCTGCAAGTGCGTACGCGAGATATCTAGGCTTTTGCCGGCACAGTTTAGCTCAAGCTGCGTCATCATCGGCGTCGCTTCTAAAAAATTTTTCAAATTTTCATCCCAAACTGCGCTTTTCATATCGTAGTAAAACGGATTTTGCCGCGCTAAATCGGCGTAGAATTCCTTGCTTTGCGGCTGTGAAATTTCAAGTTTTTGCTTACGGATGGATTTAAATTTAGCGCGAATATCCTTGGGAAGCTCGTTCCACGCAAGCTGCATATAGATCTGTTCGATATTTTGCAGGCTCACGCACTCGGGCGGTTCGCAAATCAAAGCGGCATTGCCGATAAAAACGGGCTCGGCGTCCAAAATTTCATCCACGCCGAGATAAAATTCTCCGCGCTTCCAAAAGTGATGATCGAAGTAAAACGGCTTAAGCTTAGCCGCTTCTTTTAGGTTAGGCGGCGCGCTCGTAAAGTCGTCCAAAACGAGCGCGACGAGCCCCATCTGAGCACTTAGGATCTGCGCGGTAAAATACGCGTCCCGCCTCTTAAGCTTTACGGCGAAGAGATCGCCGATTTTCGGCTCGGTCATTTCCGTCCTTTAAATTTTAATCTGTCCGCGCCCATTTGACGAGCACGGATTTTAGCGGAGCTGCGAGCTAAATTTAGCTTAAATCCGCTCCGCTACTAGGCGCTGCTTCAAATCAAAATTTCATCTGCACTCAAAGCTGCTCGCGCTATTTTCGTCTCCGCCCGCGTCGCGAAATTTACCACCGATAAATTTTATCTTCAAATGCAATCAGTCTGAATTCCTCTTTGTGGTTGCCGTTGCCGATCGTGTGGCTGTCTTGACCTGCGCCGAGGCGTAGTTTATGCAGCCTGCCGCCGTAAGTGCCGACGAATAGCACGCTGCCGTCCTCACTTAGAGCCATGGACTTTATCGTGCCGCCAAGATAGTGGCGCCAAATTTTACGCCCGTCCTTGTCGACTGCTTTGATGTAGCCGTATGCGTCGCCGAGGATGTAAAAGTCTCTTGTCGCTACGCCCGCGTAAACTCTCATCGCATCGTCGATCAGCGTGAAATTTTTCTCACCCTCTTCGTCATACGAATAAGCCTCAACCTCCAGCCCGCGCTTTAGCAGCGCCCTGTCCACGCCGATCGTGACGCCGTTGTAGAAATGGCAGGAGTTCGTGATGAGCTGCGTATCGTCCGCGCTAAATAGGCAAAAGTGCGGATATGCGCTCTGCGCGCCGATGCCGCCCAGTCGCTCGCCCTCGCTATCCATCAGGACGTGCTCATCGGTATCTTGCTCGCCCGCGACGATTAGCTCGTTGTCATTTGAGAGCGTCGCGTTTGCCATATCTATCTCGAGTTCGTCGTCGTCATCGCCCTCATCCTCGTAGATCGGATGGATAAGCTTCGAACCGCTTTGCGAGATCAAAAAAATTCCGTCATGGGCGGCCAAAAGCACCTTGCTGCCGTCGTTAAAGGGTAAAATTTCAGCCTCGTCGTAGATGATCTCAAGCTCGTGGCTAAATCTCGCCACCAGCTCGCCGCCGCTCTTGCCGTCGTAACCCCTGATCAGCCATACCTCGTCTTGATTTAGCAGGGCGTAAATTTCGTTTCGCTTGGACTTGCCCACGGCGATGACGCCCTTTGCCACTTCGCTCACGCGGTCGCCCTCCAGTAGATACAGCGTCTTGCCGTCGTCGTTTGAGGCGATAAAAAGGACGTTCTCGCCGCCAAGAGGGCAAATTTGATCGATGTCTCTTAGCTTTTTTCTCAACTTTTTATCGAAAATGACGTTTGATGGCGGAAAATCGGCTCTAAATTTTGCCGTTTCGCCGCGCTCGTTAGCCTCCTTTAGCAGCTCAAAAACCGCCTCGCAAAGCTGCGTCACACCCTCGCGCTCATCGACCGGATCTTCGCCCTTGTAGGCGTCCCAGCCGTAAACCTCCGCAAACGCCACCATATCGTTTACGGCCTTGGCGTATTTCTCGCTCTTTTCATTCCACTCTTTTTGCCACTCCGCCTTAAGCGCCTCGTAGTCCTGCTCGCGCATCTTCTCTCCTTAAGCTTAGTCTGGCCGCTTCTTTTACGGGCGGCGCGTTTTGTGAAATTTTAGCAAAAAGGGCTAAATTTAGAGATAAATTTCGGATAGAGATAAGCGGATGCGCTCTGCGGCACGACTTTAAAGCATAAGGCGAATGAACGGCAGAACAGAGTATAATTACGCGCAATTCAAACGCTTAAAGGTAAAATATGAGTAAATTTATGTCTATTCTAACGGGCTGCTTGCTTTGCTGGAACGTGGCTTTTGGCGGCGATATAACGGCGGGCTTTAGCAGAGATGATGCCAAAAACGTAGTTACGGATAGTATTTACAAACTTATGTGGCAAGACGGCAAGGATATATTTGAGGGGGCGTATGACGAAGCCGTTAAATACTGCGAAAATTTAAATTTCGCGGGTTATTCGGACTGGCGGCTGCCTAGGATAGATGAGCTGATAAGCATAACGGATAAAACTAAATTTAGCCCTGCTATAAATTCCGCTTTTAAAAACATAGCGAGCGGAGAATTTTTATGCTACCAAAGCTCTACAAAATATATCAACGACTCGTCCAGTGCGTGGGTCGTGGATTTCGTAGGCGGCAACGACGGCTGGGATAGCGTTTTTGCTCGCAGTTTCGTGCGGTGCGTGAGGCGGTATTGATTTTAAAATTTAAAGGATAGATGGATGAGAAGGTATATGGTTATTTTAGCGTTATTTTGCGGGTTCTTAAATTCAGACGTCCTAAATGCGACTTGTTATAGAGATAATGATAAAAACGTAGTGATATGCGGCGAAAGCAAACTCGGCAAGCTAATGTGGCAGGATGATAAGCGGGTTTTTATCGGCGATTGGAAGCAAGCGAAGGAGCGCTGCGAGAAGCTAAATTTCGCGGGTTATTCGGACTGGCGGCTACCGAGGGTGGATGAGCTAATAAGCATAACGGATAAAACTAAATTTAGCCCTGCTATAAATTCCGCTTTTAAATACGTAAAGTCCGATTTCTACTGGAGCTCTACAAAATTTGCCGACGGCTCGTCTCGGGCGTGGTTCGTGCATTTTAAAAACGGCTACGCAGACTGGAGCGGCATTTCCGATCGCCTCTTCGCACGGTGCGTTAGAAACGACTAATTCGGCGCCTCGCGCGGCTAAAATTTGATTTTGCCTTATTAAATTTGGGGCTAGAATTTGACTAACTACCAAATTTTAGCGCGTCGCGTCAAAGCCTACGCGCTAAATCGAAATTTTATGGTAAATTTTAAAAGCTCGTCAAAATTTGACGCAAAATTAGGCGCCGAAAGCGATTGATTTTAGCTTCATGCCTATGCGACAGCGCGCGTTTTTAGTTAGGCAAGTCGCCGTTTATCATAGCCTTCTAGGCGAACTCTTTAGCGCGCATTTCGT
>NZ_CALHIK010000197.1 GCF_938030785.1 uncultured Campylobacter sp.
GCGATCACAGCACCCTGAGGTTGTCTGAGAGGAAATACATAAAAATCCCGAGCCCGAACATCACGAAAAGCCCCAAAAATTCGACGTAAAGCTTCAGGCTTACGAGCCGCTTTGAGCTTAGCTCGTTTGCTTTCGCGCCGAAAAGCGCGGCTAAAAATATCACGACGCTCATTCCAAAACCGATGAAAAGCGCACTTGCGACGCTAAGCGCGAAGCTTCCGAGGCTGAAGGCAAGCACGAAAATTAGGATCGTGCCGGGGCAGGGCACGAGCGCCGCCGCAAGCGCGATAAGCCACTCTTGCCCTTTCTCGCCGCCGTAGGTCGCGCCATTTTGCGGCAAGCGAGATGGGGGTTGACTGCTGAAATTTGCAGAATTTAGGGCCTTTTTTTGCTCGTTTTGGCTAGGCGAGTTTTCTTCTAAATTCGCGTTTAAATTTAAATCTAAATTTAGCTTTGCCGTTGCGGCGTCGCCTAAATTTTTGGTATCCAAATACTGCGCGGATTCGCCGCTTTGGATATTAAATTTAGAAAATTTATAGCTCTTTGACGCTGCGTGAACGGAATCCCCGGCGTTTGTAAATGCCGTATTTTTTAAGCGGGAGTCTGTATCTGCGGTTTTTGCGACGGAAGCGCAAGCGGCGCAGGAGCAGCTCGCATCGTGGCGGGCGCCCGATCTTATGCGGCGAACTTTGTCGTAGATGATGAGCGCCGTAATGACGATGATCAGAAGCGCCGAAATTTTCGTAGTGATCGAGGCTGAGTTCGTGGAGACGAGCCCTGCGACGTTTTGCAGCACGAACATGCTCGCGCTTACCAAAACGAGCGCTCCCAAGACGTGTAGAAGCCCGATTTTAAGCGCAAAACCGAAGGCCTTGACGTAGCTGCCGCCATGGGCTAAGAAATAGCTCGCCGTTAGCAGCTTCGCGTGCCCCGGACCCGCCGCGTGGAAAAAGCCGTATATAAAAGAAAGCGCCAAGACCCATAGGATGGTGCTTGCGCTTGCATGCTCGCTGCTTGCGCGAAACGCCGTTTTGAGACTTTTCATAAAATCCACCGTCTTTTGCGCGACAAACCCCAGCGCAGCCTCTTCGTGCGGCTCGCTCGAAATATCGCCGCTACCGGATACGGCGCCGTTTTTCTCAGCTCCGTTTTGCGCTAAATTTAAAGAGCTCTCCTCGGATGGAGTCGCGAGATTTTGCGTAGAGTGCGCAGAATTTAAAGAATTATCTCGTCTCGCCGTCAAATTTTCGCCCGCGTCTTTATCTGCAGGCGCCGCAGAATTTGCTGAATCGTTAAAATTTATCGCAGCGCTCCTGTCGCCTCCGTTTTGCGCTAAATTTGAATCATCGCCTAAAGAAGCTGCGGCGTTTTCGCCGTTTTTTGCGGCGGCCTCTAAGTTTTCGCTGCCGAAGCGGTTGGAATTTGCGAGATCATCTTTTGCCTGCGCGTCCTTTTTGGCGGCTTTATTAATCTGCGCGATAGCATCCGAAGCGGCGATATTTTTTTGCGCCTGCGCAGTCGCCTCCGAAACTATGTCGCCGACCGATCTTTGGTTTGATTTGCGCGCAGAGCCCATATTTGGCTGCTTGGCTT
>NZ_CALHIK010000198.1 GCF_938030785.1 uncultured Campylobacter sp.
GGCACTATTCGGTCGCAGCCCTGCACCGTCGCGTAGGTATTAAACATCCCTCCGGTATTGGCGCAACTACCCATACTGATGACCCATTTGGGCTCGGGCATCGCGTCGTATAGGCGGCGTGTAAACTCGGCGTGCTTTTTGCTAAGCGTGCCCGCGATTATCATCACCTCCGACTGCTTTACGCTTGCGCGAAATATCGTGCCGAAGCGGTCGAAGTCAAATCTGCCCGCGCCCGCTGCCATCATCTCGATCGCACAGCACGCAAGCCCGTACGTCATTGCCCACAAAGAGTTACTCCTGCCCCACGCGATCAGCTTATCGACGGTGGTAAGAACTACGGGAAGTCCGTTTTCGCGCGCGTAGTTTATCTTATGCTCTGCCAATTTAGCGCTCCTTTTTTCCAAGCGTAGATGAATCCGATGCCTAATAATACGATGAAAAACACCATCTCCACGAGCCCGAACACGCCTAAAATTTTAAAATTTACCGCCCATGGAAACATAAAGATAATCTCGACGTCAAAAAGTATGAAAAGCACGGCTATCAAAAAAAAGTGGGAGTTCATTCGGTTGGGCTGTTTGACGGCCTCGGGGCCGCTTTCGTAAATTTCGCCCTTTAGCCGCTCGTCGCGCCTATCTGCTAAACGCGAGCCTACCAAAGAGGATAGTTTAACGATGAGCGAAAAGACGCAAAAAGCTAGGATTAGCATCACGAATATTCCGAAATATGGGCTTTGCAGCGGAATTCTAGACATTTTTCGCCTCAGTTTTAAAATTTAATGTGGATTGTAACGAAGTATTGATTTAATAAAGCTTAGCGCGCGCCACTAAATTCGCTTTTAAAAGTAAAATTTAATATACCTCTCTCGTGCGATTTAGTGGGGATTAAGGCGCGTGTGGTAAAATTTCGCGGATTTTAAGGGAGAGCTATGAAATCTAGCAAGATAAGTCTCATTTTCTACGGCATATTCTGCGGCGTAACAATCTATTTTCTTATCTGGGGATTCGGTTTTATAGGAAGCGGCGATAAAATGCTATTTTTAGTTTCGGTATTTTTGGGCATCTTTATGGCCTTTAATATCGGCGGAAACGACGTGGCAAATTCCTTCGGCACCAGCGTCGGAAGCGGCACTCTTAGCATCGCGCAAGCCCTTTGTATCGCAGCGGTATTTGAAGCAAGCGGCGCGGTAATTGCAGGCGGCGAAGTAACCTCGACGATCCGCAGCGGCATAATCGATCTTAGCAAAATGGACGTGCATCCTAGGGATTTTATCTATGTAATGATGAGCGCGCTTTTCGCGGCGGGGGCATGGTTACTTTTTGCCAGCAGAAAGGGCTTGCCCGTATCAACTACTCATGCGATCATCGGCGGTATCGTGGGCTCGGGGCTTACGCTAGGCGCCCTGCTTAATACCGCAGAGACTTCCGCATTGTGGCTCGTGCAGTGGGATAAGATCGGCAAAATAGCGATTTCCTGGGTGCTCTCGCCGATTTTAGGCGGTGTGATCTCCTTTGGAATTTTCTGGCTCATCAAACATTACATTTTGGATTACAACCGCTACGCTCAAATAAAGATCGACCGCATAAAGCGCGAAAAAAAATCCCTCCGCAAGCTACATAAAAAGACCTTCGAGACTCTGGACGACATTCAAAAGATCGCCTACGCAGAGGCGCTAAATCACGATATCTACGCGATGCGCGATCCAGATTTCGACCCAAGCGAGCTTGATAGCGAGTATTATAAAAAAGTAATCGAGCTTGACGCAAAAAAAGAAAAGCTCAAATCCCACAAAGCTTTAGAATTCGGCATCCCTGCCGTAGCAGGTATCGGCGCTTTCGTGATCTCGGCAATGCTGATATTTAAGGGATTACATAATCTAGATTTTGGGCTGACGAATTTTTACAACTACCTCATCATCGGTATGTCGACGCTAATTACCTGGCTTTTGATGTTTATTTTCGCTAAAACCCTGCGCCGCTCAAATTTAAACAAATCCGCGTTTTTGATGTTTAGCTGGCTGCAGGTGCTCACCGCTAGCGGCTTTGCCTTTTCGCACGGCAGCAACGACATCGCAAACGCCGTGGGTCCGTTTGCCGCCATCATCGATACGATGGCTACGAATAGTATCAATCCCTCCACTCCCGTGCCGCAGCAGATTATGATAATGTTCGCAGTAGCCCTCATAGCGGGGCTTTGGTTCATCGGCAAAGAGGTGATCGCCACCGTAGGCACCAATCTCACCAAAATCCACCCAGCCTCGGGCTTTAGCGCCGAGCTCGCAAGCGCCGTCGTCGTCATGGCGGCATCGGTGCTGGGGCTGCCGATCTCCTCGACCCACGTGCTAATCGGCGCGATTTTAGGAATCGGCTTGGTAAATCACAGCACGAACTGGTCACTGATGAAGCCGATCGGGCTAGCGTGGATCATCACCCTACCCGTCTCGGCGCTGCTTTCGGCGTTTGCATTCGTGCTTTTGCGCCACGTATTTTAGGCTAAATTTAAAGATCCGCTCCCTTAAATTTTAAAATTTCGCAAAATTCTACGCAGGCTAAATTTTAAAATTTACGGCGCCAAACCGAGTAAATTTTATAGCTCTTCTTGCGACGCATAACCGCGCAAAACCGGCTCGCAGCGGCGCAGCTCCCGCCTGCCGCCCTGTAAAATTTAATAAAATTTTAGCTACAATCGCCCTTTGAAATTTAGGAAAGCTATGAGTAAATTTGAAATTTTCAGATCCACCCTTGCCGTGATGATGGGCTACGTGCCGCTGGGGCTGGCGTTTGGCATCTACGGCATTAGCCAGGATCTGCCCGTCTGGGCGCTCGCGCTAACCTCGCTGCTTATATACGCAGGCAGCGTGGAGTTCGTGCTGATCGCATTCATCGTAACCCACGCCTCGCTCGTAGATACCTTCGTTGTGGCGTTCTTGCTAAATTTCCGCCATTTTTTCTACACGATGTCGCTGCTGGACGAGCTGCGCTTCGTGCGTCATAAAATTTACGCCGTATACGCCCTTACGGACGAAACCTTTGCGCTGCTAAAAGCGCGCGCTTTTTTGCGCCCCGAGGAGCTTAGCGGCGAGCGACCCGTAACGCCGCAAAGACTAAAAGAGCTTGATCTGCTCTATAATCTAACCGCGGTTTTAAATCAATCCTACTGGGTTGCGGGCGTCGTTGCGGGGGCTG
>NZ_CALHIK010000199.1 GCF_938030785.1 uncultured Campylobacter sp.
TTTAAGCGGTAGCTCTGCGGCGCGGTGATCTCGTCGTAAAAGCCGTGCGAGCGCAAAAGCTGCGAGTAGCGCTCCAAAAGCTCGCGCAAAATTTCAAAATGCTCGATGTACCACGCGTAGATGTCGCTAAGATCGAGCGCATCGACGCTAACCCTCTCGGCTGCGAGCTCTTTGAAGAAGCTGAAAAGGTAGCTGCGGTTTTTCATAAACTCGTAAAATTCCAAAGGAAATTTCAGCCTCTCGCCCGCGCCCAAGCTCGCCGCCTCCTTCATAAACAGCACGCGATCCATCTCGCCGCAGCTAGCAAGGCCCGGCACGAAGATCGCTTTTTCGTAAAATTCCGCCAACGTAATCCTCGGCGCGAGCACGCCGCCGCTTTCGCGCTGCACGGCTGCTTTTAGCGCCCTTGAGCTGGTGTAGACGAAAAGATTTTTGGAAGGTAGCGCGTTCAAATTTAATCCTTGCATTGAGTGATCTGCGCAAATTTATCGCACAAAATTCTGCCCGTAATTTTAGCAAGAATTTTTTATCTTTGGCTTTGATTGCAAAGACGCGCTGCGGTTAAAAGTCTATCTTGTAGCCCAGGCTGGGGACGTTTCTTACGACCTGCTCGCCGATCTTATCGCGGATACGCTTGACGAAGGTGCGAAGCGCCACGTCCGATACGGTGCCCTCCGCCCAAACGTAGCGCTTGATTTCGTCGTAAAGTACCAACTCGCCTATGCGGCTTATCAGAAGCGAGACGAAAGAGAGCTCCTTTTTGGTTAGCACGATCTGCTGCCCGTCTCTGAGTAAAACTCGCCTGAGCAGATCAAACGCATATCCCGTTCCCAGATCGATAAGAGAGATGTTTTGTAGCTTGGCCTCCATCAGGGCGCAAATTTTTAGCGCAAACTCCGCGGCATCAACGGGCTTGAAAAAATATCCCTCCACGCCGATGTCGATGACGCCTTGAAGCTGGGATTGCTGGCTAAAGCCGCTAAGCACGAAAATAGGAGTGTGCGGAAAGATATGTTTGATTTGGCGTATCATCTCAAGCCCGTCTTCAATCGGCATCAAAATATCGGTGATGACGAGATTCGGGCTAAATTTTTTAAATTTTTTAACCCCCTCAAGGCCGTTTTGAGCGTCGTAGACGTTATTAAAAATATCCTCGAACGTCCTATGTAGCGAGGCTAGCAATTTGGCGTCGTCTTCAACCAGCAAGACGTCAAGCTCCTTTAAAACACAGCTCATAGCAGACCCTTCAAGGCGAAATTTCAAACGATTAATTCTTTCAAATTCTTACTTTTACTAAGCTTAAATAAATATGAAGTTTTAAATTTAATTTTACAAATCGGATTTTATTTTATACGGCGCGAGTTGAAATTTTATCTAAGCCCGCGCGCTTCTTCGAATACAAAGGCGCGGGCGTGGAATTTGCAACTCTACAAAGCGTTAAATTTACAAGCCTTACAAAGCGTAAAATTTCTCTAAATTTAGAAATTTATGGATGTGTAATTTTTACAGCGCGAGCGAGGCACAAGATACGACGAGCGAGCAAAATCCGCGGTCTTACTTCGCGCCGCTTGCACGACTCAAAACGCAAACGATACGGCAGAGGAACCCGCAAAATTTTACTCGTGCGGCTAAATTTAGGATCGCGGTACAAGCTTTAAATTTTAAAACGCGCGGCGTGAAATTTTAAGCCGCGACGAGCTTGAATTTACAAACACAAAGGGCATTAGAATTTAAAACTCGCCGTAAATTTAAAATTTTACCGCGCGACTGCGGTAAAATTTAGTGCAGGCAAAATTTCAAAAATCATAAAATTTCAAGAAATTCTTTGAAGATATATTTGCTCTCCGTAGGCCCCGCGCTGGCTTCCGGATGGTGCTGCACCGAAAATACGGGATACTCCCTGTAGCGCACGCCCTCGATCGTGCCGTCGAAAAGATTTCGATGCGTGATCTCGCAGATCTGCGCGATCGTCTCGGGAACGTTGTAGTTGTGGTTTTGCGCGGTGATCTCGATCGATTTGGTGCGCAGATTTTGCACGGGGTGGTTTGCGCCGTGCTGGCCGAATTTTAGCTTGTAGGTCTCATATCCCATCGCGTTGCTTAGCAGCTGATGGCCCAGACAAATTCCAAAAATCGGCACGCGCGCCTCAACCATCTTTTTGATCTGAGCGATCTCCTCTTTAAGCATGCGCGGCTCGCCCGGGCCGTTTGATAAAAACACGCCGTCGATCTGCCCCTCTTTAAATTTTGCGATCAGCGCTTCCGCTTTAATGTCGTGCGGGAAAACCTCGACGCCGAGGCCCAGATCGCAAAGCTCGTTTAGGATGTTTCGCTTGACGCCGTAATCGATCACGGCTATCTTTTTGCCGCAGCTTGCGGGCTGGGCGTAGCTTCCGCGCTCGGCATTCCAGCGCCCGGAAGTGTGCTTATATGGCGCCTTCGTGCTTACGATGCTTACGTAGTTGATCTCCTCTATGCGCGCAGACTCGCTAAGCGCCTTTTTAAGAGCCGCCTTATCGCTGATCTCGGTAGAGACGAAGGCGCGCAGGCTGCCCTCGTCGCGCAGCATCTTGGTTAAAAATCTAGTGTCGATGTCGTAAACGCCGAATTTTCCGTTTTGCAGAAAATAATCCTCCAAGCTCATCTGCGAGCGGAAATTTGAAGGCTCGTTGTTAAAATTTCTTACGAAAATTCCGCTGGCATGGATTTTGGAGCTTTCCTTGTCGTTTTCGTTGATCCCTACGATGCCGATTTCGGGCATCGTAAAGATAATGAACTGCCCCGCGTAGCTTGGATCTGAGATGATCTCCTCGTAGCCCGTGGCGGAGGTGTTAAACACGAGCTCGCCGAATGCGCTGCTGCCCTTGCCGAACGCCTTGGCTTGCAGGTAGATGCCGTTTTCTATGTAGATATACGCGTTCATTACAGCATACCCCGTTTTCTTAGCTCCTCTTCGTAGAGCTTTTCAAACACAAGCTCGTATTCTTCGGTACCCGGGATCAATTTTTGCTTGTAGCCCTCGATCTTTTCATAGACCTCGTCTTCGATCTTTTGGTAGCTTTTCAAATACTCCTCGATCGCGTTATAAATTATCGTCTTTAGCCTATTTTCCGAGACTTTGTAATCAATCAAATTTTTCTTCCAAACGGTTTCTAAAATTTTATGCGATATGGTGCCGTAGCGATCCTCAAAATTTAGCTCGAAATTCTCGTCGTTTGCGATGTGGCGCTTGATGAGCCAAAACATATCTTTTTTATTCACGCTCATCTCATCTAGCTCGCTTATGCGCTCATCTATCAGCTCGTTTGCGCGCTCGTCTATCGCTCTTTCTTTTTGCAGATCGGTCCTTATGATCTCGTCCGCTTCCTTGGCGACGGGCTCTATGCCCGCACCGAGCGTAACGCAGCCCGAGTTTAGCAGATCCAGCGCTATTTTATGCGCGATATATGGCACGTGTGGTAGTCGTATTCGCATGATCGTTCCTTTAAATTCAGTTCTATGAGCGGCCTCGCCGCCCGCAACGGGTGAAATTTTAAAATTTCACCGGGTTTATAAAATTATCGTGTCGCTTCTTTCGGGACTGGTGGAGATAAAGCCCACCTTTGCGCCGCTTAGCTCCTCTATTTTGCGGATATAATTTTGCGCGTTTTGCGGCAGATCTTCAAATTTTGAAATTCCCTTGACGCTGTCCCAGCCCGGCATCTGCTCATAAACCGGCTCGGCAGCTTCCAAATCGATCGGAAAATAATCGATCTCCTCACCCTTGTAGCGATATGCGCGGCAAATTTTAATACTCTCAAAGCCGTCTAAGACGTCAAGCTTCATCAGTGCGAGCTTGTCGATGCCGCTAAGGCGCACGGCGTATTTCGTAGCCACTCCGTCGAACCAACCGCAGCGGCGCGCCCTGCCCGTCGTGGTGCCGTACTCTTTGCCGATCTCGCGCATCGCCTCGCCTTGCGGGCCTTTATCCTCGGTAGGAAACGCGCCGTTGCCCACGCGGGTGGTGTAGGCTTTTAAAATTCCCATCACCGTGCCGATATCTTTCGGCGCAAGCCCGAGCCCGCTGCAAGCCCCGCCCGCGATGGTAGTCGAGCTCGTGACGTAAGGATAGGTGCCGTGATCGATATCAAGCAGGCTTCCTTGTGCGCCCTCTACGAGCACGCGCTTATCGTAATCAAGCGCCTTCCACAGCATGTGCGTGGTGTCGGCGATGTATGGCTCGAGTGCGCTTTTATAGCGCTTTAGCTCATCGTAAATTTCAAGTTTGCTGGGAATTTTAACCTCCGCTTTTTCAAAAACGCTCTCATGCGAAGCAAAGTCGCGCGATAGCGCCTCGGCAAGCCTTTCTGGCTCCAAAAGCTCCGCTACGCGGTGTCCCATGCGCGCGATCTTATCGGCATACGCAGGCCCTATGCCCTTGCCGGTGGTGCCGATTGCGAGCTCGCCCTTGCTCTTTTCGCGCGCCTGATCGATCAGCGAGTGGTACTGTAAATTTAAAAACGCCTTCTCGCTTATGAAAAATCTGCCCTTTAAATTTTCAAACTGCGCCATCTCGGTAATCAGCACGTCGGGGTTGATCACGACGCCGTTTCCGATGATGTTGATGATATTTTTATGAAGCACGCCGCTAGGCACCAGATGTAGCGCAAATTTCTCGCCGTTTATGACGATGGTGTGGCCTGCATTGTGTCCGCCGCTGCTGCGACATACGAAATCGTAATTCGCGCTTATCATATCTACGATCTTGCCCTTGCCCTCATCGCCCCACTGGGCGCCGATGACTACGTCAACTTTACTCATTTCTCATCCTTTTGCATAATTTTTTCTATCAAAGCATCCACTAGCAGCGCAAAGCCGCTGGATTTTAGCCCGTCTATTTCGTAATTTCCGCCGTTGCAATACACCGCGCCTGCGTCTAAAAATCTAAAAAATAGCGCGTCGTAATAGCGCATTTTAGAGTAATACAGCAGCGAAACGCGGATATGCTCGTAATCCACGCCTAGGTTTAAAATTTCATCTAAGCAGGGCTTTAGCTCTTCAGGCACCTGCGCACGCAGAGCTTGCACGTCCTTTAGCGATGTGGCGCGAGCCGTAGCGTCTAGCCAAGGCAAATTTTGATCAAGCAGTGTCTCAATCTTGCCCTTTTCAAAAATTTCAAGCGGCAGGTTTAGAATTTCGCAAATTTTTTTAGGAATTTCGATATTGCTCAGCTGAAGCGCAGGCATAAGATCAAATTCTTTAAAAAATTCCTGCGCAATTTTGATCGCAAGAGGCAAATTCTTCTCCCCGATCAGCTCCGCGCCGATCTGATAAAACTCGTCGCTTGGGTATTTGAAGGTCGGCTGCACGTAAAATAGCCGCCTTAGCTTATCGTCTTTCAGCCGTTTGCGCACGATGCGCACGACGTCCACGGTGCTGTCTGCGCGAAGCGCGAGCTCGTGGTTCGTGGGATCGGAGAGCTTAAGAAGCTTTTGCGGCGCGACGCTTAGGTGTTGATGATATGAAAAATATGGCGTTAAAATTTCGCTAAAGCCGTTTTTAACGAGGATTTCGCTCGCTTTATTTTCCAGCTCGCGCTTGAGCTGCGCGCTCTTTCCGAAATACAGCCTCGAGCCGTTTGGTATCTCGTGATCGAAATCGGCGCTAACGCTATCTATCATGCTGCCTCCAAATCGCTTATAAACTTATCTATTTGCGCCCTAAAGCCCAAGATGAAGCTTGCCAAAGCGCGATAATCAAGCGAAAGAATATCTAAAATTTGCTTACGTATTTCTGTAGTTAGCGCAAATCTTTCGCTGCCCGCACTTTGAGTTTTATTTAAAATTTCGCCGAATTTCGCTCTATAGCTTTCAAACTCGCCGGGGCTAAGATCGCCCGCATCAGCGCGCGAAACAAAGCTTAAAGCAAGCTCTTTGTAATCAAGCGCATTTAAAAAGCTGATAAACTCATCTTTGTCGATGGCTGCGAGCTTGGGCGTATCTTTAAAACGCGCGATGAAAGCGTCTATCTCTTTGCGATCCAGAGCTTTGGCGATAAAATTTCCCTGCAGATAGTTAAATTTCAAATTGTTTAAAAGCCGCAGCGATAGCGCATTTTCGACGCCTTGAGCACCTACTGCGAATCCAAACTCTCGCTTTAGCTTGCCCGTGATCTCAACCATCGCGCGGATGCCGTCCTTTTTCTTGCCGATATTAAGGCAAAGGGCGCGATCGATCTTGATAAGATCGAAGGGTTGGTTTGCTAAAAACTGCACGTTTTGCGCGTTTGCATTATTAAGCGCAAATTTTATCCCAAGATCCGCGTAGCGCTTGCGCACGGGGATAAAATTCTGATAACTCTGCTCGCTAAAATCGGTGATTTCAAACATTAGCTCTCCGCGCCGCTCGCCCGCGCTTCGCAACCTGCGCGCTACCAGACCGTAAAATTCGTCGCTTGCAAGCACCGTAAGACTCACGTTTATGGAGCAGTTTGCGCCAGTCTGCTCATTAAATTCCAACATCTTGGAAAAGGCAAATTTAGATATCAAAAGCTCAAGCTGCGGCTCGCCTATGATAGGGAAAAAATCTTGCGGCAGTAAAATGCCCAAACTACCGCGCTTCCAGCGCAAAAGCAGCTCGTAGCCGTAAATTTGAGCCCCGCTGATTATCGGTTGATAGAGCACGAAAAATTCCCCGCTCTCTATCGCCTGCCTAAGCCCCGCTTCGCTCATCTCATCGTCGGTGGCGGGAGCATTTTCAAAGATAAAATAGCGGTTTTTGCCGCTCGTTTTAGCGCGGTACATCGCTCTATCGGCGCGCGATAAAAGGCCCGAAAAATCGATCTTTTCGCTGCCGTCGTAAAACGCCGCGCCCACGCTTATACTCGCGCTAATCTCATTGCCTTTAAGATTAAATTTCATCTTTGAAATTCCAAGCAGCCGCTGCAAAAGCATATGCGCGGCCTGCTCGTCTTTTAGATCGCCGATGATAGCGCCGAACTCATCGCCGCCGAGGCGCGCCAAGATATCGCCCTTGCGCAGCAGCCCGCTCATCGCCTTTGAGATCGCTTGCAAAAACATATCGCCGACCTCGTGCCCGTAGGTGTCGTTGATCGCCTTAAAGCCGTCAAAATCGATGAAAAGCACAGCCATCAATTTGCCGCTGCTACCAGCGCTTGCGGTATAGCCCTGTGCGGCCTTCATAAAATACACTCTGTTCGGAAGCCCCGTAAGCGCGTCGTGGTGGGCGATCTTAGCTAGCTCGCTCTCCTTTTGTTTGATCTGCGAAATTTCGGTAAACATCAAGATGTAGTTTGAAACGAGCGAGAAATCATCTTTGATCGCGATCGCCGTAAATAGCGCAGGGAAGGTGCCGCCGTCCTTTTTCAGCCCGTAAATTTCATCTTTATACGAAACCTGCTTGCCGATTAAATTTTGCTTTATCTTTTCTAATAAATCGCCGTCTTGCGCGAGCGTGAAGAAATTCGGCTCCTGTCCTATCGTCTCGCTTTCGCCAAAGCCGGTGATCTCGTAAAAGGCGTTGTTTGCGCGCAAAATTTTGCCCGTCTCGTCAGTAATCAAAATGGCTTCGAGCGAGCGCGAAAAGACGTTGGCGTTTAAATTTAACTCAAGCTCCGTTTCTTTACGCGAACCGATCTCCTCAAGCGTCGTTTTTATCACTCTGCCTCTGCCGTTTTCGTTCGAGGTCACGTAGCCTTGCAGGCTTACCCAAGTGTAGCCGTTCTCGCCGTTGCGCAGGCGAAATTCGCAGCGGAAATCATCTCTTAGCCCCGCCGAACACTGTCTGATCATCGAATTAAAATTTTCAAGATCGATGTAGTAGATCTCGTAGGTAAACTCGCCGAAGCTCATCTCGGTGTTAAAGCTCTTGCCTTTGTAGTTTAAAATTCTTAAATAGTTTTTGTCGAATGAAATTTTCTGAGCTTCAAGATCGATCAGGCAGGCCGAGTAGTTTCTCGTATCGATTACGGTTTTGTAAAAGTCCAGATCGTCCTGCAGCCTTTGCAGCGCGCGGGCGCTTTCGTCGATATTTTGAAAATAAAACGCCACAGTGCCCGCGGATTTTTTAGCGTAGGCGCTTACATCGTAGAGATAGCTTACGTTGTCGTTATGGCGGATCTTGTAGCTTTGCGCAAAGCTTTGGGTCTCGCTTTTCATATCGGCTAGGCGGTTGATGATCTCGTTGCGCGCCTTTTGCGCGTCTTTGCCGCTTAGTAGATCCCAAAATTTAATTTCGCCGCTTAAAAACTGCGCCGCATCGTATCCCCACGCCTCTTTGATATTTTTGCTCGCATCTATGATCTTGCCCGAGGTGTAGTCAAACACCAGCGTCACGATCGGCGCGTGGTTTAGATACTCATATTTTTGCTTGGTTTCGTCGTAAAATTTACGGTATCTCGACGCATCGAGCACTACAAACAGCGTCGAAATTTTACTTCCGTCGCGCACGTATGATTTTTTGACGTAAAGATCCCTCACCCCGTCTTTGGTATCGTGGCGGGTAACGACGTAGTTTTCTTTGGCGTAGTTGGCGCGCTGCGTCTGATAGGCGTAGTCGTAAAACGAGCCCGATTGCAGCGCAAAGATATTCCGCCCCACGACGTCGTCGCCGTAAAGCTCGCGCGCGCCGTTACTGGCGCTCTCGATCGTGCCCGCGACGTTATCGATGCTTAGCACCGAGAGCGAGCTGTATTTCAGCGCGTCTTTAAAACTCATGCTAAAATCTCCGTGGCGCACGGCGGGCTTTAAAATTTCATCCAATTTTCGCGCGATCTCATCTATCGGCGCGACCGGCTCAAGCGCCGAAATTCCACGCAAAGCCGCGTGATCGTTGCTAAGCTCAAGCGCCTCTTTTAGCGCTGCTAGAGGAGCTAGAACGCGGCGCTTTAAAAATTTAAAATTCCAAACACCCAAAGCGATACAGAGCGCAAACATCGCCGCAAGCGCTAAAATCATAAAATTTCTCGCATTTAAGCAGCTGCTTGCGCGCTCAATCGCCATGACGTAGATCGCATCGTCGCTCAGACTGCCGCCAAGCTCGCTGCCGTTTAAATTTGAACCGGCAACGCTCTCAGAAGGCGAAAACTCTTCAAAATAGATAAGGCTTAGGCTGGAGTTTAGATCCGCAAACATCGCCTCGCGCGTGCTTTTCAGATCAAAGCCTGGTCCTAAAAGCTCAAATAGATTGCCGCTAAAATTATAAATTTCGCCGCCGCCGTTAAAAAGTAAAATTTCGCCCAGCCCCGCTAGTTTGGAGTTTAGCATATTCGTATCGACAAAGCCCAAAAGGTATTCGTCCGCGCTTACGCGTTTGATCAAAAAATATCTCCAAGCCCCTTCTATGCGCATATATCGCGATACCAGCTCGCCCTCTTTCATATCCGAGGTAAAATTTGAAATTTTGATCTCGCCTAAATTTTTTATCCTCGCATCGCGGCTGTAAAAACTTAAAATTTCTTCCCCGTTTTGCGCTGCGGCATCCGCATTCTGCGAAGTTCCTCTGCTTTGCGCGCCGTCCGTGCCACCCTCTAAAACGCTTGCGCTATTCGTAGAAGCGCTTCCGCCGCCCGAGGCTTTATTTTGCGCGGCGTTATTTCGTGAGCCGCTATTTTGCGTGATGGGGCTTGGAAGCGGGCCGCCTCGCGCGGAGTCTGCACCGCTCGCCGAACCATCGCTTTGTGCAGCGCTATTTTCAACGCCCGGCGTGCGGATGAAAAATATCGCATCGAATCTCTTGCTTTCGCGCGCGGCGTTTTGTATCAACGCGGTATAAATATTTGAAATTTCGGAGTCGTTTTTTAGCTTTAAATTTTGCGCGGAGAGGATGTTGTTTTTTAAAATTTCAAGATCGTTGAAAAGCTCGCGATTTACGTCCCTGCTTATGCCTCTTGCCGCGTTTATCTGCACCGCAAGCTCGTTTGCGATCTGCGCGCGCATAAAAAACGCCATGCAAACGCACAGCAGCGCGAGAGTCGCAAGGCTTACGAAAAGGGTGGCGTAAAATCGCTTGTTTATCGAATTTTTTCTATTTTCCATGCTAAATTCCAAATTTTGAAGGATTTTAGCAAATTTCGTTTTAAAGCCGATTTAAGCTTGTATTTTTGCGCCTTTTGCGCCCAAAAAATGTATGATCAAAAGCACTGCGAAGCTAAAGAGTAGCATCAGCGCCGAATACGCGTGAGCCTGCGCAAAATCGAGCGTCTCGGTCGCTTCGTAGATCGCGATAGAGGCGACCTTGGTCTGCTCGCTCACGCTGCCGCCGATCATCAGCACGACGCCGAACTCGCCCATCGTGTGCGCAAAGCAGATCACTAAAGCGCTAAGCAGGGAGTGGCGTATCGCGGGCAACGCGACGCGAAACAGCTTGGAAAAATAGCCCTTGCCGAGCGAATCGCACGCCCAAAAAAGCGAGCGTGGAAGCGAGCGAAAGCCCGAAACCAGCGGCGAAAACATAAACGGCAGCGAGTAGATACAGCTCGCAATCACGAGCCCGCTGAAATTAAATACGAGCCGAAGCCCGAAATGTTTGTCAAAAAACTCGCCCAGCACCGAATACGGCGATAGAAAAACGAGCAGGTAAAACCCTAACACCGAGGGCGGCAGCACCAGTGGAAGCGAGATGATCGATTCGATCACGCTTTTACCGCGGAAATTTTTTCTCGCCATAAAAAACGCGAGCGGCACGCAGATACAAAACAGCACAAACGTCGCAATCAGCGAGAGTTTGAGCGAGATCACGAAAGGGGTGTAGTCTAAATTTGACAAAATTTCAAACATCTGCGCTCGCTTTAAATTTAAACGCCGAATTTAAGGGCGATAGGTTTTGCGACGCAGCTAAATTTAGGCGCACGAAAGTTTGCGGCGCGGCTATTTTGAATTCGCGATTTCGGCGCGCGCTTTTTTGCAACGCCAAGCTCTGTCGTGCGAGAACGCTTTGCTGCGCGCAGCCTCGTTGCTCCAAGCTCTGCCGTGCAAAGCCTTGCGGATTAGAATTTTGCGGCGCAGAATTTTGTCGCGCGGAATTTCGCAGCGTTAAATTTAACGGCATGGAATTTAAAAACACAAAGTTTCGTGGCGCAGGGTTTTTCGTCGCAAAAGGCGCGCTAAATTTAAACGCATGATTTTTACGTAAAATTTTAGCCTCGGCAGAATTTATCTCTAAATTTTTACCAAAATTTTGCGCGACGATCTGCGACAAAGAAATTATGAGCGATAAAATTTTAGCTGACGAAGCTTCCGTCGCAGCGAAAATTGCATGCAAAACGGCGCGTAAATTTAACGCAAAGCGGTGCTGGCTAAATTTAAAAATCGACGCCGATTTCTGCGGAGCAAATTTTAAAATAGACGCAAAATTGCGCAGATAAAATTTAAAAGCCGAAATGAAATTTTGCAAAGCAAACGAGGCGGATCCAAAAATCGCGTTAGCTCGCCGCGCAGAGGCTGGGCTTTTAAAATTTCCAGGCATAAATTTTACGTAAAAATTTAAAGCGGGATGCTGCATCGTTAAATCTTGCTGAGGCTTACGTTGAAGGCCTTTGCGCCCACTTTGACCTCATCGCCAATTTGCAGGCCTTGCGCTTCGTGCGCGCTTAAGACGACCTCGCTTAGCTGGTTGCCGATCGCTACGACGGCGATCTGCACGGCGTCGCGAGCCTGTAGATCGACGATCTTGCCCGCGAAAGAAAATTTCTGCGAGCCGCTCGTTTTAAGAAAAATTTCGTTCGGGCTCGCGCTACGCACGACTCTACCGTCATGCATCTCATAAACCGTCTCGCAAAGTCTGTAAATTTCGCTCACGTCGTGGCTTACCAAAATCACGGTCTGATGAAACTGCTCGTGGATTTTAAGCAGATAGCCTTGGATCTTCTCTCGCATCGCAAAATCAAGCGCCGAAAGCGGCTCGTCCAAAAGCAAAATTTCGGGATCTTGCATCAGCGCTCTAGCGAGTGCGACGCGCTGTTTTTGCCCGCCGCTAAGCCCGCTGACGCCGGCAGAGGCGTGCGAACTAAGCTCCAAAAGCTCGAGCAGATCGCGCGCTCTTTTGAGATCGTTTTTGGCAAAAAGCAAATTTCCCAAAACGCTCATATTTTCAAAAAGCGCATAGTCTTGGAACAAAAAGCCGATCCTGCGCTTGCCCGCGCTCATAAAGTCCTTGCCCTCTTGCAGCACGCGATCGCCGTCTTTTAAAAAGCCGCTGTCTGCCGGCAAAAAGCCCGCAATGATGCGCAGCAGCGTGGTTTTACCGCTGCCGCTGCGCCCGTATAGGCAGACGAACGAACCTTTTTTTATCTCCAGCTTCGCATCTATCGCGAAATCTTCGCTAATTTTCTTTTTACAATCAATCGTTATCATATTTTTGTATATATATCGCGCTGCAGCTTACGTATGCGTAGAGCTCGTCGCCTACGCGCAAAGCAAGCTCTCGTGCGCTTTTGGCGCTAATTATAGCTTCAAATTTCAGCTCGCCCTCAAGCGCGGCGACGCATAAAATTTCACCTAATTTCAGATCTGAAATTTTAACCCTTATCTCGTTTTGAAGCGAAACGTCTTTCAAGGGGGCACGAGATAGCACGACGTCGGTATTTTTAAAGCCGATCCGCACGCCGTCTCCCACCGCCGCACCGGGCTTTAGCTCCAAAAATACCCCGTGAAATTTCAAACCGCCTTCAAGTAGAAATTCCACCTCGTAAATATCCGTAGCGCCCTTGATATCGCTAATTTGCGCTTTAAACATTAAAACTCGTATCCGTATTTAGCAAAGATCTCTTTGCCCTTATCGCTTAGGATAAAATCATAAAACGCCTTGGCTTCGGCATTGTCTTTGGCACGGTTTAGCACGACCATACCTTGAGCTATCGGCTCGTAGAGGTCGGTGTCGACCAAGACGAAATTTTCGCCCTCTTTGCAAGGTTTGTCGTTGCAGCCGTCCTTCGCCATCTTAGGCGCATACATCGCGCTAGCTGCGATAAAGCCGACGTCGGAAGCTTTAAGCGCTTGCGAAAGAGCCTCGCCAATCGATTTTGCTTCTACGATTTTGCCTTTAATCTCATCGTAAACTCCCGCTTTTTGGAAGGCCTGTACGCTTGCGGTGCCGTAAGGAGCGGTCTTTGGATTTGCTATCGTGATAGTTTTGACGCTAGGGTCTTTTAAAATTTCAAGCCCCTTGCTAAGATCTACGCCACGCACGCTAAACATCGCCACCTTGCCCTTTGCGTAGGTTTTGGCAGGCGCCGTCGCAAAGCCCTCTTTATGTAGATCGTCTGCAAATTTCATATCTGCCGCCATAAAAATATCAAACGGCGCGCCGTTTTTGATCTGCGTACTAAGCGCACCGCTGGCGCCCAAGCTCACGTTTAGCGTGGTTTGCGGATGTAACTTGGCAAATTCCGCCTTAATCTCGTCAAACGCATACGTCGTGTTCGCAGCGGCTGCGACGCTGACCTCTCCTGCGCTTAGCGCGCCTGCAGTTAAAATTCCTAAAAGCACCGCTTTTAACTTCATTTTAAAATCCTTTCGTAAAATTTTAATTCTCGCCACGATTTTTAAATTTTAAGTGGGCTCGCGGCGGTAAATTTAGAACGCTCTTTGAATTTACGCCGCAAACGCCCAAAATCAGGCGCCGATAATGATCTCGCTAGGCTCCACTATCGCAATAACTTCATCGCCTACGCCAAGAGCCATCGCCGTCGCCGATTCTCGCGTGATGATCGACGTGATAGTTTGGTGCGAGTTCGTATTTAGACAAACTTCGGCATTTACCGCGCCGATTTTTACCTCGCAAATCGTACCCTTTATCTGGTTGGCGGAGCTTACTCTCAGATCGTCCTTGCCGTTTTTTGCGATGATGACGCTAGGGGCTTTAAATAAAAACAACACCTCTTTGCCGACTTTAAGACCCAGGTTTTTCTCGCTTTCTACCGTTATCATCGCGCATAACGGCTCGCCGCCTGCGAGCTTGGCGATGATTTGCGAATTTACGGCTCCGGTTTGGATTTCGGTGATCTCTACGCTTAATTGATTTCTCGTGGAGAGCTTCATACCGATCTTCTCTAAGCTTAAAAGGCTCTCTTCGGTGATCTCGTCAAGCTTTAAAATTTCGCTCAAAAACGTCTCGCCTGCATGGCTGATAGCATCATAGGCGCGGATCAGCTTGTGAGCGTAAGGAGTGAGCTCGGAGCCGCTATTTTTCTTGGTGCCTTGAGTGCGAACGATGAGTGGCTTTTTGCTCGCGTTGTTGATTAAATTTAGTGCGTCCCAGCCGTTTTTATACGACACTCCTACGATCTCTGCGGCCTTTGTAATGCTTTTAGTTTCGTCCACGGCTTTAAGTAGCTTAATATGCTTAGCTAAAAGCGATGCTTCGTTGCCGAGCAGGAATTCCAGAGCAAATTTTGCATCCATTTTCATCCTTTCTTGTTTACTTTCACGTGATTTTATAATATATCCTCTGATATATTTCTTAAACGGCTACGGGCTTTATTTTGCGGTATAAAGAGGAAAATTATATACGAAATTTTACCTTTATTGACAAAATTTCTTTAAACTTGTAAAATCGCCACTTTGATTTATACGGAAGGTTGCAATTTGAAATTTATAAAAATTCTATTCCTAGCAGCGGCGTTGGCGCTTTGCGGTTGCTCGCAAAAGCAAGACGCAGCACCTGGCGGCGATACGGATAGTTTTGACGAGGAGTTCGCGCAACGCGAGGTTTTCGATCCGCTTAGCGGTTATAATCGCGTTATGACGAGCTTTAACGACGCGTTTTATTCATACGTACTAACCCCCGTAGCCAGCGGTTACGACTATGTAATGCCAGATCCGATCCAGGGCGCGTTTTCAAATTTTTTCCACAACGTCTTGTATCCGATGAGACTCGTAAACAACCTACTGCAGGGCAAATTTGAAAATTCTTGGGACGAGACGAAGCGGTTTTTGATTAACTCGACCGTCGGCTTCGGCGGACTTAACGATATGGCGGGCAAATACTACGGGATTTCGCGCCACGACGAGGATTTCGGGCAGACGCTCGGATATTGGGGCGTGCCGGCAGGTCCGCACATCGTCTGGCCGATCTTAGGACAGAGCAATCTGCGCGATACTTTCGGAATGGTGGGAGATTATTTTACAAATCCGATAAACTATATCGAAGACGGCACGGTGCGAAATTCCGTCAACGGATTTAGACTATTCAACGATTACTCGCGCGATCCGGAATTTTATGAAAAAATGACCAAAGATGCGGTGGATCTATATCCATTTTTACGCGATGCTTACGAGCAAAATCGCGAGAAACTAATAAAGGAATAACAATGAAAATTTTAAAAGTTCTAGCGCTTTGCGGAGCGCTTTTGATCTCGGCGCACGCTATTAGCGATGCAGATATCGAGCCTGTGATGAGCCAGAAGGTCGCCGAGGCCGTAGGCATTATGCGAAGCAGCGCGCCCAAAGACGCAAAGCCCGCGAAAATCTTTGCGCTTTTCGACGGCTATTTTGATTATAAGATGATGGCGAAGCTCTCCCTTGCGAAGCATTACGCTAGCCTTAGCCCGGCGCAGATCGCGGAATTTAATAAGGCCTTTGAAGCGCATCTAAAGCGCTCGTTTATCGAAAAGCTTTCGCTTTATACCGATCAGGATATGAAGGTGCTAAGCAAACAAAGCCCGAGCGATAAGCGCCGCGTGCTAAAAACGCAGGTCATCGGCGAGCAGAAAAACTACGACATAGATTTTAAATTTTATCCTAACGGCTCTGATTGGCGCATCTACGATGTCGATATCGTGGGCGTTAGCCTAATCCAAACCTATCGCTCGCAGCTAGGCGACGTAACGCAAAATTTGGGCTTTGACGAACTCATAAAGCGGCTAAATTCCACCGTCATCAATAGCGGCGAATAGCGGCACGCCTAAAAGAGCGGTATTTGAAAAAAATTTTTCGCCTAATCGTCACGTTTCCGAAAATCACGCTTGCACTATTTACGGTGCTGGCGCTGTTTTTCGGCTACTACTCCACAAAGCTCGAGATCGACGCTTCGACCCAGACGCTACTGCTTGATAACGACGAGGATCTTCAAATTTGGCGCGAAGTATCCAAGCGCTACGAAACGCCGAATTTCTTAGTCGTCGCCTACACTCCCGCGGGCGATCTTTTAGCGCCCGAGACGATCCGCAAGATAGCGCAGATGGATGCCGCTTTTTCTAAGCTGGATTTCGTCACCGGCGTCACGGACATCACGAATGTACCGCTTTTACTAAACAGAAACGAGGGCATGAGCGAGCTGCTTAAGCACATACCCACTCTTACCGACGCAGACGTAAATTTAACCGCAGCTAGGCGCGAGCTTTCTACGAGCCCCTTTTATGCGTCAAATTTAGTAAGCGCCGATCTTCGCACTACCGCAATTTTAATAAATTTAAAACCGCAGACCCGCTACGAGGAGCTTTTGCGCCTAAGAGACGGAGCCAAAAGCGCTCTAAAGCAAGCGGAGCATGAGGGCAATAGTTCCAAAGCTCAAATTTCACAGCTCAAAGATGCGCTTAAAGCTTCGGAGCAAAATTTCAAATCCTATCGCGACGAGCTTCGCGAAAAGGATCACCGCGACATTGTGGCTTTGCGCGCGTTGATCGCGGGTTTTGAGAAGGAATTTGCGGGCGATAGACTGTTTTTGGGCGGATTAAATATGATCGCCGACGATATGGTAGGCTACGTCCGCTCGGATCTAACGACCTACGGACTCGGCGCCTTGGTGCTTCTGTTGGCATGCTTTTGGCTCTTTTTTAGACAGGCGAAATTTATCCTGCTGCCGCTCATCATCTGCGCGTATTCGGTCGTGCTCGCAGCGGGATTATTCGGCTTTTTGAGCTTTGAGGTCACGGTGATTAGCTCAAATTTCATAGCGCTTCAACTCATCATAACGGTTTCGGTCTGTATCCACCTAATCGTCGCCTACCGCGAGTTTAGCGCGCGCTTTCACGCCTTTTCACAGCGCCAGCTCGTTTATGCAGTGCTGCGCGAGCGCGCAAGACCCTGCTTTTTCGCGATCTTTACGACCGTTATCGGCTTTATGTCGCTAATTTTTTGCGATATAAAACCCGTAATTTCTCTGGGAATTATGATGAGCGTAGGCATCAGTATCTCGCTAGTTACGGCATTTGGAGTATTCGGCGCGGTTATGTCGCTTCTAAGGCGCACGCACAATAACCGCAGCTTCGAGCAGCACTTTAAATTTACGCTTTGGTGCGCCGAAACGGCGCTACGTAGCAGAGGCGCAGTCTATGGCGTTTGCGCTGCGGCGGTGATCTTCGGGCTATACGGCATCTCGCAGCTGCGCGTCGAAAACAGCTTCATCGGCTACTTTAAAAAAAGCACCGATATCCGCGCGGGTATGGAGGTCATCGATACCAATCTGGGCGGAACTATCCCGCTTGATATCGTCGTTAAATTTAAAAGCGCAGGCGGCGCAGATCCTGCTAGCGGGAGTGAAAATTTCGCAAGCGGTAGCGCAAATTCTAAAAACGGCGAAAATTCTAATTCCGCGGCAAATTCCACGCAGCAAAATTCTATTGCAGAAAATTCTATGCCCCAAGGCTCCGCTGCGGCAGCGCAAACAAGCGACGCCGCAAATTCGGATCAAACCCACGCCGCAAATTTAGAGCAAAATTCCACCGCGAGCGACGATTTTGGCGATTTCGAAGCCGAATACGCCGCCAACGAAAACAAGCCGCAGTATTGGTTTACATCCGAAAAGATGCGTATCATCGGCAAAATAGATGATTTTTTGAAGGACAAAAACGTCACGGGGCACGAGTTTATCGGCAACGTAAGCTCGCTCGCATCGCTTTTAAAGCTCGGCAAACAGATTAATCAGGGGCGTGATCTGGACGATCTAAGCCTTGCTTTGATCTACTCTGAAATGCCCGCAAACTACCGCGAATTGGTGCTTTCGCCCTTTGTAAATATCGAAGCGAATGAGGCGCACTTTAGCATCCGCACGATAGATAGCGATCCGAATCTCCGCAGGGCGCAATTTCTAGCCGATCTTAAGCGCGATCTGGACTCCCTGCTCGCTAAGGATAACGTCACGGTGCAGATTAGCGGCATAATGGTGCTTTACAACAATATGCTTCAAAGCCTAATGAGCTCGCAGATAGGCACTTTGGGTATCACCGTGCTCGTGCTTTTCGTGCTTTTCGTGATCATCTTTCGCTCTCTGTCATATGCGCTCATCGCGATCGTCGTAAATTTGATCCCGCTTTGCGCCTGCTTCGGCATCATGGGGGTTGCGGGCATTCCACTAGATATTATGAGCATCACGATAGCGGCGATTAGCATCGGTATAGGCGTTGACGACGTCATCCACTATATCTATCGCTACAAGCGGGAGTTTACGCGCAGCGGCGACGAGGCTGCGGCGATCCGCGCGAGCCACGCAAGTATCGGATACGCGATGTATTATACGTCGTTTGCGATCATTTTGGGATTCAGCGTGATGATGATGAGTAATTTCTGGCCTACGATCTACTTCGGGCTGCTGATATGTCTAGTGATGAGCCTTCTGCTTTTAGGCGCGCTCATAATCCTACCTTCGCTAATAATGAGCCGAAAGGGATTAAAATTTAGCCTCTTTAAAGCTAAATAAATTTTATCTCGCTATAATTCCCGCATTTGGAGAGGATGGCGACCTGGTGGCGTCTGCGGACTTCAAATCCGATAGGAGGGCGGTTGACCGTTTTCCGGGGGGTTCGATTCCCTCCCTCTCTCGCCGAATTCTTTCATCAAATTTCACTTTTACGATTCTTGATCTTTAGTGCTTCTCGAATTTATCTCAAATTTAAGCTCTAAATTTATCCATTATTAAACAGAGGCGGGTAGCATTGCTCGTTAACTTTTCTTGAAGGAGCGAGTATGAAATACGCATTAGGCGCTGCGCTTGCGGCATTGATTTTTGCAGGATGCGGCGATGACAATGTGGAGCTTGTCAAAAACTACACTCTTCCCGACTTTAAATCTATGAGTATCGGCGCGGCGATCGAGGGCTCGAAAATCTGCAAAAATATCACGTGGAGCAAAGAGGAAAACGGCGGATTAAAGACGGTTAAGATGGTATGCGATGTGGATGTAGAGCAGAGGCTTAAATCATATAAACAAGAGATGTTGGACTCGTCTTTAAAAAGAGTTATGACTTTTTATGAGGGCAAGGCTTACGACGCGCAAGGCTTGCTTAAGCTGGCAAAAGAACACTGCAAATTAAACGAAGCTAAATTTCAAGAAACGCTTAAAACCAAAGGCAAAATAGAATTTGAAGAAGAATGGAAGTCGGTTGATTGCGACGATAAACTAAAAGGGGAGATACTAAAAGAAAGCAATACCGAAATATACATAGACTCTATTGTGGAGCGCTTAAAAGCGGCCATTTATTACTCGCAAATAACCGCAGAGCAATTGGACGCAAGCTTCGGGTATAAAGAAGATGGGTTATCAAAATTTGCTATTGAGCTAAATTTTATCGTAAATTCTGATAAAAGCGTAAGTCTGTCTGATAAATTTAAACTCATAACGAACGGCAAAGAAGATCCCGTAAATAAAACGAAGTCAAAAGATATCATCGCAGGCTTCTACGAAAGATAGTAAGAGCCTCATCTCGCGGCTAAATTTTATGAAATTTTAAAATTTAGCCGCCTTTTTGTATCAAAATTTCATTCAAAATTTCAGGTGCGGTTTTAAATTTAAAGCGCGGCGGAAGTAGTTTCGCCCGCCGCGCCGTGGAATTTACGCCGAATACAAGCTTATTTATCGTGTCCTTGCAGATACGCGATCGCGCTAAGTGCGGCAACCGCACCGTCGCCTGCCGCGCAGACGACCTGTTTAGGCGCATCCTGTCTCATATCGCCCGCCGCAAACAGCCCGTTCACGCTTGTTTGCATCTTTAAATTTACCGCGACCTGTCCGCCCGGCGTGATGTCGCAGATGAACTTACCATCATCGCTCTTTAGCACCTCGTTTCGCACGTCAAGCCCCACGAATACGAAGATCCCCGGCAGCTGCAGTTCGCGCGTGGCGCCGCTTGTTTTATCTTTGACGACGACGCCCGTTACGCCGCTTGCATCGCCCTTGATCTGCTCTACGAGCGCATTTGTAATGAGCTCAATATTCTCACTTTCGCGTACCTTTTGCACTGTCGAAGGCGCGGCGCGAAACTCATCGCGACGGTGGATTAGGTATACTTTGGAGCAAATTTTAGCTAGATACAGAGCCTCCTCTAGCGCCGTATCGCCACCGCCGAGGACGGCAACCTCTTTGCCCTTGTAAAAAAACCCGTCGCAGGTCGCGCAGGTACTGACGCCGCGACCGAAAAACTCATCCTCGCCCTCGATCCCCGCGCGGCGCGGAGTAGAGCCCGTAGCGACGATAACGGCACGCGCGCGTCGTGTTTGATCGCCCTCGAGATAGATCGTAAAATTTCCATCGCCGTCTTTTGAGACGCGCAGCACGCGCACCATCTCATGCTTTAAGCCAAAGCGGAAGCACTGCTCCTGCCAAGGCGCCATAAAGCTCATCCCGTCGGTCACCGCGGCGACGCCCGGGTAGTTTTCCATCTCAGAGCTTGAGGTAATCTGCCCGCCGGGCATCCCCATCTCAAACATCACGACGTCTTTTAAGCCGCCTCTTGTAGCATAAAGCCCCGCCGCTAGCCCAGCAGGACCGCCGCCGATAATTGCTAAATCTAACATTTTTTCTCCTTAATTATTTTATTAAGTAAAACCGCGGGCGCTAAATTTACGAATTTAATTAATAAAACGATGAGTGGGAGAAAAAAGGGCGAAAGCCGCCCTTTTAAAATTTACAGAAGCGAGTTTAGCTTGTCGGCTATGATCTGCTTGGATTGCGCGCCGATGAGCTGAGCTTTTAGCTCGCCGTCTTTGAAAAATAGTATCGTTGGGATCGAGCGCACGCCGAACTGCACCGCAAGATCCTGCGCTTCATCGGTATTTACTTTGCAAATTTTAGCCTTGCCCTCATAGTCGTTCGCAAGCTCCTCGATGATCGGGGCGATCATACGGCACGGCCCGCACCAAGGCGCCCAAAAATCGACTAGCGCGACACCCTCTTTAGTAACGTCGAAATTCTCCGAAGTAAGCTCTATATACTTTCCCATAATGTTCTCCTTGTGTTAAAATTCTGCGGATTATAGTTAACTATCTTAAATAAATAATAAAAATTCTAATTTAAAAAGATATGTTGGCGATAAATTTTATCTGCTTTGGATAAACTTCCACGACGTCGATCTGCCACGGCTCGTCCGTATCGCAGCTCATCAGATAAAATTCCGCCGCCTTTAAAATTTTAGCCATCTTGGCGTCCGTCACACGCTCTGCGGCGTCGTAATCGCCGCTCGTGGCCTTCACCTCTACAAAGTGTAAAATTCCACCCTTACGCGCGACGATGTCGATCTCGCCGAAACGGCAGCGGAAATTTCGCTTTAAAATTTCAAACCCTTCGCCGCGTAAAAATTCCGCCGCACGGTCCTCGCAGGCAAAGCCGAAAATGTATTCTTTTAAGCTCAACTTAGCTTTCGATCCTGATCATAAAAGGCTTTTGCGTAATAAAATTTTCGCCGCCAATCACGCTTATGGCGCGCTTTATGTCCTTCTCGCAGCACGTATGCGTCGTGAAAAACAGCGTCACTTCCTCATCCGTTTTGAGCTTAGGCTTTTGCAAAAAGCTGTCGATCGAAAGATCGTTTAAGCTCATAATGTTCGTAAGCTTCGCGAGCACGCCCTTCTCGTCGCGCACGCGCAGCCTGAAATAATATTTCGTGCGGATCTGCTCGCTCGGCAGAATTTGCATAAAATTTTCGCTCGGCAAAATTTTATAGCCGAGCATCGGGTTTTTGTTATCGCGCGCAATGTCGATGAGATCGCTTATAACCGCGCTTGCCGTAGCGCTGCCGCCCGCGCCCGGTCCGTAATACATACTCTCGCCGACGCAGTCTCCGTAGATGCTCACGCCGTTCATTACGCCATCGACTTTTGAGAGCATTTGATCCTTTGAAATGAGCGCTGGATGGACGCGCAGCTCGACTTTGTTATCGCTCGCGCGCTTAGCTACCGCAAGCAGCTTGATTATGAAATCAAATTCGCGCGCAAAATATATATCCTCCTGTGTGATCTCCTCGATCCCCTCGATTAGGATATCTTCAGGATCTCCGTGTACGCCGTATGCGATGCTAGCTAAGATCAAGAGCTTATGCGCCGCGTCAAATCCGCCGATGTCGAAGCTAGGATCGGCTTCGGCGTATCCGAGCTCTTGAGCTTGCTTTAGCGCGTCTTCAAATTTCTCATTTTTTTGCATCATATTTGTAAGGATGAAGTTGCTCGTGCCGTTTACGATGCCGATGATCTTTTCGATACGATTGGCGCTTAGCCCTTCGCGCAGGGTTTTTATGATCGGAATTCCGCCCGCTACGCTCGCTTCAAAGCCAAAAGGCGTATCGCCCGCAAGCGTCTGAAGCTTGTAGCGATGATAAGCCAAAAGCGCCTTATTTGCGGTAACGACCGCCTTTTTACGCTTTAAAATTTCACTTACAATCTCATAGGGCTTTTCTACCCCACCCATAAGCTCTACAAAAACGTCGATGTCGTCGCGCTCGATGATACTCCCAGCGTCGCTGCTAAGCGGAATTTGCACATCGCGCTTTTTACTCGTGTCGCGCACTAGCCCGATTACTGGCTCTATGCTAACGCCCGCGCGCGCAAGGATGATATCTTTGTTTTTTATCAAAATATTTGCAACTTCGCTACCTACGGTACCGACGCCTAAAATCGCTACTTTCATCAGATCTCTTTCAAATATTTTTTTATATTTCTAGCGGCCTGGCGGGTTCTATTTTCGTTTTCGATAAAAGCGATTCGCACGTAATCGTCTCCCGCCGCGCCAAAGCCCACGCCTGGGCTTACGGCGACGCACGCCTTGGTAAGAAGCTGCTTGGAAAACTCCATGCTTCTTAGATGAGCCGCCGCTGGCGGCAATTTCGCCCACGCAAACATCGACGCGCTAGGTTTAGCGATCTGCCAGCCCGCGTCCGCAAAAGCGTCGATCAAAAAATTCCTACGCTTCTCATAGGTCGCGCGGATCTCCTCTACGCACTCTTGCGGCCCGTCCAGCGCGATCGTGGCGGCTACTTGGATCGGCGTAAACATACCGTAATCAAACCAAGATTTGATCTTTTTAAGCGCGGCGACGAGCTTTTTATTACCGCTAACAAAACCCACGCGCCAGCCCGCCATATTGTAGCTTTTAGAGAGTGTGTACGCCTCGACTGCGACGTCCTTCGCGCCCTGAACCTCAAAGATAGACGGCGTTTTGTAATCGTCAAAAGCGATCTCTGCGTAAGCGATGTCACTGATGATATAAAACCGCTCCTGTCGCGCCATCGCCACAAGCCGCTCGTAGAAGCTCTTTTGTACGACGACGGTGGTAGGGTTATGCGGGAAATTTACGACGACGTATTTTGGGCGCGGAATGCTCTCGTCGAAGGTTTTTTGCAGATCGATGAAAAATTTATTCTCGTTAAAATTTAAATTCTCATCATAGGCAAGCGGGATTTTAACGACGTTGCCGCCCGCGATGATGAAGGCTTGAGTGTGGATCGGATACGCAGGATCGGGCACCACTGCGACATCGCCCGGATTTACGATCGCGCTAGTTAGATGCACGAAGCCCTCTTTAGAGCCCATCACTGCGACGATCTCGCTTTCGGGATCCAAGATCACGCCGTATTTGCGCTTGTACCAATTCGCGCAGGCAAGTCGCAGCTTGTAGATGCCCTGGCTTACGGAGTAGCCGTGGGTCTTGTCCTTTTGCGCGCTTTCGCAAAGCTTGTCGATTATATGCTGCGGCGTCCTGCCGTCGGGATTGCCCATCGAAAAATCGATTATGTCCTCGCCCGCCCTGCGCGCCGCCATTTTTATGGCGTTAACCTCGGCAAAAACGTAATTGGGCAAACGCTCGATCTTTGAAAAACGGATTTCGTCAAACATCTCAAACCTCTTATCTTAAAGTAATTTTCAAGCCATATTTAAAATTTCGCGCCTTAAACGCCGCGATCCGCTCGTGCTGCACGAAGGCTAAATTTCAAGCCTTTGTGGCGGTGCGGCGGCGCTTTTATATCGCTAAGGCGATTTTAAAATTTTACCACACTAAAATTTTAAAATCGCCGAGACATTGATTATTTAAATTTAGCGCGTTGACCATTTGCGGCGACATTTAAATTTACATCCGATCAAAACGATAACGATCAAAGCGCCGTTTTTACGCCGCGTCCTCGAACGATACCCTTTAAATTTACCGCGCTACCGCAAACGCCCGCAACGCTTGAAATTTTATCCGCACCGTTAATTTTACCTACGCCGTTTAAAATTTTATCCAATACGGCGCAGCGCAAACCTTTAAATTTACGCTCGCGGGTTTAAATTTAAACTGCGCACCACAGCGAGCTGAAATTTTACCCTCTGTCCTCTGCGGCAAAATTCTACGAGCGAAAAACCATGCGCAAGGTCTAAAGTTTTACCACTTCTTGCCCTTGTTTAGGCGCAGGAACTCGTCGGTTGAAATTTTAGTGACGTTGCCGTCTTTGACGCGGAGCTTTTGAGTATTTTTTTCGTTGAAGCTCACGTTGCCGTCCGCCTTGCCGACCTCAAACATTCCGTGCCCGGTGGCGATGAGCAGATCCTCGTCTCCTTGCGAAGCGACGACATAAGGGGCATTGATGACCATCTCGCGCTTCTTGCCGCTTTTTAGATCGATGATGCCTATCCACATTTTGCCTCGCGGATTAAGCACGATATCCTTGCTGGGCGCAGGCGCGCTTTGCGTGGCGTTTTCGTCGGTGGAATTTTCCTCCGTTTTGACGCTCGCGCGCTCGATTCTTATAGAGCGGTCCAGCGCATTTAGAGAGCTTAAATTTTCATCCGCCGCCAAAGCCGCATTTACGTCCGTTTTAATGGCGAATTTATCCTCCGTAACATTATGCGAAACGACGTCTATACCGATATTTTCAAGCTTTTTTTGGGTGTTATTTACGATCGGAGCATCCGAGTAGGTAGTTTTATTCTGCTCGCTGAAAACCGAGCTCCAAAATTCGTTGAAGCCTTTGTAAAGTCCGAAATAAAAGATCGCCGCGATCAGCAAAACCGTGATCAGCAGCCACACGAGCCAACTGCTGCTACCGCCTCGCTCGGGGCTCATTTTTCTAGTATAGACCTGCTCGACTTTGGCTTTTTTAACGGGCGCAAAGCCCTCTTTTGCGATCTCGAACTCGCTCATCCAGTCCGATAGATCTAGCCCGAACTCGCGCTCTAAAATTTTAATGTAGCCTCTAACGTTAAAATTTGCTAGCTTCTCGAAGTCTTTGTTGATGATGTATTCTAAATTTTGCGCATCGATGCGCGTCGTGCGCGCTATTTCGATCAGATCCATAGATTTTAATTTATCCAGATCGCTATTTTTTGGCTGCTGTGTTTGCTCCGGCTTCTCGGTTTGTTCCGCCTGCTCATCCGTATTATTTAACTTCTCTTCTATTTCTTCCATTTAGAATTCCATCGCATAGTATCGCAAATGCCGCGCTTACGTTAAGCGAGTCCCAGCCTTCGCGCATCTTTATCGATACCGCGCAGTCGCATTTTTTAAGCGCCCTAGCAGGTATCCCCTCTTCTTCGTTCCCCATTACGAGTGCGTTTTTCGCGCCGAGCTTTAACTCCTTAAAGTTCGTCCCGTCCGCACTCGCGGCGTAAATTTCAAAGCCGCTTTGTTTAAGCTCGTTTATCACGCTAAGCCCGTCTGCGACTTTAACGACGTTTAGCTCATACGCCGCGCCCGAGCTTGCGCGCACTACGCCCGCCATATTTAGATTACTTGCGACGACGATCACGCTGTCCGCGCCCAAAGCATAGGCGCTACGCATTATCGCGCCGATGTTTCCGACGTCGGTAAGCCCATAAAGGATCGGCACGAATTTATCGTCTTTGACGCTAGCAAGATCGCCGAAGCTAAACTCCTCCACCTCGGCCAAGAAGCCTTGATGGTTGCCGCCGCGAGCGAGGGCTTGAGCTTTTTTCGCATCGGCGCGCTCGATCTTTACACCGGTCGCGGCGATCTTTTTATAAATTTCTTTCTCGCACTCCTTAGCAAGGATGATGCGGATAAATTTCTGCGGATGCCGGTTTAAAAGGTGCAAAAACAGCTGCTTGCCGTAAATAATCATTTTGGGATTTTAGCGAAAAACGGTTAAAATATGACTTAGCGTATCAAATTTTTATATATTTCTTTGGCGGGTTCGCCGCTGATTTTTGAGAGCAGTTTTGCTTTTATTTTCGGCGCGATCTCAAGCGACAGAATATCTTCTTGCGTGATTTTTTCAAAGCTTTTTTCGCCCGCGCCGTCAATCACGACGCACCATTCGCCGTTTAAATTTGCGCCGTTTAGGCCGGATAGAACCTCCGCGGCGCTACCGAAAAATTTGGTTTCAAATTTTTTCGTGGCTTCCTTAATCGCAAAAATTTTGCGCTGTGCGTCGATCCCCGCGATCTGCTCAATTAGCTTTATCACGCGCTTTGGAGATTCATAAAGTACGCATGGATAGGGGCTCTGCATCAAATTTAGGATCTGAGCTTTGCGCTGCGTGCCGTCATTATTCAAAAAACCTAAAAAGCTAAATTCTTTCTCCACTAGCCCGCTTGCGGCGCCTGCGAGCAGCAGAGCGTTTGCGCCGCTAAGCACTTCGTAAGGCACGCCGTTTCGTTGCGCAAATTTTACGAGCGCAATTCCCGGATCGCTGATGCAGGGCATGCCGGCGTCGCTTACGTATGCGCAAGCTTTTTCGCGCAAAAGCGCCGCATCAAAACCCGCAAAAAACTCCGCTTCGTTGTGCGTGTGCAGCGAGTAGAACTGTGAAATTTTAAATGAAATTTGAAATTTATCGGATAATAGGTTTAGAAGTTTTTTTGAAACCCTCGTATCCTCGCAGATTAGGATTTCGCAGCTTTGCAATACCTCAAGCGCGCGGCTCGAGATATCGCTTAGATTTCCTATCGGCGTAGGAATGAGATATAGCAACTATTTCATTCCGTATTTTTGCTTAAATTTCTCGACGCGGCCCGCGCTATCTACGATCTTCTCGCTGCCGGTGAAAAACGGATGGCAGTTGGAGCAGATATCGACGCGGACCTCAGGCTTGTTCGAGCGCGTTTTAAAAGTGTTTCCGCAAGCGCAGGTAACGGTCGTTTCGACAAAGTTCGGATGGATATCTTTTTTCATTTTTGATCCTTTTTGATGATTTTAAAAGGCAGCGATTATACAACTTTTTTATCTAAAAAGCAAATTTAAAGGGTTTTAAAAAACTCTCGGCAAAGCGTGGATTTTCTTTTTGAATATGCTTTTTTAGACGCGAAATTTTAAAATTTAGCCCACTTTGCGGGTAAAATTTTGATTTACTGCGGCGTGCAAAATACAGCGCGCGAAAATATGCCGCAGCAATACGTGCCGCGCGTTAAGCCGCAGTTAAACACGAAAGTCGCGCAAGGCAAAATTTAAATTCCAAAATTTAAAGCGCGCGGCTTTTAAATTTTAAAATTTGTCGAGCGCTTAAAACATCAGCTTCGCGCAAGTTGCGATCAGCGCGGTATTTGAGCGCAAAATATAAGGGCTATTAAGCGCATAGGCGTTTTTAAATTTCTCCCTTTCGCGCGGCGAAAACCCGCCCTCGGGACCTACGAACGCGATCTCGTCGCCGCCGAAAATGTCGATGTTCTTGCCGCCAAAATCGATCAGGCTTACGTTTTCATATCTTTGCGCAAGCTCGTCCGAGCCGCTCAAAACCTCGATCTGCATGATGGAATTTCGCCCGCATTGTTGAGATGAGTTGATCAAAATCCGCTCCATCCTCTGCAGATCGAGCCGCACGTTTTTCTGCGACAGATCGGCATAGACCAAAACAAGCCGCCCGACGCCCATCTCGTTTAGCGCAGGCAGACTCTTTTCGATCACGGCACTTTCGACGACCGCCCAAGCGACGCAAAAATCGTGGCTCGGCGTAAAAACCGAGCTTTTAAAAACTAAATTCAAAGCCGCACCCTTACGCGAAATTTCAGAGATCTCATATAGATAACTCGCCCCATCCTTCAGATTTCGCACGTCTATGCGCTCGCCCGCCCTTGCTCGTCTGGCCTTTAGGTGCAAAAACTGATCATTCTGCAAAACTAGGCTCTGTTCGCCTGCAAGCTTATCGTAAAAATATACCATCAAATAACACTCGCTATCAAAATTATCGCTAAGTTTAGCCCCAAAATCACCCGCATTTTGCGCTGATACGGCGCAAAGTTTTGGCTTAGATACGCGATTTTTAGCCGTTTGAAAGACGCTGCGCTAAGCACGATCATCGCTAGCGATCCGACCGCCATAAAGTAAATTTTAAAGCTCAGATCAAAGCGCGGCACTGGTAGCATCACGCTTCCGCTAATTATCAGCGCCGCGAGAGTCGCATAATATATCGGCAAAAACAGCCTGATGCGCCTAAGAAATCTAAGCCCAAATCTGCTCTTTTGCTTTAAATTTTCAGCTTGCGGCGCGGAAGCGGCAAAATTTAAAGCCTCTTTGCGCGGGCAAAATTCCGCCGCCGCGTCGATCTTAAGCTGGGTAAAAATCAGATAAATTATCGTTAAAATCGCCGTAGCTAGCGCGAAAAATTTATGAAAGCCCAAGGCGCTTTGATACAGATAATCCATCACTTCCGCCAGGGGGTTAAATTTGCAGGATAAAATTTTGCGC